>CADBEI010000018.1 GCA_902793695.1 uncultured Pseudomonadota bacterium | reverse complement strand
CGATACCTTGGTTGATAATGGAACTCGTAGTATTGTTATATTATAACAAAGCAGCGTATTTTATCATTACAACCATTATAAAGAACAGTAACTGACAAAAAATTTGTAAAATAATAATGTTACAACTAACTCGACATCTGCCGAACATATTATAACGTATAAATGATGGGCAGATGAGCAAGGGGAGTAAAATGAGCGTATCTCAAATTAAATATATCATTATGCATGAAATAACATAACCGATAAGAGAAATTCTTTATGCGGTAATTTTCGGTTCGAAGAAAATTACTCCGAAAAAAAGTAGTATGCTGACAATCGAAAAACCGTGCATTTTTATTTTTTATAGTAAGGAGGATAACAAATGAATGAAAAAACAAAAGAAATATGCATATTAGGCGGACTTTATTTTGTGATAGGCTATATCATTGATTTGGTAGATGGCTTTGCAAGCAATCTATCAATGATTTTTGATATTTTGTTTGTTATCCTCTTTTTCATGATTTTATTTGGCAAGAAAATTGCTCTTTTACAGAAGTTTATAAATAAGTTTCCTAAGCTGTCGGTGTATTTATATTATATCGGGCTTGTCGGATATATTTTATTTGTTTTTGATTTATTGGTTTTAGGACCAACTGAATTCATTTCTTTGAGTGAGGTTGTGCAAAAATATATTGCATGGGGTGTGGCAGCTGTAAACATCGTCGGAGTTTTGTCGGCGCTGATTTTAGCAACCCGCAATGTATTTTCAAAATAGTGAAGTTCGGTTCGTTTACGAAAGCGTGAGAATAATCGGGTTATGGACCGGTTGCGGTTTATCGCCGACAGTGACAGCCTTAAACAAGTATTCTCCGGCGCGTTCAAACTGTTCTTCGGTTTGATAATGCACTATAGCCAACGGCTTATGTGCATCAACATAGTCTCCGATTTGCGCAAATTCCGTATAGCCGGTAGCCAAATCAAGCTTTTGCGCCGGCATACTGCGTCCGCCGCCGAGTTCAATAATGCTTAAACCGACGGTGCGGGCATCTATGGCGCAAACATAACCGCTGTTTGGCGCAAAAATAGGTTTTATATGTGCGGCTTGCGGTAAATAACGGTCGCTATGCTCGACAAAGTCGACAGGCCCGCCCAGAGCCGATACCATCTGCGCAAATTTTGCCAAGGCTTTGCCCGAAGTCAGCACTTCGTCAATAAGGTGCGTTGCGGCGACAGAATCTTCACAACGTCCGCATGATACAAGCAACTCAACGCATAATGCTTTGGTCACCGCATCAAGTCGCGGATTTATGTCGCGGTTTTGCAAATATTCCAGCGCTTCTTTTACTTCTACCGCATTACCGGCGGTTGTTCCCAAAACTTGGTTCATATCGGTAATAATCGCGCGAGCTTTGGTACCGGCGCCGTTAGATACATCAATAATGGATTGCGCCAACGCTTTGGCATCGTCAAAATTTTGCATAAACGCGCCGTTGCCGCATTTCAAGTCCATAATCAGATATTGCAAGCCGGCCGCCAGCTTTTTGGAAAGGATGGAGGCGGTAATCAGCGGAATCGATTCCACCGTGCCGCAAACATCGCGGATGGCGTAAATTTTTTTATCAGCCGGTGCCAGATTGCCGGTTTGGCCGATAATGGCACAGCCGACTTTTTTTACGACTTGGCGAAACAGAGTATTATCCGCTTGAGTATTATAATTCGGGATAGCTTCGAGTTTATCGACGGTGCCGCCGGTGTGTCCCAAACCGCGTCCGGCAATCATCGGTACATAAACATCGCAGGCCGCCAACATCGGCGCCAGCATCAGACTGACCTTATCGCCGACACCGCCGCTGGAGTGCTTATCGACAATCGGCTTATCAAAATCGGTCCAACGCAAAACTTCGCCCGAATCGCGCATGGCAAGCGTCAAATCGATGGTTTCTTGTTTGTTCAGCCCGTTGAGAAAAATTGCCATAGTCATGGCGGCAACTTGCGTATCGTCAACCGTGTGATTACCTATTCCGGCGATAAATTCACGGATTTCCGTGTCGGATAAAATTTCTTTGTCACGCTTGCGGCGGATGATTTCCTGCGGTAACATTTTTACTCCTTTTCCATAAATTTGGTAAGCAAAAGTGTAAGTTTATGCGTAGCCTGTCCGACCTGTTGCAGCACTTCTTTATGGTCGGGTTTGCGTAAATCCATGCCGGTGGCAAGATTGGAAATCACCGAAACACCCATAACTTTCATTCCCAATTGTACGGCAGAAATCACCTCAGGCACAGTGGACATTCCGACAGCTTCAATGTTGAACATTTGCAACATTCTGACTTCGGCCGGAGTTTCGTAATTAGGGCCGGTCAGCATCATGTAAACACCCTGAAATACCGGTATTCTTTCTTCTTCCGCCACTTTCATAAAATTTTGGCGCATTTCAATATCATAGGCGTTACTCATATCCGGAAAATACGGTTCTTCGCAAACACCGATAAGCGGATTGGTGCCGCTCATATTGATGTGATCGGCAATCAGCATAATACTACCGGCAGGCATATACATTCTGAGCGAACCGGCGGCATTGGTAACAATCAACCGTTCCACCCCGAGCTGTTTTAATACGCGAATAACTTCATAAATCATACGAACGTCGATGCCTTCATAAAAATGAAAGCGCCCCTGCATACAAATCACGTTGTGTTTACCCAGTTTACCAATGCACATTTGTCCCTTGTGGCCGCTGACGGTAGGTGTTGGAAAAAACGGAATGTCGGAATAAGGAATATACAGCGGATTTTCAATTGCTTCAACGACTCCACCCAAGCCAGAGCCGAGAATTAAGGCGGTATCCGGCACAAAACCGTTCAGTTTTTCTTTTAAGTATTCATAAGATTTTTCAAGCATGTTTTACCTCTTTGGCGCTAAAGTTATGCGGCAGTAAATCTGCCAATTTATAGGTTTTGACGTTGCCGTTTAAGTCGGCGCTGTGAATTAAGGTGTCTCGATTGCCGAATTCGGCAATTTTTTGCAGGCAATTGCCACACGGAACAATATCGTCGGTGTCGGCAACAATCAAAATTTCGACAAGTGAAGTGTCGCCGCTGACCACCATAGAGGCGATTGCTCCGGCTTCGGCACAGGTTCCGCACGGATAAGATACATTTTCCACATTGCATCCGGCATACATTTTGCCGCCGGCAGCGCGGAGAGCTGCTCCCACCTTAAAACCTGAATAAGGCGCATAGGCCATATTTCGTGATTGTTTTGCCAAATCATACAGTTGTGTTACATAATCCATTTTTTTGCCTCTAAGTAGAAAAATGTGTTGATTTATTGTACGAATATTATACATTAAATGTCAAGATTATCTTAATATCAATGGGAGAAGCGTTGATGAAAAAAATCATTTTGATATCTTTGGGTGTGATTATATTGTTGGCTGCCGGTTTCGGTACCTATGTTTCAATGATAGACTGGAATAAGCACAAGGAAAGATTGGCACGGCAGATTTCGGAAGTTATCGGTAAAAAAATCGAATTTGCCGGTAATTTGGAGGTTTCATATTTTCCTCATCCGGTTATTTCGGCGCAATCGGTCAGCGTAATCAATCCGCAAACAAACGATACCATCGCGCTGATTCCGCAACTTAAAACAGATGTGTCGCTTCTCTCTTTAATCAAAGGTGCGCCTGATATTCAGACTCTGCATTTGGTTGATGCCGAATTGTGGGTAACTCTTGATGAAGAAGGACGCAACAACTGGGTACAACATAACGCTTCACCTGATTTTGTTGAAAACAACGGCTTTTTAATGAAGACGATTAATCTCAGCAAATCCAAATTGCATTTTGAAGATAAATCGCACAATATAAAATTTGACCTGACCGATTTTACTGCCGAAATTACATCCGCAAGCGTAAGCGGTCCGTATCGCTTGGACGGCAACTTTATGAAGGGCAAAGAACGCTATGGTACGGCGTTGCAGATTGATGCCATATCTCAACTTAACGATACCAATCTGATGTTTGTGGTGTTGCATCAAGGCTCGGAAAGTTATGTGCGTTATGACGGCGCGTATAATATGGGGACGAATACGTTTAAGGGATTTGCCAAAGGCGATTTCAAACGTACATCTGATTTTGTAAATGCGACGGCGGGCGAACAGATGTTGCCGGAGGCATATAATGTACCTATGCAGTTTTCAACGGATGTTTCCATTGACGGTAAGAACGTTGAGTTGTCGCATTTTTCCATAGTGTTTTCACAATTGTTGGTCGGTTCCGGTGAAGTCGTAATCGGGCAGAATCCGCTGGAAGACGGACAAATTCCCGTAACAATAAAATATCAGCTGCGTGATTTTGATTTCAGGCCGTTGTGGGCACAGATTAAAGATAAATTTGCCCAATATCAAAAAGGGGAAAAATTCACGCCGAATTGGCATTATAATGTTGATTATGATATATCGTCGGTACGGGTTATTATCAGCGATAAGCCGGAAGGAGTACTGGAAAACGTCAGCATAAAAGGACAGGTCAGAAAAGACGGTTTCAGTGTGGATGATTTTTATGCCGGTTGTGCCGGAAACGTAGTGTTGAATGCCACCGGTAATCTTGTTGCCAATGATGGAGTTCCGCTTTGTTCGCTGAATGTTGTGGCCGACGGCAGTAATTTCCGCAGTATGGTTAATTCTTTCGGTTTTGATTTGAAAGCACCGTCGCAAGGGGCGTATCAGGCCGGCAAAATAACGGCCAGTGCCAAAATCACTCCGAACGGAATTCAAATTGAAGAATTGAACTCAACTCTGGATAAATCAAACGTAAAAATATCGGCGAATGTAGCCTTGCCGACAAATACTTATGATATAGTTTTGAAAGCCGATAAGTTGAATTTGGATAATTATATTTTTGCACCGGGGCAGGATAGACCGAAGGATTTGGAATCGACATTGAAATACGACTTGGACGGACTGGCAAAATTGCAAAATAAAAATGTACACTTGCAAGCGGATGTGGATGAAGCGATTTTCCGCAGTGCTTCGGTTAAAAAGTTGCAATTAGAGGCTCAATATGCAGACGGAGTTTTAAATATAACCAAGGCTGCGACAGATGATGTTTTGGGGACTTCGGCGGAGCTTACGGCTACCATAACGGATATTAGGAATCCGAAACCGCAAATAAAAGAAATGTCGTTTAACTTGAAATCACAGGATTTAATGCCGCTGATCAAAAAAATGGCACTTTCTTTGCCGGAATGGAAGTTGTTTTCTCAAGATAATACAGCTGTGAACGGCGCATTGAGCGGTAATTTTGAGCATCTTACTCTCAAAATCAATGCGCTTGCCGGTACAGACAGTTTTGATTATGACGGTACGATTCAAGAAACTGACGGACAAAATCAATATAACGGCGATTTTGTTGTAAAAACCACACGCTTGGAACAACTTTTAAGCAAGACGGGAATGACCGGCGCGGATAAATCTTTTCGCGGCGCATTTAACGGAAAAGCACATATTCGCGGAAAAATAGATAATTTTTCCTTGGAAAATATGGAATTTCAGCTGGGACCATCGCAGTATACCGGTAACATCACCGTTAAAATCGATAAAAAAGTTCGCTCAATCAAAGGTGAAGTGAGCGTAAATGAGCTGAACTGGGCGCAATTTATAAGAACACAAAAAGATAAGGGGGCTGTGCCTCCGGCAACATCAGTAAGCGGCGATACTTTCATATCCAAATTAAATTTGAGCAAAGAACCGTTTGATTTCAATATCTATCACGATTGGGATTTAGATATTAATTTGAGTACGCAAAAGAGCATATACGGCGATTTTTCCGCGGATAATCTTAGATTCCGTCTTATAGGAAACAACGGCACGATTTTATTGCAAAATATTGCGGCAACTTACGATAGCGGTTTGCTCAACGGCAACGTTAAAATAGATTATGCGCAAACTCCGAAAATTGCCGGAACATTAAACTGGAATAAGTTAAAGATTAAAGAGTTGGGAGGAAGTGTTTATGCTTTATCAACCGATGATATGTCACTCGGTTTGGATTTTGAAACATCGGCGCAGTCTCTTGACAGTATTGTTTCCGGACTTTCGGGAACAGCAAGAATTAAGACAACCGGCTTAAAAATAAAAGGAATCGATTTGGAAGCCATCGAAAAAGATTTGGCGGAGCGAAATCACTCCAAAGGACTGTTTCAGATGGTACAGGGAAACCTACAAACAGGTTCAACGTCTTTTTATCCGGTTAATGCAACCGTTGCCGTTAAAAATGGAATTTTATCTTTAGAAAACATTGCGTTGAAAAATGAACACACCAACGCCGTTTTGAACGGAAAGGTTAACTTAAAGGATTGGCGTATCGACATTTCGGTTAATGTAAAATATACGCTTTTATCCGATGTACCGGCATACAGTTTTGAAATGACTACTGCCCTCAATAAACCGATAATCGATATTTCGGTCGTAGATATTGCTCATAAGTATGATGCTTTTTGGGATAAGTTGGCGCAAGAAGAAAAAGCGGAAAGGGATAAGGTTAAACAGGCTACGGAAGACCATGCCGGACAGGTAAAGTTACAGACTATCGGTCTTGGTAACAGGATTGAAAAAATATCGGATTTGGCAAAAAGTTATGTGAACAAAAAAGTCGTGAATGAAACCTTATTTAAATATGAGGCAAAAATTGAGCGTTTGTCCGAAATACATCGCTCGTTGCAAGAAACTCAGGGAAAGCTCAGTCAATCGGATATTACCAACGAAACGATTTCACAAATAGAACGCCAATTACAAGTTGCGCGTCAGGAAATTGATATCATAGAGGGCGAGATAAAAGAATTTTGGATGGCGGATATCAATCGGCGTTTGGAGGCCTTAAATAACGAGATGGAAAAGGAACACAAAAATTGTGCGGATGGTATTAAAAAAATTGATACATTGTATGCGTCCGCTTCCGAAAAGCTGGAAAAAATAAGAGCCAAACAATATTTGACCGATAATAAAGATATAAATCGCGAACGCGAAATGGCTTTGGGTAGTATTAATACCGCCGAAGGAATTTACGGCGATTATAACAAACAGGTCGAAAAGATAAGAGCTATACCGGATAATGCGGAAAAAGCAGATACATTGGCCGAACTTGATACAATGCTGTTGCAAATGAAAAATCAATGTGTATCGATTACCGATGCGCAGAATACGGTTGACGAGATGATAACCAAGATAGTCAATGAGCGTCAGTCAGTTTATGATAAGGAGCGGCTGGCAGCAGAGAAAAAGCGTTTAGCCGAGGCGGCGGAAGATGCTGATAATCTTTTGGCGGAAAAAAATAATACCAAAGCAGAAGAACCGATAGCCGTTATTTCCGAAAAGGTGAATGTTGCCGACAGCAAACAAAATGTAACCGACAAGGGTGAAAATTCTGTCGCAACGGAAAGCTCGGCAGAGAATAACGTTGAGAAAAAAGATGTTGAAGCGGATAAAGCAGAAACAATAAAATATGCCGATCCGCTCGCTAATGACGTTTCCCGCACGGCTACTGGTACACCGAGCGGTAAAATAATTCGTTCGTATGATACACCGACAACCGCCGCGGAAACACCGAAAAAGAGTTCGGGAATTCTGCGTCCGGTTGCGGGTGAAGTCCAAAAACCGAGCGGAACGATTATTGTAAAATAATGATAAATTAAAAAAGGAGAATATCATGTTTAAAAGTCCAGAGGTATGTGTTTTACCGGTAGCAGGGTTGTCAACACGCAATCTGCCGACTACCAAAGTTTTGCATAAAGGATTTATGACACTTAACAATAAGCCGGTAATTCAATATGCCGTTAATGCGTGTGCGGAAGCCGGAATAAAGGAAATCGTATTTATTTACAGCGATGATGCCTGTAAAAATATGTTTGCAAAATATTATTCGCCGGCACCGGAGTTGGAAGAACATCTTAAGGCAAAACATAAAGATGATTTGTTGAAAAGCTTGCAGGAAATCATTCCGGCCGGTATGAGGTTTTCTTTCGCTTGTCAAAACGAGCCTAAAGGTAACGGACATGCTATTTTAATGGCAAAAGAAATCATCGGAAAACGCGATTTTGCCGTGATGTGGGTTGATGATGTTTACATTAATCTGCACGGAGACGGAGTTTTGAAGCAGCTGTGCGATGTTTATACACAAAAAGGCGGTATTGTGGAAAATATTATGGAATGCCCGCGTGAAGAAATGGTGCGTTACGGAGCATTGATCGGAGCCAAACGTGACGGTAATATTGTTAAGGCTTCCGGCTTGGTGGAAAAGCCGAAGTTGGAAGAAGTGCCTTCAAATTATGCTTCTATGGGACCTTATATAATTCCGAATGAGGTTTTGGATATTTTGCCGGAAGTAACTAAAGGTTCCAACGGCGAAATCAATCTTACCGATGCCTTGAATTTGGCGGCTATTCGCGGTATGCCGATTTACGGGGTTTTGACCAAAGGTATGCGTTTTGATTGCGGTACCAATGTTGATTTGCAAAAGGCCGATATTAAATTGAGCCTGATGAACAGCGGCGAGTTGCGCGCATATACCCGTAATTTGCTGGATACAATGGATATTTAAACACGGTTTACCGACAATAAAAAAGAGTTCCTTTACGGAACTCTTTTTTTATTAAAAAATGTTTTTTTGTTTTATTGTTGCGGAACCTATGCCGGATTTGGTCGCGCCGAAACAGGTTGTTTGTTCGGTACTGTTTTAACTTCTTCCTCATCATCAAGTTTCGGATTAATCAGCACATCAATCAGCTTCGGATAAGCAAACTCTTCAGAACACGGAACCGTAAATTCGGCGCGTGTACGCGGATTCATTTCCCAAGCATCGGCAGTACCTTCCGCCACACTTTTTCCGGTCGGACCGTAGAATACCAATTTAACTTTGATATGCTCAAAATGTTTGTCGGTACCGTTTTCAATGTATCCGCAGGCAGAGGCATTACACTTTTTTAAATCATAAACGCGCAATCCGTCTTTTTCGTAGGCATTATTTACAATGTATGCTTTACCGGATTTATCGGCATCGGAATTTTCGCCCGGCGTTGAAAAACAGTACATAATGGCCAAAGCCGCAACCAATACGGCCGTCAGCGGGATTTTACGTCCTTTCACTTCAACATATTTACCTTTCAGGTTATTCTTATAGAAAGTTTTGCTTAACGGCCACAGCTCATACAAAGCAGAACCGAATTTACCCTGACTCAGCAAGCGGAAAACATTTTTGCAATAATCCCAAGTTTTTAAAGTTTGCTCAATAGTTTCATTTTGGTTACTCATGATGTATCCTCTGTTTGTTTATATTTTGCTTTATGCTAGCGCAAAAGTCTTGATAAATTATTAATATACGCATTTTGTGCGAGATTATTTTACTGCATATCAAACAGCGGTATTCCACGGCTTAAGCGAACGCGTTGAGTTTCAATGGTTGTTGCCAGATTCAGCTTTCCGCTCTTGATGATACCGCGTACTTGGTCACCGGCGGAAGTATCCGGATTGGCAAATACATATTCAATTTTCGGATGTTTCGGTACTCCCACCAGAGTTTGGTGTAACACGCCTAAAATACCGTTGCCGACTAAGTCGTATGACATTTCTTCGGAAATACCGCTGGCAGCGGCGTACTTAACCACAGAGTGTACGGCATCGGTAACGGTTGCCGCGTGAATGGAAGATAATACCAAGTGACCGGAAATGGCAGCACGCAAAGCCTCCGAGGCTACGTCAGGGTCACGAATCTCGCCGAGGTAAACATAGCGCGGCTTGGAACGCAACATTGACTTCAAACCGTTTTGCCATGAGCCGTTAGGCGGTGTCATTTGTTTGCAAATTCCCAGTTCGCCGTTGATGGTTTGATAAGTGCCGTCAAGAGGCATTTCCACCGGATCTTCAAGCGTAAAGGCATAACCACCTTCGCGTACCAACCATTCGCGGAGAAGTGCGGAAAGAGTTGTTGTTTTACCGGAACCGGTGGTGCCGGCTACCAATAACAAACCGGAGGCACCGCTCAAAGAAATAAGATAGCGCAATAAGCGATCATCGATGCCGAGGGTATTGATGTCCGGTATGGAGTGCGGCATTTTACGGGCACAGAATTGCTCGCCGTCAATGGTTACCGTGCGTTCAACACGATAGTTACGTCCTTTATAACGCACCAAAAAACTCGGGTTGGTGCCGTCATACGTATCCTTCAGAGCCTGCTTAAATTCTTCGTAATCGTCCGGATGCGTAGGAATTAAACCGCTCGGTGTTTTTTGCCCCCAAATATATCCGGTTCCGTCTGGAATGATATAAATATCGGAAAAGTCCGTATCGTTTACTGTTGCCATATCTATAATCCTTATAAAAATTGAAACTGTTCGTATCGTAAAATTTTTTTTGTAATTATGCTATACTCGTGAAAGTTATCCACAGAAAAAGCTGAATGAAACGTTGTTTAGCTCCCTAAATAATCATTAGTTTCCTCAAAGAAACTACCCGCGCAAAAAAAATAATGTTTACGCAAGGGGCGGTCGGTGTTAGCTTGAAATACGTGAGTTTAATAAAGTAACACAAGAGAGGACTAATGAAAAAACTTTATTTAATGACAGCTCTTGCCGCAATTTTGGGCGCACAAAATGCCAATGCGGCAGGTTATCAACTTAATGAATTTTCCGCCACCGGTTTGGGTCGTTCGTTTGCCGGTATCGGCGTAGTAGGTGATGACTTTTCCGCTTTGGGCTACAATCCGGCCGGCATGACTGCTCAAAAACGCTCGGGTGTACAAGTCGGTTTGGCACTGACGGAAATCGCCGCCAAAGCCAAAAGTGAACAAGGTACCGATAAAATGGATTATTTCGTACCGCTGCCGAGTATTATGGGACAATATAATTTGAATAATAAATGGTTCTTCGGCGCCGGTGTGTACGTTCCGTACGGACTTTCCACCAAATATAAGCACGACAGCTATGTGGCACAAAATGAGCCGGTCGGCGTGCGTAAATCCGAATTGGAAGTAGTTGACGCTAACTTATCAACCGCTTATCGCTTTGATATGGGTTTGTCTTTGGGTGCCAGCGCCATCTTGCGTTACATTAAAGGTCAGCTGACCAGCAATATTAACAATATGCCTTATCCGTCTCAAGTAGGTGTTTTGAGTGCTAACGGAACCAGTGATTACCGGGTTAAAGGTTGGTCGCAAAGTTGGCAACTCGGCGCAATGTATGAATTTGATGAAAATACCCGCATTGGCCTTTCTTATCGTTTCAAGAGTACACAGCATGCTCACGGTAAAGAATACATTTATATGGAAGCTGATACGCCTTATGGTGTAAAAGACATGTTTGGCCGTTATGAAACTATGGCTGATCCGGAATTGCCGGCCAGTTGGATTCTTTCCGGTTATCATAAATGGAGTGATAAGTGGGCAACCGAAGCTACGGTGAAATATATTCAATGGCATCGTTTCTATGAGTTTCCGGCACATTCTTATGCCGGCGACCACAGTGTGGAATATCGTTGGAAGGATTCTTGGACCTTTGCTCTCGGTCAGGAATATTATGCTAACGAAAACTGGACATTCCGTGCCGGTACCGCTTGGGATCAGGCACCGACTGCCAACAACAATTTCCGTACCAATCGTATTCCAGACTCTGATCGTATTTGGCTCTCTGCCGGTGCCAGCTACACCACAGGACACCATCAATTCGATTTGGGTTATGCCTTCTTAACCATGATGCACGGTCGTGTTCGCGATCACTATCAGGGTGGTGATTTAGACGCAAAATATCATAACCATAGTAATATGTTTGCTTTAACATATCAATATAAGTTTTAAAATCCGTATAATGGGTAACTACTTGGGGTTTTTCTCCTCGTGTACTTCTTTTGTACACGTCGTCGAAAAACCCCTTCGTATTTACCGCATTATCCGGATTTTTAATAGGAATATGCCTGTTTTGTCGTGTACCTTTTTCGTACACTGCGCCAACCAGCTTACTGCGTATTTACCGCATTCTCCGGATTTTTAGCAAGTCTGTGCCTGTTTTGTCGTGTACTTCTTTTGTACACCGCGCCAGCCCGCTTACTGCGTATTTACCGCATTCTCCGGATTTTTAGGGGCTGTATTAATATCTCGTCAAACAGCTTGTTGATTAATCTTTCCGACCGGCTTGACATTCGTTTGGTTTCGGATAAACTGGCGTCTGATTGGGGAAAATGTATGGCAAAATTGATTACTCCGGCTGAAGCAGTCGCATTTTTTAAAAATAATCAGACAATTATGATAGGCGGTTTCTTAAATTGCGGTTCGCCGGAATTGGTTATTGATGAACTGCTTAAAACCGACCTTTCAGGTTTTACGCTGATTGCCAACGATACCGGAGAAGCCGCTACCAATCGCGGTAAATTGGTTTGCGCCGGCAAAATCAAAAAAGCGATTGTTTCGCATATCGGCACCAATCCCGAAACCGTACGTCTTTATAACGAAAAAAAAATAGAAATTGACCTGCAACCGCAAGGTTCGTTGGCCGAGCGGGTGCGTGCCGGCGGCGCCGGTTTGGGCGGAATCTTGACGCCGGTCGGTGTCGGTACCGAGGTCGCGCAAAACAAAAAAATCATCACGGTTGAGGGTAAAGACTATTTATTGGAAATGCCGCTCAAGGCTGAAGTTGCTTTGGTTTATGCTACTTATGCCGACCGTTTCGGCAATTTGGCTTTTCACGGTTCTACCCGCAACTTTAACGCATTGATGCCGCCGGCTGCCGAGGTGGTTATTGCCGAAGTTGAGCATATCTCCGACGAACCGCTGAATCCCGACCATATTGCAGTACCGGGAATTTATGTCGATTATCTGATTGACGGAGGCTGCAATGGAACTCTCTAAAGAACAAATGCAAGAAATTATTGCCCGTCGCGTGGCGCAAGAATTGCATGACGGCGATGTGGTTACGCTCGGTATCGGTTTGCCGACCAAAGCTGTAAAGTATCTACCGCAGGGGATTAATATTATAATTCAGTCGGAAAACGGCGTTCTCGGTGTCGGCGGATATCAGGACGATACAACACGCGATTGTCATATTACCAATGCCGGCGGTTTCGGCGTAACGCTCAAAGCCGGCGGTTGCTTTTTGGACAGCTTGGCTTCTTTTTCTATGATGCGTGGCGGACATATCGATATTACGGTTTTGGGTGCGTTGCAAGTAGATGCCGAGGGCAACCTCGCCAACTGGTGCATTCCGGGAAAATATACTCCGGGGATGGGTGGGGCCATGGATTTGGTGGTCGGTACCAAACGATTGATTATAGCTATGGAGCACACGGCCAAAGGTGCACCGAAAATTTTGCAAAAATGTACTTTGCCGCTGACCGCGGTACATAAAGTAAATCGCATCATTACCGAAAAAGCGGTGTTTGATGTTGCGGTCGATGGCTTGGTTTTGCGCGAAATAAGTCCGTATTCTTCGCTTGAGGATATTCGTAATTCTACTGCTACCGATTTCGTTGTCGACATAAAATGATGCTTGACAAAAAATAAGCATATGCTAAAATCAGCGTATTGTAACCAAAAAAGAGGGTAAAATGACTAATGTATCGGTTATTCTGCCGGTTCATAACTGCGGAAAATATATCAAGCACACTATTCGGTCGGTACAAAATCAGGATTATAAAAACTGGGAAATGATTATTATTAACGACGCTTCTACCGATAATACGGCAGAGGAAATTAAGTCGTTTGCCGAGAGTGATTCGCGCATAAAAGTCATTACGTTGCCGGAAAATAAAGGGGTGGCTGCGGCGCGTAATATCGGTATATCTAAAGCCGAAGGGCGTTTTTTGGCCTTTATTGATGCCGATGATTTGTGGGGCAAAGCCAAACTTTCCAAACAAATATTTTTTATGCAAAAACACGACGCCGCTCTTTCGCACACGGCTTTCGGGTTTATCGATAGCGAGGGTAATATGGCAAAACAGGGGCAAAGCGGTGTTGATGAAGAAATTGATATGAAAGCTTATATGAAAACCTCGCAAATCCGTATGTCATCGGTGATGATTGACCGTAAACGAATTAAAGATGTGCATTTTCCGGCAGACAGAAAAATATGCGAAGACGCGCGTTTATGGATGGACTATTTGCGCTCCGGCGAGCATTTTTACGGCTTGAATGAGGTGTTGATGCTGTATCGTGTGCGGCCTAATCAGTTGAGTCGGCGCAAAGATAAAATGGCATGGGCAGCTTTCAAACGCTATATGGGTGAAAAAAGCCTGTCACCGGCAGAGCGTATTTCCTGTTTTGCGCATTATGCCTGCAATGCGTTGAAAATTTGGAGTCCGAAGAAAAACGTCGATATGAAATACATAAAAGAGAATTTTAACTGCCGTTAATTTTATGGAATTTATCGGATGACGGAGCCGCCGATTTTTCGGGCGGCGTTTTTGCTTTAAAATATTGTTTATAAATCGTTGTTTAGCGTGGTATTCGCGCAATATTACGCGTAAATTATAAACTGTGTAAATGTGGAGGGACTAAACCATGAAGGGAATATTATTAGCCGGCGGCAGCGGTTCTCGCTTGTATCCGCTGACCAAAACGATTTCAAAACAACTGTTGCCGGTGTATGATAAGCCGATGATTTATTATCCGCTTTCGACATTGATGTTGTTCGGGATAAAAGATATTTTAATTATTTCCACTCCGCAAGATACGCCTAATATTGAAAAATTGTTCGGCGACGGTAAAATGCTCGGGCTCAATATAAGTTATGCCGTACAAAATGAGCCTAAAGGGATTGCGCAGGCGTTTACTATCGGCGCGGATTTTGTAGGCAATGATGATGTGTGCCTGATTTTGGGCGATAATATCTTTTATATGGGACAGCAATTCCACAGTTTTAAGGAAGAAGTAAAAAACAATTGCGGCAAACGTGCCACGATTTTTGCACATCACGTTTCCGATCCGGAACGTTTCGGTGTGGTGGAATTTGATAAGGATAATCATGTGCTGTCGATTGAAGAAAAACCAAAACAGCCGAAGTCAAATTATGCCTCGGTCGGATTGTATTTTTATCCGGCCGATGTGGTGGAAAAAGCCCGCAAGTTACAACCTTCGGCACGCGGAGAGTTGGAAATTACCGATTTAAACAATCTTTATTTGCTAGAAAAACGCCTTAATGCGGTGGTAATGCCGCGCGGCAATGCTTGGCTTGATGCCGGTACGCCGGACAGCCTGATGGATGCCGGACAGTTTGTGCAGATTATCGAAAAGCGGCAGGGTTTGAAAATCGCCTGTATTGAAGAAATCGCTTATCGTCGCGGCTTTATGAGCGACGAACAAATGATGGCACTGATTGAGTCATTGAAAGACAGCAACTATAAAAAATATCTGCAAAAAGTATATGAGGAAAAACATGAGTTTTAATTTTATCAAAACGGAAATAGAAGGTGTTTATATCGTAGAACCGCGGATTTTTGAAGATGCGCGCGGCTATTTTTTTGAGAGTTATAATGAGGCGGAGTTCATCAAAAACGGCATTACCAACCGTTTTATTCAGGATAATCAATCCAAATCGAGCTACGGGGTAATCCGCGGATTGCATTGTCAGCTCGGAGAACACAGTCAGGCCAAACTGGTGCGGGTATTGCAAGGTAAAGTATTGGATGTGGCGGTAGATATCCGCAAAGGTTCGCCGACATTCGGTAAATATGTGGCGGTGGAATTATCGGCGGAAAATCAGCGTCAGTTGTTTATTCCGCGCCATTTTTTGCACGGATTTTCGGTGCTTTCCGAAACCGCAGTGTTTGCTTATAAAGTTGATAATTTATATTGCAAAGAAGCCGAGTTCGGTATACGTTACGATGATCCGCAAATCGGGGTGGATTGGCGAGTTCCGGCCAATAAGGTGCTGACTTCGGAAAAAGACAGAATCGCGAAAGGGTTGAAAGATGTTCCTGATAACGGGTAGTAACGGTCAGCTCGGAACAGAACTTGCAAAGTTGCTGCCGCAAGCGCTTTTGACGGACGTTGCCGATTTGGATATTACCGATGAAGCAGCGGTTAAGGCGTATATTGACGAACATAATGTCGATACCGTCATCAACTGCGCGGCATATACGGCGGTAGATAAGGCCGAAGATGATGAGGCATCTGCGGCAAAAATCAATATTGACGGACCGCGCAATCTGGCAAAGTCGGGAGTTAAAATAATTCATGTTTCCACCGATTATGTGTTTGACGGTTTGGGGCATAAGCCGTATCAGCCGGAAGATGCGGCGCATCCGGTTTCGGTTTACGGGCGCACTAAATTGGCAGGCGAGCAAGAAGTTTTGCAATATGCTAAAGAAGCGGTGGTTATTCGAACGGCATGGCTCTATTCGCCGTATGGCAACAATTTTGTGAAAACCATGCGCCGTTTGGGGGCAGAACGCGAGAGTTTGAACGTAGTGGCCGATCAAATCGGTACACCGACTTATGCTGCAAATTTGGCGGCGGCGATTGTGCGAATTTTGCCGCAGATGAACGCCGAAAATAAAGGTGTGTACCATTTTACAAACGAAGGTGTTTGTTCGTGGTATGATTTTGCGCGTAAAATTATGGAATTATCCGGATTGAAATGCAGGGTAAATCCGATACTTTCGGCGGCGTATCCGACCAAGGCGACACGTCCGTTTTACAGCGTGCTTGATAAGAGCAAAATCAAACAAACGTTCGGTATTGAGATCGAACATTGGGAGGAAGGCCTGAAACAATGCTTAAAACAATTATGATTACCGGCGGCGCCGGATTTATAGGTTCCAACTTTGTGCCGTATTTTTGCGCAAAATATCCGCAATATCAAATAATTAATGTTGATAAACTGACTTATGCCGGCAATTTGGATAATTTGCGCGAATGTGAAAATATGCCGAATTATACTTTTGTTGAGGAAGATATTTGCGATGCCGAAAAAATGGATGAATTGTTTGAAAAATACGATATTCGCGGTGTGATTCATTTTGCGGCGGAAAGTCATGTTGATAATTCGATTAAAGGACCGCGCGCGTTTATCAACACCAACATCATCGGTACGTTTAATTTGTTGGAGGCGGCGCACAAACATTGGATGGAAGCACCGAATAAGTTTAAATCGGGCTATGAGGATTGTCGTTTTCATCATATTTCCACCGATGAGGTGTATGGTGCACTCGGTGCCGAGGGATTTTTCCGCGAAACCACGCCGTATGCGCCGAATTCGCCATATTCCGCCAGCAAGGCAAGTTCGGACTTTTTGGTGCGCGCCTATCATCATACTTTCGGTATGAACGTGACCACTTCAAACTGTTCCAATAACTACGGGCCGAAGCAACATCACGAAAAACTGATTCCGCATATTATTGCCAAGGCGTTGGCGGAAGAACCGCTGCCAATTTACGGCAAGGGCGAAAACGTGCGTGACTGGTTGTATGTTTTGGACCATTGTAAGGCGATTGATTTGATATTCCATACCGGAAAGGCCGGAGAAACTTATAATGTCGGTGGCAACAACGAACGCAGCAACATCGTAATCGTTAAGAAAATTTGCGCTTTGCTGGATGAACGCAGACCGCGCACCGGCGGCAAAAAATATGCCGAATTGATTACATTTGTAGCAGACCGAGCCGGACACGATTTTCGTTATGCCATTGACGCTTCCAAGCTGACTAATGAACTCGGCTGGCATCCGGATGAAAATTTTGAGACCGGAATTGTTAAAACGGTTGATTGGTATTTACAACATAAATAATTTGTATGAGGACTAAAAAAGTGATAAAATTCAATAATCCGGTATTTACCGAACATTCCGAAAAATATATTGCCGACGCTTTTGCGCAAAAGCATGTTTCCGGCGACGGTAAATATACCAAATTATGCAACGAATATATGCGTAATAAATTAGATTGCCGCGAAGCGTTGTTGACGCTTTCCGGTACTGCGGCGCTGGAAATGGCTGCTATTTTGGCCGATTTGCAGCCGGGCGACGAAGTTATTATGCCGTCGTTTACTTTTTGCTCTACGGCCAATGCATTTGTGTTACAGGGAGCCGTACCGGTGTTTGTCGACATCAGACCGGATACGCTTAATTTGGACGAACAAAAAATTGAAGCAGCGATTACCCCGAAAACCAGAGCGATTGTGCCGGTGCACTATGCAGGTGTGGCTTGTGAGATGGATACCATAAATGCGATTGCCCAAAAGCACAATCTGTTGGTGATTGAAGATGCAGCACAGGCTTTTGATGCATATTATAAGGGGCGTCCGCTCGGAACTTGCAGCGATATGGGCTGTTTTTCGTTCCACGAAACCAAAAATATTATGGCGGGTGAAGGCGGATTGTTTGTGACAAACAATGCCGAATTGGCGGAACGTGCCGAGATTGTGCGTGAAAAAGGCACCAATCGCAGCAAATTTTTCCGCGGTCAGGTGGATAAATATACCTGGGTGGATAAAGGCTCATCGTATTTGCCGAGCGATATTGTGGCGGCTTATTTGTATTCGGTTTTGGAAAAGGCCGATGAAATTCAGGCTAGACGTCGGCAAATTTGGCAACGTTATAATGATGCTTTTGCCGAACTTGAAACGCAAGGAGAGGTGCGTCGTCCGATTATTCCGGCGGAATGTTCCAACAATGCGCATATGTTCTATTTGCTGTTGAAGGACTTGCAAACGCGTACCGAGTTTATTGCTTATATGAAAGCAAACGAAATAGCAACGCCGTTCCACTATATTCCGCTGCATTCGGCTCCGGCGGGACAGAAATTCTGTCGCACACCTTACGAAATGCCGAATACGGATAAGATTTCCGATACATTGGTGCGTTTGCCGTTGTATTATGATTTGACGGATGCGGAACAGGATAGGGTTATCAATATAAGTTTAAGTTTTTGGAAAAACAGATGAAAATAGTGGAAATTGTTGACGGCCAAGTGAAAATCTGCGGCCTTTCGATTGTGAAAATCAAGTATAAAAAAGGACATACCAAATTTTATTTATGCGGTGTTCCGTTGTTTTTGCTAAAAAGCCCGTTTGATGCAATCAGGGCGGATTTTGCCGCCGGCGAAAGTTTTGATGTGCGGCATTTGGATAAGCGCATTGACGAGGTGGTCGCAACTTATGAAAATGTTGATGGTTGTATATCCAATCCGCAACGGGTGGCATTTTTGGCGACCAAAATTTATGATATGGGCGGGCATACCAAATGGATGCGCGATATGCAAAAAACGCTGGCGCCGCGCTATGAAGAAACGCTGTTTCTGACTACAACCGGTACTTCGCGTAAAGCTGCGCCGCAGACTTTAAGCTATTTGCAAAAAATATCGAAAATCAAAAATTTTCGGCAGTTTTCCTGCTCGGAAGAAAAAAATATTCGTGAGATTTATGATGGTATTGTAGCGTTTGCACCGCGGGCGATATTTGTGTTTATTCATACCGATGACGTGGTGGCAACGGCGGTGTTGGCGTTGATAAAGCGGCACACAAACATCAAAGTTTTCTTTGTTAATCACGCTACACATCGGCCGGCGCTTGCCATGTCTTTTGCCGATTTGGTGCTGGAAGAAACGCCGAGTTCAGCTTATGTTACGCAAAAACTGCGGAAGATTCCGCAAACGCATATTGTCGGGCTGATTTCTAAGCCGGAAGAAGAAAATCCGCAATTCAGTGCCGAGGAAATTGTCGATATGCGGCAAAAAATGGGGATTCCGCAAGGCAAGTTATGCACTTTATCGGGAGCGGCCAGTTATAAATTTTTTGATACCGACAATAGCTCGCGCTATTTTGAAATGGTGGAAAAATTGCTGACCGAGCATCCGGACTTGTATCACGTGGTAATTACGGAAATGCGGGATTTTGAGGCGGAGTTTGTGCAAAAAATGTTTGCCGACTCGCCGGTTAAAGAGCGCTTGATATTGTTACCGTACCAAAAGAATTATGAACTGGCGTTCAAGTGTGCCGATTTGTTTATTGACAGTTTTCCGATGTCTTCGGCATTGGCGTTTATTGATTTAATGCGGCTTAAGGTGCCGTATGTGGTGAAAATCAACACCGAAAATGCTGCGCTTTCTTTCCACGAATATCAGGCGCCGGATTTTCCGTATATGTATGAAACGGTCGAGCAGATGTATAGCGGCATAGAAGAGTTGTTGGCCGACGAAACAAAACGCTTGGCAATGGTGGAGAAAAATTATCGGCATTATCTTGATAAATACGAGCCGAAAGCGGCCGACCGAATCTTGCAAAAGGTGTTGAATTGCAACAACTTTACCGAGCTTTATGATGAACTCGGCGATATTAAATATTCGTTGAAATTTGATTAGTTTTCGGTGCGGTCTTCCGGTTCCCACGGAAAGTTTATCCACAACCCTTGCGGTTCGGTCAGCGCGGCAAAATCCGGTTTGATTTCGGGATTTTTATTAATCAGCGTATAAATCTGCGCGTGCGGGTATTTTTGGCGCAGATAGCGCAATGTTTCGCCGCTGTCGCAAATATCATCTATAATATAAGTGTCCGGCTCATCGTATTTGCGAGCGCTCTTTATCGGAATCGTAGGAGGAAAGGCGGATAAACAATATATCTTTGCAATTAAGATAGTGTGCCACCAATGCCGTCGGCATCAACCCGCCGCGCGAAACTGCGGCCAGCGTATATTTTTCCGGCGATTGCGCTTTAATACGTTGAGCAATCAGTCGGCACGCCGCTTCTACTTGTTCCGAGGAGATTATTTTCATGGTTCGCTCCTTAAAAAAATTATAATGCGGACTTATAGCAAAAAAGAAAAAATGCGTCAATATTTATTTTTAGTTTGACAAAATTAAACGAATGTGTTATACAGGACATCAAGTGTTTTACAATTTAGTTATTATTTTTAGCGTATGGAGAAAAAAATTGATGTCACCCTTTCGGGTGTAGTTAGCTGTGGCTTGAAGTCGATTGGTGAGAAGCTCTCAACCTTCAAGATGTTTGTAACCGAGGCAACCCTCCACAACCAAGGAGATGCCAAGAAGAAGTACACGTCACCGACGTTGCTCTCGATCCACGTTCGTGATTTCTGCGATATGACGGCCGAGGATATGTATGCCTTGCTGATCATCGGCACCGATGTCAAAGTGCGTGTTACCGGTGAGCCCGGCAACCTCGAAGTCAAGGTGGTTTCCGTAGTCGGCAAGACCCGCAGCACTCTGGAGGACTTTGTGGTTTCTCTGGAGAAGGAGGCCGAAGCCTGAACAGTACAATTTACAAAAAGCAAACCCGTCGGAATAGAATCCGGCGGGTTTGCTTTTAATAATTGTCATGCGTTGCGCTTCGCTGAGCGGCTCTGCCAGCAACGAATCGATGAAATTCATCATCTCCTCGAAGCTGAGCGTGCGCAAGGCGCGACGCAGTTCTTTCTCCCCTTTGCGGAAGGTACCGTCGGCGTCAATCACCACCTCAACCGGCAAACCGGGGACACTCAATCCGCGGCGGCGGGCTTCGGCAGAAACTGCTGTGAAGCATTGGTCCACAATTTGGTGCTCAATCTCGTGGAGATCTGAACTCATTGTTGCCAACCTCAAGGCAAAGACTTTCTTTAACAAGTCTGATACCTTTTCATCACTAAGATTTGCCAATCGGCAAGATGTAATATAGCGGCTGAGCTGCCATATCACATTTCGGATTTCATTTTCATTCATAGATAAATAATATTGTTTGCGTTTATAAATTTAACAAAAATGTACAAAAAATGCAAGACATTTTTTTATGCTTGCCTATTTTTTATTTTATCATACAATGCAAAAAAACGGCAGAAAGGATAAAAAATGTTGCATATCGGTTGTCATCTCTCGATTTCCAAAGGATTTTTACATATCGGCAAGGAGGCACAATCCATCGGCGCCGATACGTTTCAATTTTTCACACGCAATCCGCAGGGCGGCAAGGCCAAAGACATCGATTCGGCCGATGCGCAAAAATATAATGATTATGCGCGCGCAAACGGTTTTGCCAAGATTGTGGCGCATGCACCGTATACGCTCAACCCGTGTTCGGACAATCCGCAAACACGCGAGTTTGCGCTGATGGTGCTGGCCGATGATTTGGAGCGGATGGAATATGTGCCGCATAACTACTACAATTTTCATCCGGGTTCGCATGTGGGGCAGGGCGCGGACAAAGGAATCGCCATGATTATTGAGACTCTGAATCGGATATTAAAGCCGGAACATACTACAACGGTGCTGCTTGAAACCATGTCGGGCAAAGGCTCGGAAGTGGGGCGCAGTTTTGAGGAACTGGCAGAGATTATTGCCGACGTGAAGTTAAAAGAAAAAATGGGCGTGTGTTTGGATACCTGCCACGTTTTTGCCGCCGGTTATGACATTGTGAACAATCTTGACGGTGTGTTTACCGAGTTTGATAAAATTATCGGCTTGGAACGGCTTAAAGCGGTGCACCTTAATGACAGTATGATGCCGTTTGCCTCTAACAAAGACCGCCATGCCAAAATCGGCGCGGGCGAAATCGGTCAGGCGGCGCTGGAGCGTTTTGTGCGCCATCCGGCGGTGAAGGATTTGCCGATGATATTGGAAACACCGAACGATTTGGCCGGATATGCCGCCGAAATAAAATTGATGCGCGCGGCCGCAGAATAAACAAAATTAATTTTGTATTTGACAAAATAAGTTAGGCGTGTTATAAGGGATACGTTATCTTTACAATTATAGCGTATGAGAAAATTATTTAAGGAGTCCGTTAGTACACGGTATGAAGCGTTTGATGTAACATTCAACGCAAATGAGAAGAACGAAGTGTTGGCAACAATTGAGAACAGCGCCGGCCAGGTTACGCACAAAGATTTGGGGCTTGTTGATCTCTCCGGTCGTGCCACCAAGATTCCCGGTGCTGTGCACAATGCCAGCTTGACGGTGAATCCATCATCGGCACAGCAGCAGATGCTTGACAGCTTTGCCCGCATCTGCGTCGCTCGTCTGAAGTGGAGCTGCGGTTGCCTCTCTGTGTGGTAATCGGACGTTGCAGAAAAATAAAACACCCGAACAAGTTATGTCGGGTGTTTTATTTTTATACATATTTCTCCACAAAGTGGCAAACATCGGGGGCAAAATATACAAAAAATACAAATGCCGCTATGGTAAAGACGTACTGCAGTACATCCATATCGCAGAAATGCGAGTTGATAAACACCGAAAGCATTATAAAGCACATTACGACGGCAAATGCCAAAATCCCCACCGGTATCAGCAACAACGCCAAAGCGAGAGCATATAATACCATTCTCTTAATAATTTTCTTAATTTTCTTTTTCATAGGCCAAATAATTGATTTTGAGGGTAATTTATCACAAAATTTTTATTGCTTCAAGTATTTTCAGCAATAAAAAAAGCCGCGACGGAATCGCGGCCGAAAAAATTATAAACGGCAAAATTATTTGCGCTGGGTTTTGGATTTTGACTTGCCGACATTTTTATCAAATTTGAATAAGTTATCGGACAATTCCTCATCTTGTGCAACATCAAACAAAGAAACCGTAATTTCGATATTTTGCGGGTCAATCACTTTCCATTGTTTTAAGCGGAACGGTTCGTTGTCAAACACCAGCGTAATCGGTTTAACTCCGGGTGTTTTCGGCGTTTCCACCGTGATTGAAGTTTGTCCGCTGTCTTTATACAAATCAGTCACTTTCAGATTGGTACCGTCAAATTTTATCTGGCGGGTTAAAATAACCGTGGCCGGAATGTCTTTATAGTCAATATTGGTAATTTGGTCGAGTTCCTTATCATAATAAATAATGTAGTCGCCGTTGCCGACAATCAGCAGCGGTTCCGGTGCGGTATATTCCATACGCAGTTTGCTCGGTTTGGAAATATAAACCTTGCCTTCGGCGGTGCCTCCGTTACTGGCCATTTGAATGAAATTGGCTTTGAGAGAACGCAAATTGTTGAGATAGTTTTCAATTTTGGTTAAATCCGCTTGGTCGGCGTTGGCCGTCGAGCCGCAAAACAATATACCGCAAATAACAGCTAATAACTTTTTCATTTTTGTATCCTTTTACTTAATCAGACCATTTTCCCCAATGAACTTTTTCGGCATGGTAACGGTTGTCAACTGCCGCGTTCGGTGCGGCCGGAACCCCCAGAGGAACAATGGCAACCGGACGAATATTGCTCGGTAAATCGAAACGTTCCTGCAATTTTTCAATCACAAGAGGCATCGGAGCGGCGCCGCAAAAACAAGCACCGTAGCCTAAATCGTGTGCGGCCAATAAAATGCCGTAAGCCGCCAGAGTGCCGTCAATATCGGCATAACTCCATTGTTCGTTTTCTTTTTCGCGATGAAACGAAACTTCAGTGTCGGAACATACCAAAATAACGCAGGAGGCATCTTTGGCAAAAGCGGTCCACGGTTGCAACGTATGCAAAGCGGCTAGTTGTTCTTTATCTTCAATCACCACGAAGTGCCACGGCTGAGTATTGTGAGCCGATGGAGCAAAAGATGCCGCCGCAATTATTTTTTCGATGTCGGTGTGCGGAATCTTTTGAGTTGCATCAAAGCGCCGTACGGAACGTCTGGTTTTAAGTCCTTCAATGATATCCATTTTATCCTCCTTTAATTAGGTTTGTGTTGCAGTTCTGCAATATGCGGCAATGTGTAATTTTCAATAACAAAGCCGATGGATTTCATCGCCATTTTATCACAATCGATAATCGCGTCAAATACATTTTGACGGTTGTCCTTTTTTTCGATTTTGGCGGCCAGCGAATTATATAAAAGCGCCAGTTGACTCAGCGAATCGACGATTTCGGCAATATAAGCCGGTATTTTTAAGTTATCATTGCCGCCGAAAAAGCCCTCGACAAAGCCGGTTTCGACCGCCTCAAAACGCTCACGGCAAACGGCGACCAAATCGTCATTGAGGCTGATGCGTGAAAGTTTTATGTTGTTGTTTTTTACCGCCAGAAACATCTCGTCCCACAACCCCATAAAAAATTTGAAAAACAATTCCGCTTCGTTTTTGGTTTCGAGTCGCGGCACGGCATTTTCCGGCCACAACGATGATATAACGTCGGTCGGACGCAAGTCGGCATTAGGGCTGCAGATTGCACCGGCAAAGCGCAGTTTGATCACCTCCAACGGTGCTTTGCACTTGTAGTGTTCGAGAAATTTTTTGAACTTATCGTCACCGATATATTTATTTTCGCTTTTCATTTTAAGAATCTTCGTTTATTATACCAAAACTAACAATATAATTTAATGGAGTTTTTCAAATTGTCTAGTCTAAAATTTTATATTGCATGTTTGTTGCTGTTTTGTATGTGCGGTTGCGGAGTGTTTAAACCGTTTGTGGACAGACGCCGCAATCCTGGTGTTTCCGATACAAATTCGCTTTACGTCGGCGAATCCAAACCGGATGCTCCGGTAATTTGCTATAATCCGCTGTTTACGAATGATGGCGAACTGCAGCAAATAGCTGATGATGTCTGTGTTACCGAAGAAACCGGAGATTATGCCGAGTTTGTGAATAAAAGCTATTTGGACGGCAAATTGTTATTGCCGGTGCGAGCATATTATAAATGTGCAAAAAAAGGTATGGAAAACTTAGAGGAACAAAAAGATGAATCTGTTACTGGAAAATAAAATCAATGCGGCACTGATGGATATTTTTAAAAAACTCGATTTGAACGAACAGTTTGCGTTTGTGAAAGTTTCGGATCGTCCTGATTTAAGTGATTTTCAATGCAATGCGGCTCTTGCTCTGGCTAAAATTGCTCATAAAAATCCGCGTGAAATCGGCACTATGATAGCCGATGAATTAAAAAAATGTGATTTTTGCGAATCGATTTCGGTGGACGGACCGGGATTTATCAATATTAAACTAAAAAATGAAGTTATTGCCCAAAATGCCGATAAAATGGCAGAAGATGAGCGTTTGGGTTGCGGTCTGGTTGAAAATCCGCATAAAGTGGTGCTGGATTACGGCGGACCGAATGTAGCCAAAACCATGCACGTGGGGCATCTGCGTTCCGGAGTCATCGGCGAATCGGTGTCGCGAATCGAGCGCTTTGTCGGCAACGAGGTGATAAGCGATGTGCACCTTGGCGATTGGGGCACGCCGATGGGAATGATTTTAGCGGAAATCGTGCGTAAGGACGGTAATTTGAATAAGGTTGAAACCTATGATATTGTGCAAATTACCGAATTTTATAAGCAGGCCAATATCAGATGTAAGGAAGACGAAAGCGCAAGAGAAACCGCACGTTTGATTACCGCAAAATTACAGGACGGAGACGAGTTGTATTATAAGGCGTGGCAACATTTGCGCGGTGAATCGGTTAAAGCTATTAAAGACAATTACGCCCGACTTGATGTTAATTTTGACCTTTGGTGGGGAGAAAGTAACGCACACGAAACGTGCGGCAAAATAGTAAAAATCGCACGTGATAAAGGGATTTCGGAAGTCGACAACGGAGCGGAAATTATCCGTCTGGAAGAAGGTAACAAGCCGAAGCCGCCGGTTATTTTGATTAAATCTGATGGAGGATATACATATCATACCACCGATATTGCGACCATCAAAATGCGGGTTGATGATTTGGCAACCGAAGAAATAGTTTATTTTACGGATAGCCGACAAACTCTGCATTTTGAGCAGGTGTTTGAAGCGGCGCAAAAATTGGAAATCGCGCCGAATGTTAAGCTTCAACACATTGTGTTCGGTACGGTTAACGGTGCGGACGGCAAGAAGCCGTTCAAAACTCGTGACGGCGGCGTGATGGATTTGGAAACGCTGATTGAAATGTCGAAAGATAAAGTACGTCAGTCTTTGCCGAAAGCCGGAGAAGTTGAAGGTTACGGTGAGGCGGAAATTGAAAAACTGACTTCACAGATTGCCGTTGCGGCGATTAAGTTTCAGGATTTGAAAAACACCATCAATTCGGGTTATGTGTTTGAACTCGATGATTTTGCCAAGTTTGAGGGTAAAACCGGTCCGTATATTCAGTATGCGATTGCGCGTATAAATTCGGTGTTGCGCAAAGCGGAAACCGCCGGATTGAAATGTGGCAAAATTATTTTAGAAGCGCCGGAGGAGCGGGCTCTTGCCTTGAAATTGGCACAGGTGCATAATGTAGTGATGCGGGCGCACAGCGATAAAGAGCCAAGCATTATTGCTGAATATACCTATGGTTTGGCGCAAATTTTCAGTACTTTTTACAATGCGTGCCCAATGATGGGGGCAAGCACTCCGCAGTTGGCGGCTTCGCGTTTGAAACTGGCTAAATTGACGCGAGATGTGTTGAAACTGATGCTTTATCTGTTGGGAATCGAGGCGCCGGAAGTAATGTTGAAGGCCGAAAATAAAGGAGAATAACCGATGGTTACAAATAAAAAAACAACCGCAAGCAAAATCGCACCGATAAAAAAGGCAGCGGCGAGAAAAACGGCGGCGCTAAAAACAGCAGCGACGGAAAAGAAAACGCCGACGATGAAATCGGTTAGCAAAGAAAATCCGATTGCGGCAATTACGCCGAAAACGGCAATGCCGGTACAACATAACGAAAATTATTGGTTTATGATTTTGCTGTATTTTGCTTCGTTTTTGGTGGGGCTCGGCATTATAGCCATGATTGCCGCCAATTGGCAGCAGATTCCGAACAATGTTAAAATGCTCGGAGCTTTGACGGCGATGACGGCGAATGCCGGTTTGTTGATTTGGACGATTAAGGCCGGTAAAAACGTGTTGAAACAGGTGGTGGCTTGTGTGTATGCCTTTTTAATTATGGCTGTTATCGGGCTCATCGGGCAGATTTTTCATCTGCCGACCGAAGTGGAAAACGGTTTGCTCTTGTGGAGTATGGTCAGTTGGCCGTTGTTGTTTGCGGCACCGCGCTTGCTTTGGTTATGGATTCCGTTGTTTTATTGCGGCATACATTGTTTTGATTTAAAATCTCTGTGGGAATATATTTTCGGCGGATATTTCAGTTCGTTATTGCATCGTCCGGCCATCAATGTAGAACCGTTGGGAATATGGCTCGATTTTGGGCGCAATTTATGTATTTTGGCACTGTTTGCGGTGTATGAAATGTTTATGCTTAAAGGTGATTCAACCGATAAAACCATACGGCGTCCGCTGTTTTTTTACAGCGGTTTGATGATGTATTTTATGTACGGCCGCGTGGTTAAAGCTGCTTATACATTGATATTGATTCCGATGTTACCGATGATGATTAAGTCCGGTTTGTTTTGCGCTTATGTGCTGTCTTGTGTCGCTCTCGGCATCGTTTTGTTTGAATTGAATCGTCGCCATAATCGCAGGGGATTTATGCCGCTGTTTTTGGCAGGTACGCTGGCAGAATGTTTTTGGGTGTTTGCCATGGCGGCCGGCAATATAAATCTTCCGACATTGCAGGCGGACGGGGTATTTAATCATTATCCGGCCGAGATGGTTTGCCCGCTGGTATTTTTGTTGATTACAACCGCTTATACCACTTATCATCGGGTTGATTTTCGCGACCGCTTTGCCTGCTATATCGGTTTGTTGATATGGTTCGGCGTAACCTTTAACGAGAATATTTTTGATTTGGTACCGTCGCTGATTTTGTGTACGGTAACCGCGTGGTTGGCTTATAAAGAAAACAGCCGTAAATGGTTTAATATTGCGGTGATGGCGGCGGTTATCCGCATTTTGGCTTATTATGCCGATGTCAGCGATTTGCAACACGCCGGATTTTATTTAATCGGCTCCGGACTGTTTATTATTGCGGTTATTTTGTTGCTGATGAAATACGGCCGCTTGTTATGGGAGAACAGAAATGCAAAATAAATATGTTTTTATGCTCTTTTTTCTGCCGGTGCTGGTGCTCGGTATCGTAATGGGGTATTATATTCGTGCCACACGGCATAATTGGGTGGAAGTCGTGGTTTCCGGATATGATCCGAAAGACTTTTTCTCCGGTTATTATATGGAGTTGCAACCAAATTGGCGGGCAACGGATTGTACGCAATTTAAAAATGCCGAATGCCCGATTAAGGCGTTTCGCGAACGCTATAAGTTTTATATTCGTCGCGAGCAATCGGCTAAATTATCGCAAGCTGTCAATGCCGGTATCGTGAAACTGATTTTTGCATATAGCGACGGACATACACCGTATATCGTGGATTTGCTGGCGGACGGCAAATCGTATATCGATTATCTGTCAAACGAAAGTCCCACCGATTAAATTAAAAAAGAACACTCGCTTATTCGGCGGGTGTTTTTTATTGCGGTTTATTCCTTAAATGAAAAACTTGACAAATTTTTCATAAGTGCTAGAATAAAAGCATCAGAGAGTTATTAGTATTATTATTTTTTACCAAAACATTATGAATATGAAAAAGTTTGTTTTTTTCTTCGTGTTTGTGTGTGTGATGGCATTGTTCAGCGGTTGTGTCGCGCCGCGTGCCGTTGTGGTTGATACATATCCGAGCCCGTCGGTGGTGGTGTATTCTGACGGTTATTACCGCCCGTATTACTACCGCCCGTACTATGGTCGTCCGTATTACAGCAGACCGTATCATCGTCCGACGCCGCCGCCACCTCCGCCGCGCCATCACTCAAAACCTCATCATCACCATCGTTGACGGTGATATCAATTCAAAAAGTGCCCTGCAAGAGAAATCTGCGGCGGCACTTTTTTGTTAGGCGGCTCGATAAAAATGTGCGGTGGATATGTATTTTTTGCTTGACAACGGTGGCAGAGTATTTTATATACGCAAGCAATGAATGCAAATTGCTGTGTTCATTGCTGTCCAAGACCGTGGGTGAGGCAGGGGATTTTATGAATGAACCTGTTTCTTAATATCCGACGCAGACGGAGTGAACTTGAAGAAATTTATCTTTATCTCCTAAAGGACAGAAATGGGTTCCGCATTGTGCCGTTCGGTATGATGTGGGTTTTGGTAACGTTCCGCAAAGGAACATAATTCGTATGGAGACAATAAGTGAACCGCGAAGAAAAAGCAGAATTGCTGGCTGAATTAAACGGTATCTTTAAAGAATCCGAATCCGTAGTGGTGGCCGAATACATCGGTTTGACCGTGGCGGAAGCGGAAGCTTTGCGTAAAGAAATCCGTGAAGCCGGTGCTTCATTGAGAGTTACTAAAAACCGTATTGCCCGTTTGGCTTTGAAAGACACAAAATTTGAAGGTTTGGCTGACCTTTTCAAAGGTCCGGTTGCCATGGCTTATGCCAATGACCCGATTGCCGCTTGCAAAGCTTGTGTTAAGTTTGCAAAAGAAAACGAAAAGTTGGTTATCGTCGGCGGTGCTTTATCCGATAAGATATTGACCTTGAACGAAATCAAAGAATTGGCATCGATTCCGTCGATGGACGAATTGCGTGCCAAACTCGTCGGCTTGTTGCAGGCTCCTGCTTCGAAAGTTGCAAGAGTATTCAAGGCTTACAGCGAGAAAGAAGCCGCCTAATTTCTTTTGCGGTTTTATGCAGTTCTCGCTTGCTGTTTTTTCGATTGTGTACGGTTTTGTACACGGCTCTCAAAAACAGCGGCGCGATACCTCGCCTAAAACCACAAAAAATGAGTGGGTTCTTTACTGGGTAAAAAACTAGTTTTTAGTAATAAATTTGTAGAATTAACTTTATTTGGAGAAAAAAGATGGCAGATTTAGCCAAAATCGTAGATGAATTGTCAGCCTTGACCGTTATGGAAGCTGCTGAATTGTCAAAAATGTTAGAAGAAAAGTGGGGCGTTTCCGCTGCTGCCGCCGTTGCTGTTGCAGGTGCAGGTGCTGGCGCCGGTGCCGCTGCTGCTGAAGAAAAAACCGAATTCGATGTTGTTTTGGTTGAAGCAGGCGCTAACAAGATTAACGTTATTAAAGAAGTTCGTGCAATTACCGGCTTGGGCTTGAAAGAAGCCAAAGACTTGGTTGAGGGTGCACCGAAGACCGTTAAAGAGAGTGTTGCCAAGGCTGATGCCGACGCTATGAAAGCGAAGTTGGAAGAAGCCGGCGCTAAAGTTGAATTGAAGTAATTTAACTTTACACACTTGACTTATAGAATATCCCCGTTGCAAGCGGGGATATTTTTTGTGGTTGAGTGGAATGTATATTAATGGGACTTAGCGCGCCTCTCGGTTCGAGCCCTATACGCACAAAAAAAGACACCCTTGCAGGTGTCTTTTTTTAGTGGCGGAGCGTATAGGACTGCGCTTTTTTATAAAAAAGCTCTTTCGGTTAAAGTTTTTTTGACGTTCGCTGCGGTTGCTTTGCTGCCCTTGCTTACGTTAAAACTTTACCGCTTGCGGTAAAAATAACCGGAGCAACGGTTATTTTTATCCTCGCGCCTCTCGGTTCGAGCCCTATACGCACAAAAAAAAGACACCCTTGCAGGTGTCTTTTTTTAGTGGCGGAGCGTATAGGACTCGAACCTATGCAGCCTTTTAAGGGGCTGACGGATTAGCAATCCGCTGTATTACCACTCTACCAACGCTCCGTGGCTGCGACTCTTTTAACTTAACTTTTATGTCAGGTCAAGCATTTTTTATTAAATATGTTCTTTTTTTTATAAAATGCAATATTTATCCGCGCCTGTTCTAACTTTTGTGCTTGGCCAACCACTCAAAAATAATCGGCAGATTTTTTTCCTTGAAGAATATATTGTGATGATTTGTCGCCGGCAACAGCATCAATTCTTTATCTGCGGAAGCCGCCGCCTCATACATCATCTGCCCGTGGTGCGGCGGAATCAGCATATCGTTCTTACCGTGCATAATGAGCAGTGCGCCGTGATATTGCCGCAAATAGTCGGCGGAAGGGTAGGTGTCACGCATCACCAAATTGCCGAGCGGAACCGGCTTTTCTGCCACCAAACCGCGCATGGAAGAAAACGGTGCGGTCAAAATGAGTTTTTCCACCGGTCGCAAGGTGGTTAAACCCGATGCAACCGCCGTGCCGTAAGAATAGCCGTAAACAATGATTTCCGGATATCCCTGTGTCTGCAACCAATCGTATGTTTGCGCCGCGTCGGCAAAAATTTTTTCCTGTAAAGTTGTGCCTTTGGTGCCGCCAAAGTTGCGATATTCCATCGCCAAAACACCGTAACCATTTGCCACAAATGGTAACAGGTGTGGGGCAAATACGGCAATTTGAAAGGCGTTGCCGTGAAAGAATAATATGGCGGGCTTGCTTTTATCGCCGGCGGCATACCATGTCATAACCTCGGTGCCGTCAGACATTTGCAATATATTTTCCTTAAATTCGGGCAACCCCGCTTCTTGCGGTGAAACATAGCTGTGCGAAGGCCAAAATAAAAAGTAGCGTTGCATAGATGAAAGTATCAATACATAAAGACCGAAGGCGGCTCCCGCAATCAATAAAATTTTCAAATATTTTTTCATTTTCTTTCTGCAAGAAAAAAGAGGAGCCGTACGAACTCCTCTTTTTTTTAAGTTATATTATTTTACCTGAGATGTGCAATGCGGACATCTGGTCGCTTCGATGGCTATTTCGGAGCAGCAGTACGGGCACTTCTTGGTGGTCGGAGCGGCATCTGCTTCGGCCTTAATCATTTTAGCTTGCAGGGTATTAATTGCCTTAATCAAAATAAATACGGCAAAGGCAACGATGATAAAGCTGATAACCGTATTTAAAAATGCACCGTATTTAATGGCAACATCATCATTGAGTTTTAATACCAAATCCGAAAAATCAACATTGCCCAAAATCCAGCCTATCGGTGGCATAATTACATCTTCAACCAAAGAGCTGACGATTTTACCGAAAGCGGCACCGATGATGATACCGACGGCCATATCCATCACATTGCCGCGCATGGCGAATGTTTTAAATTCATTGAAAAAGTTTTTAATCATTTTTGTTCCTTTCTATCGATAAATTGGAAAATCGCGGCACAAAACCACAATTTTTTGTTTGGTTTGAGCAATCACCTCATCGGCGTTACCCGATTGAGCCAGTGCGTCAATCACATCGCCGATGCAGTTGCCGATTAACTCAAATTCTTTCTCTTTAAATCCGCGTGTGGTACCGGCAGGAGTTCCCAATCGCACGCCGGAAGTCACTTTAGGCGGTTGCGGATCAAACGGAATGGCGTTTTTGTTGCAAGTAATATTGGCTTTTTCCAACGCCGTGGTAACTACATCGCCGGTCAAGCCTTTCGGGCGCAAATCCACCAATACCAAATGCGTGTCGGTGCCGCCGGAAACTAACGCTAAACCGCGTTTAATAAGGGTTTCGCCGAGCACTTTGGCATTTTTAATCACTTGCGCGGCATATTCCTTAAATTGCGGAGTTAAATCTTCTTTGAAACATACGGCTTTTCCGGCAATAACGTGTTCGAGCGGACCGCCCTGAGTCCCAGGAAATACGGCAGAATTTACTTTTTTATAGATTTCTTCGTTATCGGTTAAAATCATACCGCCGCGCGGGCCGCGCAAAGTTTTGTGGGTGGTGGTGGTAACAACATCTGCCCACTTAAGCGGATTCGGATGCATTCCGCCGGCCACAAGTCCGGCAAAGTGCGCCATATCCACCATCAAATATGCGCCGATTTTGTCGGCAATGGCACGAAAACGAGCAAAATCAATTTGCCGCGGGTAGGCCGAACCTCCGGCCACAATTACGCGCGGCTTGTATTCAAGCGCCAAGCGTTCAACTTCGTCATAATCTATCAGTCCGGAATCCTTGCATACGCCGTATTGCACCGCATTAAACATTTTGCCGGAAAGCGAAACTTTGGAGCCGTGAGTTAAATGTCCGCCGGCATCAAGGCTCATCCCCATCAGGGTTTCACCCGGTTTCATCAGAGCCACATATACTGCCATATTGGCTTGGCTGCCGGAATGCGGTTGTACGTTTACAAACTTGGCGCCGAAAAGCTGCTTGGCACGCTCTTGCGCCAAAATTTCGATTTCATCAATAAATTCACAACCGCAGTAATAGCGATGTGCCGGATAACCCTCGGCATATTTATTGGTCAGAATCGAACCTTGTGCTTCCATCACCGCGCGCGACACAATGTTTTCGGAGGCAATCAGTTCAACCTGTTCCTGCTGTCGTTTTAATTCTTTATTGATAATCGCGGCAATATCCGCATCTTCGGTCGGTAAATTCTGTTCAAAATCCATTTTCTACTCCATAATATCTAATTTATCCAGACGGCGTTGATGTCTTCCCCCTTCATACTCCGTTTGCATAAAAGTATCAATACGTTTGATAACATCATCAACAGCCATGGTACGTCCGCCGAAAACCAAAATATTGGCATTGTTATGCGCCTTGGCGAGTCGAGCAACTTCCGCAGAATAAAGCAGGGCGGCGCGAATGCCCTTATAGCGGTTGGCGGCAATCGATATACCGACTCCGGTACCGCAGATGAGAATCCCTAAATCAGCTTGTCCCGATAAGATTGCCTGCACAACTTTTTGAGCATAGTCGGGATAATCAACCGAAGCAGTCGAATAAGTGCCTAAATCGAGCAAATTAAGGTTGGAATAGTGTTGTTTTAAAGCCTCTTTGAGTTCAAATCCGCCGTGGTCGGCCGCAATGGCAATTTTCATAATTTTTCTCCATAAGTTTGAATAACTATATAATATATAAGAGAAAATGAGTGATAAAAAACGCACTTTTACACAAGCAAACAAAAAAAATAAAATTTTATGAAAAAAAGTGTTGACGTTTATAAAAAAATAGATATAAATGTTTTTTGTTGAGTGAGTTTGGTACTCCGCGTAGCGAACTGGCCTGGTACTCCGCGTAGCGAACTGGCCGGTTGGCAGAATGGCTCATGCAGAGGATTGCAAATCCTTCTATATCGGTTCAATTCCGGTACCGGCCTCCACTTTATTCCGACTTAGCTCAGCGGTAGAGCAATCGGCTGTTAACCGATTGGTCGTTGGTTCGAATCCGACAGTCGGAGCCAAAACATAAAAAAGCCACCCCTTGCGGGTGGTTTTTTTATGTTTTAAACTGCGACACGGATTTGAACCAACGAAGGAGTTGGTTCGACAAGGAGCACAAGCCGGACGGAAGAACGGCGGTTGCCGTCAGGCAATGTGTGACGCAGGTCGTGAGGGCATTTATGCCCGAAGGACAATCCGACCAAGCCACCCCTTGCGGGTGGTTTTTTTATGATTCGAACGTAACACAACCTGCGTTAGCAGGTAGATGTAGACAATCCTAAATCTTCGCGCTATACTGCGGTTATGGAAGAAGTAAAGTATAGCAAACAAAGAAATTGCGTGTATCACTGCCACTATCATATAGTGATAGTGACAAAATACCGTAAGAAGATATTCAACGCTGGCGTATATGGATTTTTTTAAGAAACGGTTGATAGAAATTCACGAACACTGCCCACAAATATACTTCATAGAACAAAATCACGACAGAGACCATATACATCTGTTGGTTTCGATACCACTTTTTTGCAAAAAAAAACTTGACAAAAGCGTATATTGTGCGATAATTATAATAACAGATTTGTAAGTCACGATAGGAGAGTGCTATGTTTAATGTAGATGATACCGATGAACAAAAAATAAAAACTGCCGCCGAATATATAGATAAAGGTCAATATACTGATTTTGAGAAAATAAAAAAGGAACTTGACGTAATTGATTCAAATAATGAGGAAGCATATAAAAATCATTATTATCCAGAGCGCAACAATGTTTACTCTCTTCTGACAGATATGGTACAAACTCTGGCCGGTATTGAATATTTGGCACAAAAAAAATTGATTCCGGAAGATTATTTTACGGATGAAGACAGGACTTCAGATCCTGTACTCAGTTTTGCATCTCAAGAACAAATTGATTTCTATGTTGCACATGGTGTTGATATAAACTCTGAAGCTATATGGGCAAAAATGACAACTCTCGATTTAGCAATTTATGACATAGAACCACCTGAGAAAATTGAAAAACTCATAGATGTTGGATGTAATAGAAGTGGTGGTAATAAAATTTACAATAATCTTGAGCAATTGAATAGCAGTGAATATAGTGAAGATGAAATACATAATGCATTAAAAACTGCGGCACTTTTATTAAAATGCGGATTTAAGCCAGAAAGAGGATTTTTTGAAGGATTATCTAAAAACAGCGAAATAGTTAAAGATTATCCGGATTTGGTGTCAAATATTATGTCTTTCGATAAAAGAACGGATGCAAAAAAAGCGAAGGATAGAATTTATGACAAAAAGAAGGAATTAAAAAAAATCGGAATACCTAAAGATCATTTACAGGAAAAACAGAAAGACCTAAAAGAGTCATTTGTTAAATTTGGATACAAAGAAGAAGATTTTGGAAAAACAGCCGATTCAAAAGGCAGGATTACTGGAAAACCTAAGGGAATAGCAATTTCTCAGATAAAAGCATTAAAACTCCATTATCAGAAAACAGGTCGTTTTTAAACTTCTTTACAGCTTCTTAGCTTGAAAATCAGCTTTTCCAAAGCCACCCCTTGCGGGTGGTTTTTTTATGTTTTAAACTGCGACACGGATTTGAACCGATGAGAAGGCTGCGGCCGACGTTTGGCGGTTTATTTTTCGCAATGCAGCGAATTTACATATTCTTTAATGCCAGAGCTTCCAATTCTTTAAGTTGGTCGCGATAGACCATAGCTTGTTCAAATTCAAGATTTTGTGCCGCCTCACGCATAAGCTTGGTCAACTCTTTGATTTTCTTATCAATATTGCGGACTTTTTCCACATCCTGTGTATCGGTCTTTACAAAGTCGGTTTCTGTCATTTCTTTCAAGGTTGAGGAAATGCTTTTCTTAATGGTTTGCGGAGTGATGCCGTTAGCGATATTATATTGCGATTGCTTGGCGCGACGGCGATTGGTTTCATCAAGTGCGACTTTAATAGAATCCGTAATTTTATCGGCATAGAGAATTACCCGACCTTGGGCATTACGCGCCGCGCGGCCGATGGTTTGAATAAGCGAACGGGTAGAACGTAAAAAGCCTTCTTTATCCGCATCCAAAATTGCCACCAGAGAGCATTCCGGAATATCCAATCCTTCACGCAACAGGTTAATACCGACCAGAACATCAAACTTGCCAAGGCGCAAATCACGGATTATTTCAATACGTTCCAAAGTTTCTATATCCGAATGCATATAGCGCACTTTTACCCCGTTTTCGCTCAGGTATTCGGTTAAGTCTTCCGCCATTTTTTTGGTTAAAGTCGTTACCAGAACGCGCTCGCCTTTGGCCGCGGTTTTGCGACATTCTTCCATTAAATCGTCCACCTGATTTTCAACGGGGCGCACAATACACAGCGGGTCGGTCAAGCCGGTCGGACGAATTACCTGCTCGGAGAATACGCCTTTGCTTTGCTCCAATTCCCAATCGCCGGGGGTTGCGGAAACAAAGATGGTTTGCGGGCGCATTTTATCCCATTCTTCAAACTTGAGCGGGCGGTTATCCAAACATGACGGCAGGCGGAAACCGTATTCCGACAGCGTGGTTTTGCGATTGCGGTCACCGCGATACATGGCACCGATTTGCGGCACGGCGATGTGACTCTCATCAATAAAGAGCAGGGCGTTTTTCGGAAAATACTCAAACAACGTCGGCGGTGGTTCGCCAGGTTTTCGTCCGGTCAGATAGCGCGAATAATTCTCGATACCTTTACAATGTCCGGTAGTGTCAATCATTTCCAAATCAAAACGGGTGCGCTGTTCCAAACGCTGTGCTTCAAGCAATTTGTTCTCGGCATTAAATTCTTTGAGGCGAATTTCCAAATCCTCTTTAATATGCGTCATTGCTTGCGAAAGTGCCGGACGCGGTGTAACGTAGTGGTTGGCCGGATAAACCGTGATTTCTTCAAGCTGTCGTGTTTTTTTGCCGGTCAAAACATCAAACTCATAGATTTCCTCGATTTCATCGCCGAAAAACGACACCCGCCACGCGCGGTCTTCATAGTGGGCCGGAAAAATATCGAGCGTATCACCGTTAACGCGGAAAGTGGAGCGCACGAAATTGACGGTGCAACGCTCATAAAGCAAATTGGCAAGTTGGCGGTTGATTTCCTGAATGTCGATTACATCGCCGACTTTGAGTGTAAACACCATCGCCGAATACGATTCCATACTGCCCAAGCCGTAAATGCACGAAACAGAGGCAACAATAATCACGTCTTTTTCTTCCAAAACGTTACGGGTAGCACCATGACGCATACGGTCGATTTGCTCGTTGATGGCGGAATCTTTCTCAATATAGGTGTCGGTTTTCGGAATATAGGCTTCCGGCTGATAATAATCGTAATAGGAAACAAAATATTCGACATTATTATGCGGAAAAAACTCCTTCATTTCGGCATAGAGCTGGGCCGCCAAAATTTTGTTCGGCTCCATAATCAACGCCGGACGTTGGCATTGTTCGATGATTTTGGCCATAGTAAAGGTTTTGCCCGAGCCGGTAACGCCGAGTAACACTTGATTACGCTCGCCGCGTTCCACACCTTCGCACAGTTCCTTAATCGCTTGCGGCTGGTCGCCTGACGGTTCAAACGGGCTCTCTATTTTAAACGGATTTTCTTTCATTCTTTGGTATTTTCTATTATATATTCAATCAAACGCTCGCGGTCGGAAAGCATGTCTTCAGGCAATTTTTCCGGAACGGGGTGTTGCATCTTTTTTGCCTGAAACTTTTTAATCAGATAAATACGTTGTGCAAAAACGGATAATTCTTCGGTGGACATCATAGCGTATACCTGCTGCATTTTTGCGGAATCCGCATACATTTCGGGGATGGCTTTTTCAGGGGACTGTTTTACTTGAGCGGTCGGAGTTTCGTCTTTGCCCAAATTTTGCGCCGAAACGACGGTTATGCCGACTGCAAACAAACAACTAAATAAAAATACGATACGCAAAACCATAATTTTCTCCGTTTGTTACTTCATCATTCTTTGTAGCTGATTAACGGAACTTTCCGCTTCCGATTCCAATTTTTTCAAGCCGCTTTTGGCTTGATTATAATAAGCATTGGTGGTGCGTTTGGCATTGTTGTATTGGCGTTCTATATCTTCCAAAGCGCGAGTGATTTCGGCGGTGCCGGAAGAAAAGTCTTTGGTCGGCGCAACCGGTCGCGTCGCTTTTGCTTTATTGCCGGAAGATTTAGGGAGCATGGCATTAATGTCTATTTGCGGTATTAATTCCTGCCAACTGGGCAAATTTATCTGCTGCGAAGCACTGGAACGGCGTTCCGGCTCAGGCAAAGATTCATTGATAATTTGCATAAGTTGCGACTGCCTGTTATCCAACTGCTCATTGATGGATTGTGTCAGACGAGCGGTTTGTTCCGCTGTATTATCGGCAGATGTGTCATAACCGGAGCGCAATTTGATTTCTTGTGTATCGGAATAAAGCCACGGATTTGCCGGAAGTTGTTCGGCAAAGACAGGTAAGGCGGTCAGACAACAAAGTCCGCAAACATAAAAAATAAATGAGCGCATCGTCTTTCTCCATAATCAATGCGCTTATTGTAACATAAAAAAAATCGATTGTCAGTATAATCTTTTATTTATTTAACCTTTTTCCGTTTTCCCGCGGATTTCGGGGCTTTAGTTTCGTCCTTTTCGGGTTCGATGCCGTAAGCGCAGAAATCTTTGGCCGGAGTGTGAGATTTTTGCACAATATAAGCCGGCGTGTTTACTACGGTGGAATCGGCCGGAATGTCGTGAATAACTATGGCATTCGAGCCGATTTTGACATTGTTGCCGAGAGTTATCGGTCCCAAAATTTGGGCGCCGGAACCGATGGTAACATTGTTACCGATGGTCGGATGCCGCTTAATCAGCTTATGTCCGTGTTCGTCATATAATTTGCGACCACCGAGTGTAACATCGTGATAAAGCGTGACATTATCACCGATTTCTGTTGTTTCGCCGATAACAACACCCATGCCGTGATCAATCATAAAACCGCTGCCGATTTTTGCTCCCGGATGAATCTCAATACCGGTCAAAAAACGCGCCGTTTGTGACAAGATACGTGCCGAAAGATAAAATTTGCGTTGCCACAGCCAATGGGCAACTCGATAAAGCCAGATAGCGTGCAACCCCGATGAGCAAATAACTGCCTCCATTTTACTGCGGGTTGCCGGATCACGATCAAGTATTGCTTGAATGTCTTGCAAAATTAGCTTGTATTTTGGATTCATTTTGTGTTATACTCCCGAAAGTTATCTTGATATAATACAGATAAATTAAATAAGTTAAGATTAATATAATAAAGTGAAAAATATGGAAGAAGTAATGTTTAACGGCCATGCCGGCCGAATTGAAGGCAGATATTACAAGAGTCCGCGGCCGAATGCGCCGGTGGCACTCGTGTTGCATCCGGATCCGAATTACGGCGGAACCATGAACAATAAAGTTGTATACAGTTTGTTTCGTTGCTTCAAAGATTTGGGTTTTTCGGTTTTGCGGTTTAATTTTCGCGGGGTAGGACGTTCGCAAGGACAGTTTGATAACGGGAACGGCGAACTTTCCGACGCAACAATTGCTTTAGATTGGTTGCAGAATATGAATCCCGATGCCAAACAATGCTGGATTGCCGGATATTCTTTCGGAGCGTGGGTGGGACTGCAACTTTTGATGCGTCGTCCGGATATCAATAATTTTATTGCCGTCAGCCCTCCGGCCAATGAACAAGACTTTACGTTTTTGGCACCGTGTCCGGCTTCCGGATTGATTATTCAGGGCGGAGCCGATGATATTGTGCCGCCGAGTATGGTAGCTTCAATGGCGCGCCATTTAAATCAGCAACGCAACGTCGAAATCGATTTTGCGATGATTGAAGATGCCGACCATCAATATAATAACCGTCTGCCGGATTTGTATAAAGTCAGCGGACAATACGTCATAAGCGCCATGCAACGCCGCGAGCCGATTAAAAAGCGCCGCGGTCGTCGCAAAAAATCGGATATGGATGATGAGTTGTTGCTTGAAAACGAAGCAGATGACGAAATTGAGGATAACGGTAATATTGCCGACGATTTTGCCGATGGCAACAATGAGGATTAGTCGTGACTGATACACAGAATAAAGAAAATGCCGGCGATTTAAAGAAAATGCTGGCGGAAAATATCAAAACCATTGTGCTGGCAATTTTGATTGCGATGATTATTCGCAGTTTTTGGCTGGAGCCTTTCCGTATTCCGTCAGGTTCGATGTATCCGACCTTGCGGGTGGGCGATTATTTGTTTGTCAGCAAATATTCTTATGGTTATTCACGCTATTCGTTTCCGTTCGGATTGCCGATATTTGAAGGACGGTTGAAATATAAACAGCCGGAACGCGGCGATGTGGTGGTGTTTAAATTTCCGCAGAATACGCACACCGATTTTATCAAGCGCATTATCGGGCTTCCGGGGGATAAGGTACAGGTTAAGGAGGGGCGTTTATACATCAACGGCGAGATGGTGGAGCGCAAAAAAAACGGCAGCTATATAATTGACGAATATGTGGCTATGCCGGAATTTTATAAGCAATATACCGAAACTTTGCCGAACGGAATTAAACACGATATTTTGGAAATCTCGGATAACGAGCGGATTGTCGACAATACCGAAGAATTTGTTGTGCCGGAAGATATGTTTTTTATGATGGGCGACAATCGTGACCGCTCGGATGACAGCCGTATCAGTGTGGGTTTTGTGCCAAAGGAAAATTTGGTCGGCAAAGCCAAATTTATTTTCTTTTCGCATAATGATAAAAGCTCTTTGTTTAAGCCGTGGACTTGGTTCAGCTCCATTCGTTGGGGTAGATTTTTCAAGGGTATTCACTAAATATGGAAAAATTACAGGAAATACTGCAGTATAAATTCAGAAACCCCAAGTTGTTGCAACAGGCGCTGACACACAGCAGTGTCACGGGTAATGAGCATCGTAATTACGAGAGACTCGAATTTTTGGGCGACCGCGTGCTCGGTATGACCATGGCGCATTTGCTCTACAAAATGTTTCCGCATGACCGCGAGGGAGAACTGGCGCAGCGTCATGTAAAATTGGTGCGTGCCGAAACCGTGGCGGCGGTGGTAAAAAAGCTGCATATCGATAAATATATTATCGCCAAAGATAAAGAAACTATACACAGTATAAACGTGTTGTGTGATGTGGGCGAGGCGATTATCGGTGCAATATATATCGACTCAGATATTGAACAGGCCATTGCGTTTGTTGAGCGAAACTGGCGAGATATGATAGATACTGCCGACAGCGGTTCGGAAAAAGATTACAAAACCCGCCTGCAGGAAAAGTTTCATACACTGAAACTGGGATTTCCGACTTATGAACTTGTTTCCAAAGATGGAAGCGACCATAACCCCATGTTTACAATCAGAGTTGCTCTTGATGATAAAACTTTTGCCGTGGGGCAGGGGAAAAATAAAAAATTGGCTGAACAGCAAGCGGCCGAAAATTTGTTGAAACAGATGGAAAAAGAAAATGGCTGATACCAGATGCGGATATGTGGCGCTGATTGGGGCGCCGAATGCGGGAAAATCAACGATAACCAATAATTTTGTCGGTTCAAAGGTATCGATTGTTTCGCCAAAAGCGCAGACTACGCGCACCACTATTAAGGGTATAGGTATTTATGATAATACGCAGATTATCTTTTTGGATACACCGGGGATTTTTTCACCGAAACGCCGACTGGACAGAGCAATGGTGGCCTCGGCGTGGGGAGGTTTCGGTGATGCCGACATCAATGTGTTGGTGGTGGACGCCAAACGCGGTATGAACGAAGAAACTTCAGCGATTATCGATGAATTGATTAAGCGTAATGCTCATGCGGTTTTGGCTTTTAATAAAATCGATTTGATGAGCGAAGAAGAGTTGCAAACCTTGAAAGAAGAATTTGAAAACGTGTTTGCGTTTGATGCGGTGTTTGCGTTTTCGGCGCAATCCGGTGATCATATTACCGAGTTTTATCAATATCTGGCGGATAATCTGCCGGAAAGCCCGTGGTATTATCCGGAGGAACAAATGTCGGATATGCCGCTCAGATTTTTGGCAGCGGAAGTGGTGCGGGAAAAATTGTTTCTGAACCTGCGACAGGAGTTGCCTTATGCCCTGACGGTGGAACCGGAAGTGTGGGAACATAAAGACGACGGTTCAATCCGTGCCGAAATGACGATTTATGTGGCGCGCGAGGGGCAAAAGACCATTATTTTAGGTAAAAACGGCAGTATGATTAAGAAAATCGGGCAGAGTGCGCGACTTGAATTGGAAGAACTTTTGGAAGAGCGGATTCATTTGTTTTTATATGTCAAAGTGCGCGAAAATTGGGAGAATGATCCGGCGCGTTACAGTGATTGGAATTTGAATTTTAAGGCGTGAGATACTTTATTTAAAACCAAAATCCGACAGTTTTCAGGCTGTCGGATTTTTAAGTTTAGAAGCGATAACGGAAGGTTACACCGAAAGACCATGTTTCATCCTTCCAAAAATAATCGTACCCCTTAATCATGCTCTCATTGCTGGTCGGATCAACCGACATTATAAACTTGGCGAAGATGAGAATCTCGGTGTTAGACAAGGCGGTCTTTATCAGGTTGGTACGCATCCACACCTGAGAACCATACTGCCAACACCACTTGGTATACGGATCAGCGAGGTCATCTTCCTCATAATCTTGGTACTCCAATTGATAGGAGTCTCCGGTAGATTTGCCGTATCCTCCCAAGAGGTCAAATCCAAAACCCAGAGCGTGTCCGTTTCCGGCCTCGGCACCCAGTTTCAGTAAGAAGCTGCAAGTAGTGCCGTACTTATCCTGCTTGCTGAACGAGGTTGAGGCGCCTATGCTGTAAGCAAAGCCCATTTTGTTCAGGAGCAATTTGTCTCCTTCCGCGTGGCCGGGGACAAAGATAAGCGAGTAGCCGAAGTTCAGACCAAAACCGGTCGGTGACTCCAACTGCTTGTTATCGACTTCTTTGCCGTTAGAAGTCTGCTCAGGCAGATTGGGGTCGTTATCCGTAGACACATGCGGACTTACATCCAGCGTCTGATAGATATAGTTCCTTCGGGTGAACTTGTTTCTACCCTTAAGAGGAACGTACCGCTCCTTTTCGGATTCATCTTCAATCTCGCCGCTCTTGGTTAAGCTCTCCAATCGGGATATGATCTCATTGATGGCAGCATATCCGGCATTTGCTGGATTGTTGTCCTGAGGCGTTGCGGCTTTGGTTTCGGTTGCGGTTGAATCCGACACTTCCGTAGCATACTCTTCATTCTCTTCATTCTCAACGTTCTGCGCATTCATCGAAAGGCAGAACATCGCACACATGGCGATAAATAATAACTTTTTCATATATATAAAAAATTTGATTTTGTCCAATTATAGCGTAAAAAAAATTAAATTGCAAGATTTTTTTCATCATTTTATTATTGTTGACAAATTATTAAGGTGTTTATTGTATATTATGCAATTATAAAACGCACGAGGGAATAATATGAAAAGAACAAAAGTTGCTTTTGTATATGATTTTGATGAAACTTTGAGCACTACATATATGCAGGATTATCTGCTGATTCCGGAATTGGGGATGAAACCGGCGGAGTTTTGGCACGATGCCAATGCATGGTCGGCGCAAAACGGTGTGGACCAAGTTACGGGCAGTATGTATTATTTTACCAAAATAGCCAAAGAGCGCAAATTTAATTTAACCAAAGAAAATTTGGCTTATTGCGGGGCGTTGATAGTGTTTTTCAAAGGTGTGGAAGAATGGTTTGAGCGCATTAATAAATACGGGCGTTTTTTAGACTTGGATATTGAGCATTATATTATTTCTTCCGGTTATGAAGAAATTATCGAGGGATGCCATATTCGGCGCTTTTTCAAAGATGTTTACGGTTGTGCTTTTGCTTATGGCGAAAACGGCAAAGCGGTATGGCCGGCGCGGGTGGTGAATTATTCGGGCAAAGTGCAATATCTCTCCAAAATCAATAAAGGATTAGGCAAATTTGACGATAAGGTTGTCAATGAGTATATGCCGGATGAAGAGCGGCGCATTCCTTATTCACGCATAATTTATTTTGGTGACGGTATGACCGATATTCCGTCGATGAAAATGGTAAAAAGCCACGGCGGTACCGCCATCGCGGTTTATAAACCGCACAGCCGGCACAAAGCTAAAGCGGTAAAACTGTTGCAGGATGATCGAGTGAATTTTGCACTGTCGGCGGATTATCGCGAAGGCAAGGATATAGATACGGTAGTTAAAACCATTTTGAATAAAATTGCCACCGAGCGCGATTTGGAAATACTGAAGAAAAAAGAAGATTTGAAAAAGAAAAAGGCGTAACAAGCGCCTTTTTTTAAGCTTTATCCTCGGCCAAACGGCAATAGTGACGAAAATAAAAATATTCCGAAATACTGATAAGTCCGTAAATCACGACATAAGTGCCGGCTGTCAGCACCAATGCCCACTCGCCGAATTGTTGCGAAGTCAAAATAAAATAAGCCAAAATAACTCCGACAATACCGCTGGCCAGCGACCATCCCCACGGCATGGCGATTTTGCGTGCCTCAAAACTGCCGGCAATCTGCATAACGCCCGAAGCCAGAATCCACAACGCGAAAAATATCGGCAAAGTTTCGGCACTCAAGCTGAGTAAACACGTCAAACAGGCCGATTACCATATACCAACCGGAATATTCGGTGAGCGAAAAAGTGACATAACCGCAACCGAGCATAAACAGCATTAAGCCCAGATAAAAAGCCATTCCCAAGAGCGATATCGTCGGGTGTGCCCAAATCAGTATGCCCAGAACCACCATAATCAGGCCGGCAATCAAATGCCAAATACTGCATCTTTTATCTTTTTGCATAAAATCCTCCTTTGTTGACGGTGTAGAAAATATGCTTTGCCGCGATTTTTTCAAGCTGCCTCAAAGGAGATGATTGTAATAAAAAATTCATACAATAAAGCTTGATTACAGTATGAAAAATGGTGTATATTAAACGTAGGTTATGTATAAAAGGACTGATTATGGCTGATGAACGTTTGGTAGTTCCGGATTTTAACAATATCGGCGAGTTTAAAAAATGGGTCGGTAATTTGGACGAGCGCGCCATTCAAAAATGGACCGCCGCCGATTGGGTGACATTTTACAAAAAAATCGAACCGATACAGCAGGAATGGTATAGCAGTCCTCACAAGATGATGACAACTTGTACGGAAGAATTTATTAAACTGCACGGCAATTATCGTCTTGAACCAAAGCAGTTGGAATATATAAGAGAATTAGCACGTCAGGCCGGTAAAGAATTAGCCGAACAAAATGTGGATGCCGCTGAGTTGGCCATCAAAACAACAAATACCGATTTAATAAATCCGGCAAATCGCAATAACGCTGTCAGAAAAATGACTGAAAAAGTAGATAATATTGCGGCAGAAAGTACAAAATATGCGCCTGAACATCGTTTGCAAACAATGAGTATAATTGACGAGACTATGGGTAATACACAAGGTGTGGCGAATATGAAAGGGGAAAAAGGTTTTGCTTCCATTAGAGTGAATACCGCATCTGCCGTCGATAATACCATCAACGTATCAGCACATGAGGCGGCTCACGTCCATTTTCAAACCGGAAATCCACTCCAGATGGAATTGTTGCAAAAGAAAATATTGGCTCATCCCGAATTGGGAGAGGATTTTGCCGCATTGATGATGTATAACAATAAATTCTATTTGGATTCCAGAACCATAGATGATTGGTTTACCTATAAATCTATCGCTCCTCTGGATGAATGGGGTAAAAAATTCCGAGGGTACAGCCACCAACCGGTGGAAAAATTCAGCCAAATATACGGGCTTGAAGTGGAGCGTGCCTATCGTCATGCCGGCAATCAGATTTCGGAGAGAACCGCACTCAAAGTTTGCGGTTATATCGGGAGAACGCCTGAGGCCGTGCATTATACTTCCTCCGGTATTGAAATTACCTACCGAGCCGGATTGAATGAGGAATTAAGCGGTAAAAAGCTGTTAAAAGAGCTGGAAAAAAAGTTAGGTAGTTCAATCTCCGAAAAATTGGATATTCAAATGCTAGATAAAGCCGGCAAAGATGTAAAAATTACTGTTCCGCAAGAAAGTAAATTTACCAATAGATTTGAAAAATTTTTAGCATCACGACCGGAGACGGATGCAGTTGCAGATTTTATTAATAAAAGCCCGAGTTATGCGCAATATAGTGATTCGGAAATTAAATTGATGTTCCCTAAGTCAGAAATAACAGACAAAGAAAGCTATTTACTTCATAAAATGGAAAAACTGACGGGAAGTAAAATAATAATAGATGAAGCCGACAACAAAAAAGTTTTTACCACGGTTATTGTTCCGCGAGATAAAGAATTCTTAACCAAGGTTGAGCAGGCAAGTAATACCTCAATGTTTAAGAAAGTTACCCGGAAAATAGATAGAGCAATTGATAATACCATTGAAGATTGCAGTGAAGCACTCAACAATTCCAAAGTCGGTAAGGTATATGATAAGGCCAAGAAAGCCGTGGCCAAGTCGGCACCGGTGCAGAAAACCAAAGAAGCGGCCAAAACGGTTAAAGAGGCGGTTGTAAAGGGCGCACAAAAAGTAGGGCAAACACAACCGGCTCAAACTATTAAAAAAGCGGCACAAAAAACCGGAAAAGCGGTGGCCAAGTCGGCAGCCGGTAAGGCAGTAACCAAGGCCGCAGCCAAAACTGTGGGCAGTACCGCGGCAAAGGCGGTGGGTAAATCGGTGTTGAAAAAAATCCCGCTTATCAGTATCGGCGCCGGATTGGTATTCGGAGCGCAGCGTGCCATGGCCGGAGATTTCAGCGGTGCCGCCTTGGAAGTTGCTTCCGGTGCGGCCGGAACATTTCCGGGAGTGGGAACGGCTGCCAGCGTAGCCATAGATGCCGGACTTGCCGGTCGCGACATCTATAATGAAACGCAAAAAGTTGAAGATGCTACCAAACAGCAAGTCAAGACAGATACAAAAAATGCAAAAGATTACGGAGAAAAGAAAGCTGCGCAAGCGCGTCAGGCTTCGGATAAAGCTAAATCTAAATCCGACAACCCAAAACAGGCTACGGCAGAAAAAATGAAGGCTAATGCGAAAAATGCAAATAAGAGCCGAAAACAAGCCGAAAAAACGGTCGTCAATGCAAATAAATCCAAAGCCGGCAAAGCAACCGTAACAAATTCGGCAACCAACCAAAAGCAGTATGCTCAAGTAAGTAAAGCCAAATCAAAAGGCAGAGAATAGGACAAGTGTATGCTTGTATCCGTATAAAAAATACCGCGGGAACTGCCGCGGTATTTTTCGCTGGTTTTTGCGTTATCAGCGTGAGTTGCGGCTTCTGGCAGCCGTTGCCATGGTAATAACGTTGTTCTTTTGTTGAGTATCTTCAATTTCGCAAAGTTTCTGAATCACTTGGCGCGAACTGGTCAATAATTTACCGTCTTTGTCGCGCAAATCAAGCGTTTTGGCCATTGTAACCGGAGCCATCATAGCTTTTGCCAACACTTTGGAAGCATCGGCGCCGTATTGCTTTTTCAAATCATCCAGCGTTTTATCAACATCAATGACTTTTGACTGACCGAACTTGCGGTTAGCTTTATTTAAATTATTAAGCATATTACGCATTCTGGCTTCATCATTAGTGCTTGCGTTGCCGGTTCTGGTCTGTCCATTTGGACGAGCAACAGGTGTATTTTGCGCTTGTTTGTTTTCTGCCACTTCCGGTGTCTTTGTCGCAGTATTATTTTTTGCGGTAGCCTGTTTCTGACCAGCGGATTTAGCTTTATTTGAAGCCTGACGCGCTTGCTCAACTTTCTTTTCTCCGAAAGCTTTTGCGTTTTCCGTATCTTCTTTTACTTGTTGTCTGGTCATGTCTTCGCCTTTAGAGCAGGTTGAGTGTTTGCTATAATCATATACTTCACCGGTATGAGAGTCTTTTACCTTCCATCTACCTTGACTATCTTTTATAGGATGTCCGTTTTTTATTACACAATCAAATTCGCGCCATTCTCCGGTGCGCAAATATTCAGCATTTCTGGCGCCACGCCTTTTAGTTTGGTTATAATATAAAGAGTCAACCATATGCTGTGAGGCCTCTTCATAATTGCCTTTTTTCATTGCTCCAATCATGTTTGGAAAAGATTTCAATCCATGATCTTTATCACCGATTCCCATGGTATAGCACATATCAATTAAAACATATTGACATGCAGGGCTACTACTGCGCCACCAATCTCTAAAGGTGCTATCTCTATCTAATATATCACAAACTTCTTTTATATCAGCGCGACATAGTTTATCGGCCTGCTCTACAGTAAGGGTTTCTTTATTAGTTTGTCCGACAATTCTTTCTACTTTTTTCCAACCGCCGTTGTAGGTTAAGCTGTGACCATATCCTATATTTGTACCTTTTACAGGATCTTCAATTGTTTTAATATTTCCTCTATTGTCATATTCTACACCTTCACCGTCCTTAATATGATCTACCCATTCCTCTGGAATTGTATATGTCATGGCCGTTCTCCTTATCTTAGAAAAAATACTAACTTTTCCTCGTTATCTTAAGGTTAAGTATAACATAATAAGTTTAAAATAACAATCTGAAAATTGTTAAATTTATGTTACAAAAAACCGCGGGGTTAACCGCGGTTGAAGAAAAGTAAGCTTTAGCACTATGCCATATCCAGTCCGCGCTTTTTGGCAGCGGCAATAGCCAGAATTTGCTGATTTACTTCTTCGGTCTGTGGCTTGCACAGCTGTTCCAGAACCTCACGCGATGATTTGACCGGTTTACCGTTTTCGTTCCTTAAATCTAAATTTTGTGCGAAATGCGCCGGAGCCATCATTATCTTGGTTAAAACTTTAGACGCATCGGCACCATAAAGTTCAGTTAACGCCGCGATAGTACTTTCAATATCGAATTGGCTCTTCTTGCTTGATTTGTTTAAGTTATTCAGCATAGAACGCATTTTGCCTAAATCTTTATCCGAAATACTGTCATTACGGGTAACTCTGCCTTCGGTCGGAACTTCTACGCTATTTGCAGATGTTGTTGTTTCACGGTTGGTGTGTGTGGCAACAGTGGAGTTAAAAAATGTATGTCCAAATACTCTTGCTTCTTGACGTTGCGCTTCCGTCGCCGCGTTTTCGGCATCGGCAAGCATTATTGCCGGAGTTGCGCTCGGAACGTTGGCGTTTTTAATATAGGAATCGGCATATTTCAAAACTTGTTTTTGGTTCCCTTTTGTTGCAAAAAGATGATTTTCGGTCTTTTCCAAATCGTCAACGCGCTCTCCCAGTTTTGAACGCTCTTGTGAAACCATTTGCTCCAGTTCCGCCGTGGACAATTCTTTATTTTGCTCCATTTCCCGATTGAGCTGACCACCCATCCATCTGTTCATATCTCCGGCATAAACGTTGGAATAAATCACTCTTGAAGATACGACCTCAAGGCTTGTACGGTTGTTGGCTTGCAATACATAGTTTTTCAAGTTACCGTTCTCGTCATAATTCACGGCAATAACAGTTTTGGCGTGATATCCCGAAGCTGTACGGCTCGGTATTGCAATGGTGGCACCGGGGCCGACTTTACCCTCACTGACCATAGTCCATAAATCACCGTGTTCGGTATATCCTTTAAGCGCAGGGTCTTTCATAAAACCGTTTGCCATACGGTGATGACCGGCATTAGATGCTTGCTGATACGGTTGCACAAAGTTATCGTTGCCGTCAAATCCCATTTCGGCGGAAATTTTTGATTCCAGCGCCTTACTGCTGACAGCGCAACAGTTGGCGTTAGCGCCGGATAAAGTATTGGTAACGTGCTCGGGAATACGAGCATAGCAGCTGTCGGCAACGGCTTCTTTCATATCAGGATATTTCTTCATAATGTTTTTACAGCCGTCCCAAGTAGCTTTGTTCATGGCTCTGGAATTTCCGGTGCGATTGCAGATAGATACCGATACGTCGTACGCTTTCAGTCCTTCGTTCAGGCATACGTATTGATATTCTTGCTGGCGCATGGCCTGATATTGTTCCAACAACGCCTTGCGATATGCTTCTTCCGAAGCAAACTCATTAGGATTGAGTTGAGGAAAATTATCATCCAATTCCCGTCTTCTTCTGTCGGCAACATCATCTGTCAGATTCTTGGCCTCATTTGCTTGAACCGGTGTTGTTTTTTGCACGGTTTTTCTTTTTTTTACTACCTTTTTGCTCATCGCAGTCCTCCATTTGTTTATTACAGTTTAGCATAAATTATAATGAAATACAACTATTTATATGTTACATTTTTGTTACATTTAGGCTTATATTTGTTTTTTTTGAAAAATGTTTAAAAAAGTGTTGACAGACAGTATTTTTGTGATAACATCGCGCACACTGATTGCTGAGCGTTTTATAATGCTCGGCGGTTAGTTTTGTGTAATTAATTTAATAACTTAAGGAAAATGTGATGCCTACAATTAATCAGTTAATTCGTAAATCACGAACACCAAAAGTGAAGAGAAACAAAGTTCCTGCTTTGAAATCTTGTCCACAAAAACGCGGTGTTTGTACAAGGGTTTATACAACAACCCCGAAAAAACCAAACTCAGCTTTGCGTAAAGTGGCACGTATTCGTTTGACAAACGGCTTTGAAGTAATCAGCTACATCCCTGGTGAAGGTCACAATCTTCAAGAACACTCAGTGGTGCTGATTAGAGGAGGCCGTGTGAAAGACTTGCCGGGTGTTCGTTATCATATCATTCGTGGTACCCTTGATACTCAGGGTGTGTCTAAACGTCGTCAACGCCGTTCTTTGTACGGTGCTAAGAGACCTAAATAGGAGATAAGATAATGTCACGTCGTCATAGTGCTGAAAAAAGACAAGTATTACCTGACGCTAAATATGGCAATAAGGTAGTCGCAAAGTTTATCAATAACGTTATGGAAGACGGTAAAAAGGCCGTTGCGGAAAAAATCGTATATTCCGCATTTGACCTGATTGCTTCCAAAACAAAACAAGATCCGTTGGAAGTATTCAACACGGCTTTGGAAAATGTTAAGCCGGTGGTTGAAGTTCGTTCGCGTCGCGTCGGCGGTGCAACATACCAAGTTCCGTGCGAAGTTCGTGCCGAACGCCGTCAGGCTTTGGCTATTCGTTGGATTTTGGGTGCCGCTGTTAAGCGTTCCGAAACAACCGCAACCGAAAAAGTTGCTTATGAACTGATGGATGCTTATGCTAACAAAGGTGCAGCCGTTAAAAAGCGTGAAGATACGCATAGAATGGCTGAAGCCAATAAGGCATTCTCTCACTACAAATTCTAATTATAGCGAAGAGGAAAGAAAATGCCAAGAACACATAAATTGGAATTATACAGAAATATCGGCATCATGGCTCACATTGATGCCGGTAAAACCACAACTACGGAACGTATTTTGTTCTATACCGGTGTGAACCACAAAATCGGTGAAGTGCACGATGGTGCCGCCACCATGGACTGGATGGAACAGGAACAGGAACGCGGTATTACGATTACGTCTGCCGCTACCACCTGCTATTGGAACGGTTACCGTATTAACATCATTGATACTCCGGGACACGTTGACTTCACTGCTGAAGTTGAACGTTCTTTGCGCGTACTCGATGGTGCAATCACGGTGTTTGACTCGGTTGCCGGTGTTGAACCGCAATCCGAAACCGTTTGGAGACAGGCTGATAAATATAATGTTCCGAGAATTTGCTTCTGCAACAAGATGGATCGTATCGGTGCCAACTTCTATCGTTGTTTGGATATGATTGTGGACCGTCTGGGTGCTCGTCCGATGGCTATGCAGCTCCCGCTCGGTGCCGAAGCCGAATTCCGCGGCGTTGTGGATTTGCTGAAGATGAAAGCGGTTGTTTATACCGGTGATACGGCTGATTCGCCGATTGAAATTCAAGAAATTCCGGCCGATATGAAAGATAAGGCCGAAGAATATCACAATCAGTTGGTAGAAATGGCTGTTGAGCAAGACGAACAAGCTATGGAAGATTACCTTGAAGGTAAGGAAATTTCGCTTGAAACCTTGAAGAAGTGCATTCGTAAGGGTACTTTGGCGCAAGATTTTGTGCCGGTATTCTGTGGTACAGCCTTCAAAAACAAGGGCGTTCAGTTGCTTTTGGATGCGGTTGTCGATTATTTGCCGTCTCCTTTGGATATTCCGGCCATTAAAGGTACAAAACCGGATTCCGATGTTGAAGAAATTCGCCATCCGGACGATAAAGAGCCGTTGTCGGCTTTGGCCTTCAAGATTATGAACGACCCGTTCGTAGGTTCTTTGACCTTTATTCGTATTTATTCGGGTGTAATGAATGCCGGTTCATACGTTTATAACTCGGTTAAAGACAAGAAAGAACGTATCGGCCGTATGCTGTTGATGCATGCCAATAAGCGTGATGATATTAAAGAAGCATACGCCGGCGATATTATCGCTTTGGCCGGTCTGAAAGACACCACTACCGGTGATACTTTGTGTGACGAAGCACATCCGATTGTTTTGGAAAACATGGTGTTCCCTGAACCGGTTATTCAGTTGGCGGTTGAACCGAAAACCAAAGCCGATGTTGAAAAAATGGGCTTGGCTCTCGGTCGTTTGGCTATGGAAGATCCGTCTTTCAAAGTTACTTCCGATCCGGACAGCGGTCAAACCATTATTGCCGGTATGGGCGAATTGCACCTCGACATTATTGTTGACCGTTTGAAACGTGAATTTAAGGTAGAAGCTAATGTGGGTGATCCGCAAGTGGCTTATCGTGAAACCATCACCAAGCCGTGCGATATCGAATATACCCACAAGAAACAATCCGGTGGTGCCGGTCAGTTCGCTAAAGTTAAAATTAAGTTTGAACCGACCGAAGATCATACCGGCTTTGAATTCTTGAACACGGTTGTCGGCGGTAACGTACCGAAGGAATATATTCCGGGCGTTGAAAAGGGCTTGAAATCGGCTATGGATACCGGTGTGATTGCCGGATATCCGGTTACCGGCGTGAAGTGCACACTTTATGATGGTGCATATCACGAGGTCGACTCCAACGTTATGTGTTTTGAAATCGCTGCTCGTGCCGCGTTCCGTGAAGGTATGGCTCAAGCTGCACCGAAACTTCTGGAACCGATTATGAAGGTTGAAGTTGTTACACCGGAAGAATATATGGGCGATATCATCGGCGATTTGAACTCTCGTCGCGGTTTGGTAAACGGTATGGATCAGCGCGGTAATGCCCGCGTGGTTGATGCCTTTGTACCGCTCGCACAGATGTTCGGTTATGTGAATACGCTTCGCTCGCTTTCGCAAGGTCGTGCGCAATACACGATGATTTTTGATCACTATGCGGAAGTTCCGAGAGAAGTGGCTGAAACCATCAAAGCTAAATCAGCTTAGATATTAATGTTAAAGACACCGGAAAGGCGGTATGCCAATCGTCTTTCCGGATAAATTAAAATTTATTTTATTGGAGAAATAAACATGGCAAAAGAAAAATTTGAGCGGACGAAACCGCACTGCAACATTGGTACGATTGGTCACGTAGACCACGGCAAGACCACCTTGACCGCCGCTA
>CADBEI010000017.1 GCA_902793695.1 uncultured Pseudomonadota bacterium | reverse complement strand
CAAGGTTGCACCTTCAACAGAAGCACCCTTAATTGCACCGGTAGCAGTCAAAGCACCGGCTTTTGCCGTAACCGTATTGTCACCGGAACCGATAACAACACCGTTAGCTTCACTATAGGTAATACCATCAAATGAAGAACCATCTACATGACCGATTTTAATGTCGGTTCCGCTAACAGTAACAGCGTTCTTTACACCTTCGCCGGTCTTAACTTTCAATTCAGCGCTCTTTGCTGTGTCATTAGAAATGGCAACACCGGCATCAGCACCTACGTTAACAGTCTTAGCTTGTTCGCCAAGGTTTACTTCAGTTACGTCAGCACTGCCGTGAACTTCAGCCGTAGTAGCATAGTTGGCGAGTTTGTCGTCAACACCTTTAACCGTGTTATAAACTGCGGAAGTTGTAGCCAAGGTGTCATTAAGAGCCGGAGCGGACGAAATAGCAGCAGCAGACGAAATCTTGCCGGCTGTGTTTCCATCCATGGTCAAACCGGACAAAGTAGCCGATTTAGCGGTCAATACACCATCGGTAATCGAAGCTACATCGGTAGAACCTGTGCCCTTAAAGGTAACAGTGTTACCGTTGTTGCTGATTTCAATACCGTGGATAGAACCACCGGCATCTGCACCCAAGCTGATATTGCCGTTGGCATCCATTGTGAACTTACCGGCAATTGTGCTTTCTGCGTTGGCTTTGTTGGTCATAGAAATCACATCACCGCCAACTTTCAAGTTCTTCAACGCTTTACCAATTACAGCCTCGCTGGCATCTTCACCGATGTTCAAGGCCTTGGAAGCGATACCCTTTCTGGCGGTATCGATAGCTTCTTGAACCGTAGCGGCTGTTGTGTCGTCAGACTTCTTCAAGCCGGCCAATTTTGTGGTGTTAGCACTGATGTCGGTTGTGTTGTCTTGAATAGCTTCAGCAATGGTCTTACCGGTAGCATAATCAGCATCCTTTGCATTGGCTTTAATCATACCTTTAACAGAATTGGCATTGGTAGCCGCATCATTCAAAGTAGTAATGGCTTGCGCATTGGCATCAATAGCATCACCGATTGTGGTTGAGCCGTGAGTAGCGCTGTTAGCCAAAGTCTTAATGCTGTTCTTTACAGAACCGGTAACAGTGTCTTCGCCTTTCAAGGTTGTAATATCAGCCTTGTTGTTTTCAATCCATGTACCTGCTCTGTTCAACGCATCGCCTACATTAACTTTGTTTGAGGCATCAGCAATACCGTTATAAATTTTACCGGTAGTATCCAATTCAGAAGTAGTGGTAAAAGTAGCAGCTTCGCTTTTAGCAGCGTCAATAGCACCCTGAACTGTTGTAGCAGTCAAACCTACGAATTTTGCCGTATTAGCATCTGTAGCATCTGCCACATTGTTAATAGCAACATTGATTGTATCTGCAGTACCGAGAGAGGCAGAAGATTCACCTACTCTTACAAAATCAGCATCTCTGGCTTCAGTTGTAATTCTGCTAGAAATAGAACCTGTTCCCGAACCCTTTAATGTAGTAAGGTCAGCAGTATTGGCGTTGATAGCTGCACCGATTGTGGTTGAGCCGTGAGTAGCACTGTCAGCCAAAGTCTTAATGCTGTTCTTTACAGAACCGGATTGTGTTTCGGCACCTTTAAGAAGTCCCATATCAGCACCAACTTTGTCCAAAGCCGCACTGGTTGTGGCAATACTATCGTAATATGTCGTTGCGCCGGCACCGGTCGGTGTATAAGCAGCCGCCTCTGTTTTAGCCGCATTAATTGCGCTATAAACAGCACCGGAGGTAATCAACCGAGTGTTATGGCCTTCTGTAGCGGCCGTATCAACACCGGTCATAGCATCACTGGAACCAATCGTTAAATCGGTTGTTGCTTTAAAGTGTGATGTGCTGATAGCACCACTGGCATCAGATGTTAAAGAAGCCGTACCTAAATCCAAAGTTCCGGCTGACAAGCTTGAACCATCAACAGAGAAAGACTTACCTGAAGTCAATGCCAAGTTACCATCAACGTTTAATGTACCGGCAGCGCCACTAGTTTGAACGCCACCAACGTTCAACTTAGTGAACTGAGTGTTACCTAACAACAATGCATTGTAGTCTGCTGCTTTGGCAAAATAGTTCAAACTATACACAGTGCCCTCAACCTTTAAGGCTGAAGCATAAGTAGCATCAGTAGCAGTCGTAGCGCTTGTAGCTGTATCAGCAGATGTAGCATGTGTAGCATAAGCAACCGCATTCGCAGGCAGTGAGCCTAACGTATTAATAATGTCTTCTGCTGAAAGAGAAACCTTACCAATTGCTTTTGATGTAGCATTCCACAATTGTAGATTACTTGCATCATTTGTACCTGTAACTGGATTCCATGTATAAACAAGACCATCTGAATTTACTGGTCCGTTTGTGTATACATCAATGTCAACTGCTTCTGCAGGTGTGGCTGTTAACAGTGCCCCACCCAACGCGAAAAGCCCGACGTTAATCATCCAGCATTTCTTTAAAACACTGCGATATTGCGCTGTTAAGAGCCCTATCGCAGACTTAGAATATTTCATGAATTATTCTCCTTATTCTATTATAATAAGTTAACTTCCGCCGCAATATTACACGACGTTATCCGAAAGTTTAATGTGTTTTTTTTTAGTTTGCAAGAAAAAAATTGCCCTATATAAATATTTGTTATTAAGAGTTTTTAAAGGTTTTGTTACGTCAATTTTGTCATATCCTTTTGGGTAGGTTTAAAGGGGCTTTTTGGGGGTATTTTTTAGGGGGAGAAAAGACACGTCAAAAAATAATATTGTCATACCTCGCACGGCACGGCGTGTCCTAAATATCGTCATCGCTCGAAGTGCGCTGTGCGTCAAAAAAGTATTATTGTCATACCTCGCACGGCGTTGTACGTCCGTGCGTCAAGGTATCTCGACTTTTGGCACGTCAGTGCCACTTCCGAAGCACATAAAATATAGCGCTACGCAAAGATAAGATCCCTTGACGAGGTGATACACCGTACACCTCGAGTGATGACATAATAGTTTTGTGTTGCACCGCGAGGGATGAGATTGCCACGCCCTCACGGGCTTGCAATGACGAGGATATTTTTTTCGGGCTCGCAATGACGGATATTTTTTCGGGCTCGCTTCCCCTGACTGTGCATAAAAAAAGACAGGCAAATGCCCGTCTTACTAACTGGTGGAGCTGAGGGGAATCGAACCCCTGACCTTCTGAATGCCATTCAGACGCTCTCCCAACTGAGCTACAACCCCAATAATTTTATAAGCAGAGGATGCAGTTGCTCGGTCACTCGTTTTCTAAATTCATTTATTTGCTGTCGCTGCATAAATTCATTAAGAAAACTTCGCCGCTTGCGGTAAAAAATGTCTACCAGACATTTTTTATCCTCGTGCCCAACTGAGCTACAACCCCAAAAGCAAAAATCGTATAACACAACATTTTTCAAATGTAAAGAAAAAAAATCTAGCTGTGTGTTTTTTTGTTTCCGTTTTCACATATTACCGTTGACAAAGTGCGGAAATGGTGTAATATGTTTTCCAAATCAAAATTATTTACATATGAAACAAAAGTATTATGAACAATGCGATCTTATGCTCCTCAAAGATGAGCGTAATTCGCGCCTGTATAGGGTAGAACATGAACCGGACGGCACCATGAAATTGCTTAAAATGAAGTTTTTGTCGGAGCCGCACGCTTTCATCGAGGTCTATCCGCAGTGTAATCTGATTATCAGCTCGCGTTCCATATACTCTCTCAACGAAGAAGTAGTAATATCGCGCATAGAGGCTGATGTCAAGCTGTATCCGGCCGGCAATAATTGGGTAATTGTCCTCGATTATAATCGTGATAATAACACCCGCTATTGCGTTGTGTGGTGGAACGGCAAGAAGAAGTATGTGTTCGCTTTCGGCAGTAAACTGATTGTGTCAGAACGCTATTTTGCGCTCTATACCAAACGCGATAAGTGTTGGTCAGTTTATACCGCCGCAGGTTCACTCGTGTTGGAACTGAAGTGTCCGGAGAGTCAAGATATTGAAATCAAGGGAGATTTTATATTTGTTCACTCCGTCGGCGACCACGCGATTTATTCACTGAAACAGATGCATAAATATACGTTGGGTGAATCAATCTTCAGACATCAGCAACTCATTTTGTGCAGTGAGCACGATGACTTTGTGATTTGTTGCGGATTGAGCGGTATGATACAGACTTTTTACCACGGCAGTATTATGCAATTTGAGCGCGCAGAACAGATTGATATTCTGGATTTTACCTCGCTCTTTTGCCTAAAACGCGGGAAAAAATTCTATCTCTACCGCTTCAACGGCGAACCGTTTGCTACCGACATTTGCCCCAATGGTGCGGATATGGTGGCGACCGATAAAAACGATAAGTCGGTTTTAATCGGTGTCGGAGAAAATTATCATCTGCTGAAAAAATTCTGAATTTAAAAGCGTGAACTCGAATGTTCACGCTTTTATGTTTTTACAAGATATGTTTATCAGCCCTTAAAACCTTGTGCCACCACATACATTTCCACCGAATCCTGCCGACTGGCGTCCGGTTTGTAGTGCGTAACTTTGGAAAAATGTTGTTTCATATCGTTTAGCAAATTCTGCTCGGTGCCGCCTTGAAAAACTTTGGCAATAAAAATGCCGCCTACCGCCAGAATTTCTTTGGCAAACTCATACGCCATTTCCACCAATCCGAGCGTGCGCAAATGGTCGATGTTCTGTACACCGGTAGTGTTGGCTGCCATATCGCTCATCACAACATCAACCGGACCGTGCAACAATTTCTTAATCATTTCCGGCGCAATATCGACGGTAAAATCCTGTTGCAACAATATCGCCCCCTCAATCGGCTCGGTCGGCAATAAATCCATCCCGACAATTTGTCCCTCGCCTTTGTTTTTGAGTGCTGCCACTTGCGTCCATCCGCCCGGGGCACAGCCCAAATCAACAATGGTCTTGCCTTTGCCTAAAAAATGATATTTTTCATCCAACTGAATCAGCTTGAACGCCGCCCGCGAGCGATAACCTTGCCGCTTGGCTTCCGCCACATACGGGTCGTTGAGTTGGCGCTGCAGCCAGCGATTGGAAGATGTGCTGTTATATTTGGCGTTTTTTACCCTCACCGCCAACATTTTGCGTCCGCGCACCTGTTTTGCCGATTGAGTTAACTTTGCCATTTTTGCCTCAATTCCTCAATAATGGCATCTTGCGCCCCTTTCAGAGAGGCCGTCAGCACCTTGATTTGCAACATATCGTAAATTTCCTTGAAAATCACGGTTGCCGCCACAATAATCGGCGCGCGATTTTCGCCGATATATTGATTTTGGGCAAGCCGCTCAAAATTCATCTGCCAAATTTTTTCGATTTGTGCATCAATTCGCGAAGTTTCCGCCGCCATACCGTCAACCTTGTCTTTATCATAGCCGACGGTGTTCATAACCATACTCATCAATCTGAGCGGAGTGCTCGAGGTGGCAATGCAATCGCACTGATTGAGATACATCAAAAATTCGGAGCCGTGCAAAAATTCCAAAACATATTTTTTGATTTCGGCGCGTAACTTTTCCGCTTTTTCGGTATCATATTCAATCAAATCAAAGGCTTCGGAAGCGTTGCGTGCGCCCCACGGAATCGAAATCGTGTATAAAACTTTCGGGTTTATCTCGTTGGTGGCCAAAGTTATTTCGGTAGAGCCGCCGCCTAAATCATAAACCAAAACATAAGGCACACTCGGAGCGGCATTCAGACGCGCTCCTTTAACATTGAGAATCGCCTCTTCTTCGGCGCTGATAATTTCCAAATCAAGTCCGCAAAGTTCCTTTACCGTTTGCACAAATTCCGGCCCGTTGGCGGCCATGCGGCAAGAAGCGGTAGTTACGGCGCGATAATGGGCAACACCGTAATTTTTCATTTGCGTGGCATATTGAGTCAGACATTTTAAAGTGCGTGCCATTGCTGTTTCGGTAAAGCCTCCGTTCTTATACATTCCCTCGCCTAATTTAACAGTCTCGGCATAGCGATACAATACTTCGCCCGAGATGTCGGCAATTCGCAAACGGCAAGAGTTTGTCCCCAAGTCAATGGCGGCCAAATTTTGGTTTTCCATATTGCTGTCCTTTTCTGTTGCGGCGACGATACCGACCGTCACGACGAAAATAATTATTCTTTTGATGGTGCATCATATCCAGCAAAATTCCTTCGCGAATCCCGCGGTCGGCAATGGTTATTTCCGAAACCGGCCAGAAGGTGGTCAATGCTTCAATAATGCTGCAGCCGGATATGGTTAAATCGGCTTTTTGCTTGCCGATACAGGAATGACGGCAACGCCCTTCGTAACCCATTTTCTTAATACGGCCGATGACGGTTTCCACCTCGGAGCCGGACATGGCCAGACCATCGACCGCGGCACGATTGTAGCGTGGCAGATTAAGGTGCACCGCTCCCAATACCGTGACCGTGCCGGAAGTGCCGATAACCTGAATTTCCTGATTGCGAATAGCTTCGGTTATCTGATATTTTTCTTCAAATTCCTGCAATATTTTTTGCGTACGCTCAACAATGGTATTATACGCGAGCGTCGTCATTTCTCTCCCCGGAAATGCCTCGGAGATGGTAACAACTCCATACGGCAAAGAAACAAAACCCTCTATAAAGGTTTTGCCGCTTTCGGTAATTCGTGCCAACGAGATTTCGGTGGAGCCGCCGCCGATATCAAATACCAGCGCCCGTTTTATCATACGATTCAAGAGCGGCATACAGCCGACCACGGCCAAGCGCGCTTCTTCACGCGACGAAATTACCTCCATCGGCAGACCGGTTTCTTTGGTTACGGCTTTTACCAAATCAGCACAATTAACTGCCCGTCGACAAGCGGCCGTTGCCACAAAACGCATCCTCACAATCGGCGAATATTCTTCCAACACGCCGCGACAGATTTTAAGTGCGGCGACGGTACGGCGAATCGCCGGTTTGGATAGCATATTCTCTTTGATAATTCCCTCACCCAAACGAGTTATTTTAGAAAATGTTTCCACCACATGAAAAGAACTGGGAGTCGGTTCGGCAATCACCAGACGACAGGAGTTTGTTCCCAAATCAATGGCGGCATAATATCCTCCGTTCGGATTTTGCGTATCTGCCACGCTGTTTTGAGATTTTTGAATTACTCCTCTATGTTCTTTCCTGTCTTGCAAACTCACTCAACTCCGTAAATTTCGTCTCTGATTTTCTGCCGCAGTTCGTCAATGCAAATCAATCCCTTTTTCTTATCCTGATAATACCAGTATTCCCAGCCGTTGCAGGCAGCCGCATTTTGCGCCGCAGCCCCAACCTGATGAATCGAGCCTTCGGCCGTCTCGCTCTTAAGCGAACCGTCGGAACGGATAACCGCGAACTTTTTGCCGCCGGCATCGGTTAATTTATCGCCCGGTTGTAACATACCGTGTTCCAGAACTGCCCCAAACGGAATCCGCGGCATTTTCTTTTTAACCGTGTATTCCATAGCACAATCCGGCATCGGCACCACATTTTCCAAACGCTGACGCGCACCGTTTACATATTCGGCATCACGCTCAATACCTATATAGTGTCTTCCCATTTTTTTAGCAACGGCACCGGTGGTACCCGTACCGAAAAACGGATCCAACACCACGTCATTTGGCTTGGAAGAAGCAAGCAACACGCGATACAATAACGCTTCCGGTTTTTGTGTCGGATGCAATTTTTCGCCACTGTCGTTTTTCAGCCGTTCTTTGCCGGTACAAATCGGAATTTCCCATATACTGCGCATCTGCGTTTCGTCGTTTAAGGCTTTCATTGCCTCATAATTAAAGGTATATCTGGCCTTCGGATTTTTAACCGCCCAAATCATGGTTTCGTGAGCATTGGTAAAACGCGTACCTTTAAAATTAGGCATCGGATTGGTTTTATTCCACACCACATCATTCAAAATCCAAAAGCCCAAATTTTGCAAAATATAGCCCACGCGGAAAATATTATGATACGAGCCGATTACCCAAATCGAACCGTCTTCTTTCAAAACGCGCCTGGCCGCACTCAACCATTGTTTGGTGTATTCGTCATAAGCGGTCAAGCTCTCAAAGCTGTCCCATTCTTCGGTTACGCCGTTAACCACACTGTTATCCGGACGCAACAAAGTATCGCCGAGTTGCATATTATACGGCGGATCCGCAAAAATCACGTCAACCGAATTTGCGGGTAATTTATTCATTACTTCAATGCTGTCTGCATTTATTACAGTATCCAAAACTTCTTGTATTTTCATCCTCTTTCTACCTGTTTATGATTACAAAGATAAAGTTATAAAGTTATAATTTTATTAAAATAATTAAATAAAAATTCGCTTTAAAAATTTATATCCGTAAAAAACAGGTTCCCCCGCACTTACCGATATTACTTCAATAATTCTCGTAATTGTTCTTCGCGTGACGAGATTGTCAACAGTTCCGCAAACGACATTGTTGCCGATTTAATACGCATCCGTTGCAGTTCTCTGAGCTGTTCGGAAAGATCGTCGTAACGACCATTCAAACTATCCAAAATATTTTGAGCATCGCGTCTGATTTCAATGGCTTGCAACAAATAGCCGATGCGTTGTTGTACGTAAAAAAAGCGGTCGGCATCCCATTGATGATATCTAAACCACAATTTGCGTTTCCAATCCACGGCCTCCGACGGCAGCAACACCATATAAGAAACATTAAAATCCTTATCTAATCCGAGTTGTTTAAATTCCGGCCACAAGCGTGCAAAAGAACTGACCTCTGCAGGCGTAATTTCCAATTCATATGCGGCACGCTTGCGTGCCATAACACGCTCGTATTGTTCCGACGGATATTCTCCCAAATGAGAACGACACACAAAAATAATCGCCACAATGCCGAGAACAAAAAGCATTGTTTGTTTCAAACCACGCCCTACCATATAAATTTCTCCATATAGTAGTCGATATTCAAACCGTAACTTTCAGATAAATCATTTAAGCGCTGTTCAATATTAACATCAAGTTGGTGTACACCCTCGGTTAAAAACAGAGTTTTGGTGCCAAAACTGTTACCCATACGCATATCAGTAGCCATACTATCGCCAACCACCAGACAACGTTTCGCCATAAACCCCGGCACACCTTCCGCCAAATAAGCCGCTATCCGCACATCCGGTTTGCCGAACGGAATAACCTGTCCTCCCATGAGAGCATATTTTTCAGCCACTGCGCCCACACTTTCCACCACTCCGACATCTGTAATCAACGAAGTATTGTTTCCGACGCACAAAAGCGGCAAATGCAAGTGCAACGCCTGTTCCAATACCGACATTGTTTCCGCAAGATTTATACCGGAACTTTCCGTTTCCGCCACAATAAAATCCGCCATAACAATACTGTCGGCCGGTTTGTAATCCAATCCGGCAATAACGTTTGAATTATTACCGGACAAACTGTAATATGTTTCACCGATGCGATTATTTTTCAGATAAAAATGAGCAATTTCGCCGGCGGTAATCATGGCATAAAAAATATTCATCGGCACATTTTTATGTTTCAGAGTATAATATAAATCCTTTACCCGCATTCCCGAATTGGAAGCCAGCATAATTTTTTTGCCGCTCTGATACAATTTAATCAGCGTATTAACTGCCTCATCAACAATGCAATCACCGCGCATAATAACGCCGTTGACACCGCTGATTACCGTATCAAATTCGTCTTTAATTCGCGAAATATATTTCAGTTTCTGGTTCATCAAATTCCGTTTTTTTAATTGCTCTTTGAGTATATCTTAAACGGAATTGGTAAAAATTTAGATAAGATTTTACATCGACAGGAAGTTATTTATTTGCATAAGCATATTTTGTTCGAAATTAATCGGATTATTCAGCCATTCTTGCGGATTATCTATTTTATAATAGCTTTCAGCCTGACCGTTTCGCACCTTTACCAAAATAACCGTGAGCGGTTGAGTTAAATCAAAATCCAACCGATAATCGTAAGTATAGTCAGCCATATAATTGATTTCAAACACATTAAAATCGTTGACGTAATATTTGTTATACAGATAATAAATCAGCTTAATGGCGGCAGCACACCCTTCACAATCCCAATTTTGATAAAAAATATACATAATCGAGGTATTGGCATTTTCCGGCGCCTCATTGACATATTCCTGCAAAGCCCTGCTGTTGCCGGGCAAATCAACATATTGTGCCCGTGCCGCAAAACCATAAACACTTAATAAAACAGAAAGCAGTGTCGCTACTTTACACATCATTCCCCACATTCAGAGCGGAGAGCAAGCGTCCTTCAACCACACTTTTTCATTTTCATTTAAGTAAGGAGCCAAATCATTATATACATCTTCATGATATTCATTCAGCCACGCTTGCTCGCCTTCGCTTAATAAATATTTATCAATCAGCTTTTTATCAATAGGCACTTTGGTCAGATAGCGAAACTCCAAAAAGTTTTCGTTTATCGAAGACGGCACCGTATATTGCAGGTTCTCAATGCGAATCCCGTATTTGCCTTCTTTGTATATCCCCGGTTCGTTTGAGGTTATCATATTCGGCTTAAACCCATAATCGGAACCGCCGACGGAAATACTTATCGGCCCTTCGTGTACATTGCCGAAACAAGCCACACCGTGGCCGGTGCCGTGCTTATAATCCTGACATTCTTTCCACAGTTTCGAGCGGGCGATTATATCCAGCTTTGCACCGGCGGTACCCGTCGGAAAACGCATTTGCGCCAAAGCAATATGAGCCTTTAATACCGTCGTAAAATCGGCAATCATTTCCTTTGTAGGTTGTCCGATAACGACCGTGCGCGTAATATCCGTCGTGCCGTCAAAATACTGTCCACCGCTGTCTAAAAGCAACAGTGAATTTTCTTTGAGCTCGGTATTCGACTTTTCATCCGGCTGATAATGTACAATTGCACCGTTTGAGCCGCTTCCGGCGATTGTGGCAAAACTTTCGCTGAAGAAATTTTCTTGCTCTGCACGAAACTGATGCAACTTCTTAACCACATCAAGTTCAGTTTTGCCTCGCCAATTATCTTCGAGCCAATGTAACAGTTTTACAACCGCCGCACCGTCTCGAATATGGCAGCTTATCATTCCTTGCAGCTCGGTCGGATTTTTCTCGGCCTTGGATAAGGCGCAAATATCCGGTGTTTTTTGTAAAATTACGGAAGAAGCGGCGAGATTTTTGATTTTTTCCGGTGTTGTATGAGCATCGCACATAATCTTTTTATTTTCGGCCGATGCCAGAAATGTCGCAAACTGTTGCCAATTTTTCACCGGTAAATCCGCACGAAGATTATCGGCGAACAAGGTAACACCTCCGTCAGCTTCAACCAAAGCATAAGCACGCACAATCGGCGTATACGGCAAGTCATGTGCATATAAATTAAATAACCAAGACACACTGTCCGCCGATGTAAATAAATAAGCATCGGCCCCCTGCTCACGCAAAATATCGGTTATCAATGCCAATTTTTGCGCACGGCTTTGTCCGGCAAAACGTTCATCGCGCGGCAACGCTTCAATCATATGCTCCTGTGGCAACGATACTAATTCGCCTACATCAACAAAACGCATCTCGCGATAGCGACGTTTCAAATATTCGGTTTCGGCAATACTGTGACACCAAGCATCATATCCGACCGAAGCAATATTTTTTTGCCGCAACAAATCGCATACTGATTTAAAACGCGGCATTTCATCAACTACCGTTATTTCATCATCATTTGTTTCCAAGCGCGCTTGCAATTCATAGCGGCCGTCCACTAACAGAAACGCCTCGTCTTGTGTAATAACGGCAATGCCTGCCGAACCCGTAAACCCACACAATGCCTTAAGTTTATGTTCTTCCGGTAACACATCCTGTCCCAAAAAACGATTGCCGTGACTGACAACATAAGCCTCGATTCCGAGTTTTGATAATTTATTGCGAATTTTTTGTATCATCATACTATTTCACCCTTTTCAACAAAGCGGCGCGCCACTGTCCGTCCTCATAAATTTTTTGCAGTCGCAAACCGTGTTTTTCGTGTTCGCCGATAACCCAATCTTCCTGTTCATCGATAAAACCGGATATAATCGCATAACCGCCGATTTTTAGGTGCGCGGCCATATCCGGTGCCATGGCAATCAGCGGACGAGCCAAAATATTGGCCAATATCACGTCATAAGGCGCGTTTTCTGTCACTTCTGTTGCGGAATAACCGTCGCTGTAAAGAGCGGTAATTTGCGCCGACACCCCGTTATCAATCGCATTTTGCGCCGTTACGTTTACCGATTCGTCATCAATATCCACCGCCACGATTTGCGAATCCGGCCAAAGTTTTGCCGCCGCCAGCGATAAAATACCCGAGCCGGTGCCGACATCAAGAATTTTTTGCGCATTACACCCCAAAGCATTAATTTCGGAAATTCCCGACAAGCAACATTTGGTGGTTTGATGTTCGGAACCGAAAGCCGTCGCCGCATATACTTTTATGCCGATTTTACCGTGTGTATCCGGTGCCGTTTCATGAATACCGTAAACATAAAAATCTCCGGCTTCGACCGGCGCAAACTTAATCACGTTTGCTTTGAGCCAATCTCTGCCCTGCAGCAGCTCCTCCGTGTATTCCGGCAGGGCAATTTCCATAGCCGCGGCTGCCGCACTTAATGCCGATACATCGGCATCGGCGCGCATATATCCGACCAGCTGTTCAAGGCCGTCGTCGGTATAATTTATTTCCACAACCTCAAAGAATTCTTCGGCAAAATTTTCCAGTTGTTCCGGCACTTGTTCGCATGGTTTGAATTTGATTATTTTGCAATTTCCGAATTTTTGCTCCATTTTTTTACTTTCGTTATAACTTTTTTTACCAAAACGGATTTATTGTAGTTTCAGTATATATACTTAAACTTTAAAAAGAGCTTATCATGAAAAAAATATTTATTCCAGCAATAACACTTTTATTAACCGGTTGGGCCGTGTCTTCGCAGGCGCAATACACCGAAACTTATGCAAGTCCGGCGTATCCTAACCTCTGTGGATTACAAGGTTGTCCGGAAGAAGATCCGGCTTTGTTCGAAGATATTTTTGATAAACCGGGGAATGAATCATATTGGAAGAATCGTTTTAGAACTTATCGCGTATATCCGATTGTGATGTATCCGGAGCCGGCGCCTTGCGATGATGCCGGTATGGCCAGTTCGCAAACGGTTAATGCCCACGAATATCAGCGCGGTGTTGTGGTTTCTGCCAATCGCGGTCAGCGCATGTATGATTCTACCACTTATACCCTGACTACGCATACCACCACCGGCGAAGCGTACCGTTTTAATACCAAAGGCGTAATTTCAAGCAAAACTCACGATTATAAAATTCATACCGATGATTTATTCCGCCCGTTCGGCGAAGTAAATATAAACGAAGAAAATTTTATGTTGTTGCGTATGGCTAATACCGCCTATGTGTTGCTTGTTGATGAAAAAGGCAAGATGTATGACAAAATGGGAATTGCGCACGGCAACAAATTGTATGTCGGTAATGACATAATCGCCTACAACCCGCAATACATGAAGTTGGTCAGGGCAGAGAATATGTCGCAATCGGCTTCCGGCAAAAAGCTTAATTTCGATATTCGCTACGACGGAGTTGAAAACAATATGCTCTCCTTCCTGATATATGACGCGGCAAGCGGTACCACCACCAAACGTACCGCCGCACCGGCACAGCGCTATATCAACATCAACGGCGTTAATTTTGAAATAATTTATTATACGCCGGAATATATCGAATATCGCTTATATTAATTATGTTTCATATGCAAAGCCGCCTTGATTAAGGCGGCTTTTTTATTTTATTGCCTTTTGGATTTCGGCTTTTTTCTTATAGTAAACTCATGACTTTCCGCCACCAGTGCCAACAAAACTTCGTCCGGCACCGAATCGTCGAGCGTAATTGTTATCCAGCTTTTTTTGTTCATATGATAAGCCGGATAAAATCCCGTCTGTTTATGCAATTCCGGTATTTTATCGGCATCCAGTTTCAGGTTGACTATTTCGATGTCGCCGGATAATTTTTTATCAAGCCATGACTTACTTATATTCATAATCAGCGCATACCATTTTCGACTGTCGGGATTGCGAAAAACCCCACAATCACTGTATTTTTCCCACGGAAACTCCGGAGAGTCGCCGTAGCGGGCAAAAATTTTCCGTGTCAGACGATTGCTTTGCGGAAACGTAAAATAATTTGTGTGGCAACAATATTGTTTTATGTCTTCCAAAATCCGCATATATTCGCCACGCACCTCGCCGACAAACCCCGACGATATTTCATCTACCCTGAGCGGAAGATAAACGTCATTGCTGTCCGTTTCGTAGACCTCACCGGCAACTTTGCCATGCTCGTCAATCGTAATAACTGCCTTAAAATCGCCGTTCATAAATTCTTTAGTACATACCCACCCTTGCGCGGAATGTTCAAAACCGTAGCCGGGCAATGCGGAAAAATCTATAACGGTGCGCTTGAATATTTTTTCTTCAATACTCATATTTTTTTACGACAGCATTTTTTTAACATCAGCCACAATTTGTTCTGTTGTCATACCGAGTTGTTCAAGCAGTTCTTGCGGATTGTAGCGATCATAAAACTCTTTATTGAGGCCGTAGTTCTTAACTTTCATCGAAGATGAGGCATAAAATGCCGCCACTTTCTGTCCGAATCCGCCGTCAAGAATACCATCTTCCAATGTTATTACCAGTTGATGATTTTGTGCCAGTTGACTCAAAAGTTTTTCATCCAAACCGGAAGCATAACGCGGATTGATGAGTGTCGGCTTAAAACCGAGTTCTTTTGATATATGGCGTGCTAATTCTTCGCCGCGCTGATAAAAATCACCCAGAGCCAAAATCGCGACTTTTTCGCCCGCTTGTTCTGCTTTATAAGTGTTCAAAGCTCCGAAATCTTTATCTGCCGCGCGCGATGTTACCATATTCCCCGGCATTAAAATCATTACCGGATGCTCTTTTTGTTCCACCGACCAATCAAGCATATTCAAATATTCTTCTTTAGATGTCGGTGCCAACATCACTAAATTCGGGATATTTGAAAAAGCGGCAATCGCAAAAATGCCCAAGTGCGTAACATCGGTCAAACCGTCAAACGAAGCATAGTTCAGCACAATCGTTACCGGATTATTGTTGATACATACATCTTGCGAAATTTGGTCGTATGTACGCTGTATAAAGGTCGCATTTGTCACCAACAACGGTTTTCCGCCGGCTTTGGCAATACCTGAAGCCATCGCTACGGCGTGTTCCTCGGTAATACCGGTATCAATATATTGTGCACCGAGCTGTTGTCGCAAATCAGGCGACAAACCGGCCGTCATCGGCATAGCCGGAGTTATCACGACAAAATCTTTATCCCGTGCGGCCTTATTCATAATATATTGTGCGGTCAGACCGGTATAACTTTCCGCAGGAAATGAAACATTCCACGCACCGGTTTTCTTATCAAACGGCATACACCAGTGCCAAGCCTCACGATTTTTCTCCGCAAGCTCAAACCCTTTGCCTTTTTGCGTATTGATATGCAACACTACCGGATGGTCAATGTCTTTAAGCTTTTGCAAAGCCTTAATCATCGCCTCAATGTCATTGCCGTTATCTTCATAAACGTAATCCAACCCCAGAGATTTGAAAAAGTTATGTTCGGCTTTGCCTTTGCTCTGACGCAATTCGGCTAAATTTTGATATAAACCGCCGTGCACTTCGGCAATGGATTGTTGATTGTCATTCACGATAACAATTAAATTCGATTTCAATTCAGAACCGGCAAAATTAAGCCCTTCCAAGGCTTCGCCGCCGCCGAGAGAACCGTCGCCGATAAGCGCAATAACGTTATGTTTTTGCCCCTTCAAATCACGGGCTTTGGCCAAACCGCAAGCCAGACTTACGGAAGTAGAAGTATGCCCCACATTAAATAAATCGTGTTCACTTTCTTCCGGATTGGTATAGCCGGAATCATCCTTAAAACAAGCGTCATCAATATAACCGTTTTTGCGACCGGTCAGCATTTTATGCGGATAGCTCTGGTGCGAAACATCAAACACAAACTTATCTTGCGGTGAATTAAACACATAGTGCAAGGCAATGGAGGCTTCCACAATACCGAAATTCGGACCGCAGTGCCCGCCGATTTTAGTCAGACGATTAAACAGCGCCTCGCGAATATCACCGGACAGAGTTTTCAGTTGTTCAATATTCAATTTTTTCACGTCTGCCGGAGAATTAATGTTTTGCAAAACTTCATACATATTTTTTCCTTATTTTAAGTTGATTTTATACGGTAATTTAATAAATCACGCGACTTTAAAACAACTTATTTTTCAAAGTTATGCAGAAATTTTTGTTATATATTTAACAAAAAAAGAGTGCAACTTTTAGTCACACCCTTTTTCCGGTCATTTGCTTCTTGCCGCAACCAAATCAACCCAATCGCCGTACGTTTTTGCCACGTCTTCGGGGGTAATGGAAATACCGTAATATTTTTCGATTTCCATCTCCAATTCGAGGGCATCAAGCAAGTCGCTGAATTCATCAATTTTGGTCTGTTCCGTAATTTGTCGCGCCTGTTCAGACGTTAAAACTTTTCTGTTCACGGCCAGTTGCGTAATCTTTTGTAAGATTTCCGCTCTTGTTTGCTCCATAATTATACTGTTTTAATAATTCATTGATTATATTTTATTGCCTGCAAACTACACTCGATTAATAATGCTGTCAAGTATTTATAAAAAAGGAGCGTTGCCAAATGCTCACGCTCCTTTAATTTTATCTTAAAAGCAAAAATTATTTGCTGTTCGGATTATTAACATCTTTAACCGAAACTGACAAATCGTCGGCAATACGAGCCGAACGACCGCGCAAAGCACGCAAGAAGTACAATTTGGCGCGGCGTACTTTACCGACACGCGATACTTCGATTTTTGCCACATTCGGAGAATACAGCGGGAATACACGCTCCACACCCTCGCCGAAAGAAATCTTGCGAACGGTGAAAGATGAATTTAAGCCGTCATTTTTGCGAGCAATGCAAACGCCTTCATAAATTTGAATACGTTCTCTGTCGCCTTCTTTAACCTTGGTGTGAACACGCAAAGTATCACCCGGCTTAAAGGTCGGCATATTTTTGCCTTCCATCAGCTTTTCAATTTGCTCTTTTTCAATGTTTTCGATAATGTTCATTTTTATTACCTTTTCAAGTTAATTTGTTATTCCTATACACCACATTTTATTCGGAATCAAGCATTTTTTCCAATAAATCGGGGCGTCGATTTTTAGTTATTTGAAGAGCCTGCTGTCTTTGCCATTTGGCAATATTTTCGTGGTGACCGCTCATTAAAACATCCGGCACTTTGCGCCCTTTCCATTCAATCGGACGCGTATATTGCGGATATTCCAACAGTTTTTGCTCAAAACTTTCGTTTTCGGTAGATTGCGCATTGCCGAGAACCCCCGGTAACAACCGCACCACCGCATCGAGCATAACCATTGCCGCCTGTTCGCCGCCGGTCAGGATATAGTCGCCGATACTGATTTCCTCGATCGAGTACTCCTCGAGCACGCGCTCATCTATTCCCTCAAACCGACCGCAGATAATCGTCAGGTTTTCTTCTTTGCTCAACTCATGCACTTTAGCTTGCGTCAGCGGCATACCCTTCGGGCTCATATAAATGATTTTGCCACCGGTGTGATTATGTTCGATTGCCGCACCCAAAACATCAGGGCGCATAATCATTCCGGCACCGCCGCCGCAAGGCGTATCATCCACCGAACCGTGCTTATCAAACGCATAATCGCGAATGTTGATTGCTTCCAACTGCCAAATCCCGTCTTCCAATGCCCTGCCGGTCAAAGATGTACCGAGAAAGCCCGGAAAAATCTCGGGAAATATGGTCAATATTTTAGCTTTCAGCACCATTATCGCCCTCGTCATCTGTTGCAAAAATCATGGTTGCGCTGGATACGATAATATATCCGTCCTCAACATTGATGGTCGGAACATAGGCTTTGGTAAACGGCAACATTTCTGTTTCTTTCTGCCCGTTGAGTTTGATTTCGATAATATCGCCGGCACCAAAATTTTGAAACGCGGCAACTTTACCGATTTTTTTATCCGGCGTTTTCAAGCAGACATCAAGCCCGATTAAATCCGACAGATAAAACTCCTCCTCATCCAATTCCGGCAACGCCGAACGCGGCACATAAAGCTCGGTTCCGATAAGCGCTTCCGCATCGTTACGCGTGGTTACGCCCGCAATCTTTACCCGTGCGTTGGTTGAAACAAGTCCCACGACTTTGATGGAAAATTTTTTGCTGCCGTCGGCATTTTCAACCGTACCGTATCGGTCCAAATCCAGCGGATTCAGATTATTGCTGCGAACTTTAACTTCGCCCTTGATACCGTGTGCGGCCACTATTTTGCCAATACAAACTCTTTTTTCCATTACAAAGCCTTTCTTACAGACTCAAAATAACTCTCTTAATTATTTAACCGAAAATTATTCGGCAGAAGAAGTTTCTTCAGCCGGAGCAGCATTAGCGGCAGCAGCGGCTTCGGCAGCGGCTTGAGCTTTTGCTTCTTTTTCTTTAATTCTCTCCAAAGCTTTAGCTTTAGGTGCAGATTTCTTCGGCTGTTCGCTGATTTTCGGAGCAGCGCACAAACCTAAATTGGCAAACAATTTCTGCAGTCTTTCGGTCGGTTGAGCACCTTTGGAAAGCCATGCGGAAACTTTTTCCGTGTCCAAAACCAAACGATCTTTATGATCTTGAGGCAACAACGGATTGTATGCACCCAATTTTTCAATATAACGACCGTCGCGCGGCGCTCTTTGGTCAGCCGCTACAATGTGATAATAAGGACGTTTTTTGGAACCACCGCGAGATAGTCTGATACGTACTGTCATTTTTGTTTTTTCCTTTCGTTAATTACTTAAAACGGAAACCGTTTGTTCATACCATTCGGCATCATCGAGCCGAACGGAGAGTTCTTCATCAGTTTGGACATTGCCGACAAACCGCCGAACTTGCCCATCTTTTTCATCATGCCGGACATCTGCTCATACGATTTGAGCAAAACATTGACATCATGAACCTCAACTCCGGAGCCGAGTGCGATTCTTCTCTTGCGAGAAGCCTTTATGATATTTGGATGCGAACGTTCTTCTTTGGTCATGGAAAGAATAATCGCTTCCTGTTTTTTCATCAGATTGTCGCACACTCCGGAATCTTCAATCTGTGATTTAAATTTCGCCAGCCCCGGAATCATCCCTAAAATGCTCCCGATACTGCCGATTTTCTGCATTTGCCGCATTTGATTAAGCATATCGTTCAAATCAAATGCGCCGTTCATCATTTTACCCGCCATTTTCTCGGCTTCGGCGTGGTCAACGTTTTCAATGGCTTTTTCCACCAGAGAGACCACATCGCCCTGCCCCAAAATACGTCCGGCTATGCGGTCGGCGTGAAATTCCTCAATTTCATCGAGCTTTTCACCGGTACCCAAAAACTTAAGCGGTGCGCCCGACACCATTTTCATTGAAAGGGCAGCACCGGCACGAGATGTACCGTCGATACGCGTCAACACCAAGCCGGTAATGCCGACTTTTTCGTTAAACTCTTTGGCTACGTTGCAGGCTTCCTGACCGATAAGTGCATCGGCAACCAACAGCGTTTCAGTCGGCTGAGCCAGTTTTTTAACCTCAACCACCTCGTTCATCAGAGTTTCATCTATCTGCAAACGACCGGCCGTATCCAGAATCAGCAAATCATAAACACCGGTTTTAGCCTCTTGCAAAGCGCGCTTGGTAATTTCCAGCGGTTTTTGCCCCGCCACAATCGGCAACACATCAACATCAATTTGTTTTGCGAGCTGTGCCAACTGCTCTTGCGCCGCCGGACGATATACGTCAAGTGAAGCCAGCAGAATACGCTTGTTTTTCTTTAAGCGTTTGGCGATTTTGGCGGCCGTGGTGGTTTTACCCGAACCCTGCAAGCCGACAAGCAACATGCAAACCGGTGCCGGTGCATTGAAGTTGAGTTCGGTTGTTTCCGAGCCGAGCAGTTTTACCAGTTCATCATGAACGATTTTAACCACCATCTGCCCCGGTTTTACCGACTTCACAACCTTTTCGCCCAAAGCCTCGGTTTTGACATCAGAGATAAAACTTTTCACCACCGGCAGCGAAACATCGGCTTCCAGTAATGCAACCCGAATTTCACGCATAGCGTCGTCAATATCTTTTTCGGTCAGCACCCCGCGTGAGGTGATTTTCGAAAACGCTTGGCTCAGCTTATCTGTCAAACTCTCAAACAAAGTTTTATCCTTTTTACATAAACAAATTAACGTCAGTGTGCGAACCCTCGCTGACTGACGGACTCCTCAGAGCTTACCTTTTTACGAACTTATGTGGGTAAAAATACTCTAAATTCGCAAGTTTTATAATATAAAAAAATCTGCTTGTCAAGCATTATTACAACGGTTTTAAACCTTTTTTTAATCAAATTGTTCTAACCTTTGGACAGTATAAATTGTTAAAAGGACTATATTATGACAAACAAATTAAGTTTATTGTTGCTGCCGGCGCTGGTTTTGGTTGCGGCCGCGCGCAACGCATCCGCTGCCGATTATCAGCAATACGGCTGGATTGCCGAGCTGAAAAAAGCCGGTGTGGAACTCTCTTCCACCAAAATCAAAAACTCCGAAGAATACAGAAGCTCGCCGAACGCCGAGTTAAGCGGCAACAGCGAAAGTCTGGTAAAAGGAATTTTTGACTTTTCTTTGATTAATCAACAAGCCGCCTATAAGTGGGATAATAACATTTTTATGGAATACGGCAAAACCAAAGTTCATCAACCTGACGGTCCGGCGATTGAAAACGAAACCGCCGATAAGATTTTGCTCTCAACCGATTATGCCATGAAAGTATGGCGTTATTGGGACGCTGATGTCGGTCCGTTCGTACAAGGTGCTTATCAGACCGAATTCGACCCTAATGATGATGCACCGCGCACCAAAATCATCCGCGGTATGGCAGGTATGAAAATGTTTGACGGTCCGATTATCAAAAACCTTTATGCCGGTCTGGTCGGCGAATACGACTTTACATATAAGCACGACAAAACCAGAAAATGGGCTTATGAAATCGGTGTGGATGCAACTTACCCGTTGCGTGAAGGCATCAACTTCAACTTTACGTCTTATTTCCGCGATTACTTTGAATTCAGCAAATACAATCCGCGTGATTTCGACTATGAATGGAACAACAAAGCGGATATGATGGTTGATATTTACAACGGCTTGCAAATGGGTCCGTATAATTCAATACTTCCGTGCCAAAGACCGCGGCTCCAACAAATACGGCAGCAGCACCATCATCGGTGTTCAGGGCTCGTACGGCGGTTCTTGGGGCTTATAATTTAAGTACAAGCTCAAACAAAAACGCTTCGATATTATCGAAGCGTTTTTGTTGTCGTTGAATATCGCTTACTCTTTTACAAGTTGCTTATACTGTTTCAAATCCCTCATATTTTTACGGATTTTCTTTGTTCCTTCGGCAGTCATCGGCTTACCGACTTCATTCGGATTATCAAGGTTCGGCTTTTCATTAACACCGCGGTCAGTCATATCCTGCTTTACGCCGTCTTTTATCGACTGTCGCAATTCGGCAATTTTTGCTTTATAAATCCCTTGCGCCATCTTCTCTTCTTTTACCAAACCTTCCAGAGGCTTACCGGCAAATTCCTGTCCATCAAATTGCATTGCCAAATCGGTACGAGCACGGCCTTGCATATCTTGACGACGTTGTTCAAACTGCTCGGTCAATGCTGCAAATTTATCGGCAATCTTATATTTTTCGTATGCCACAACCCGCGATTCTTTGCCGGAAGCATAGTTATATCCGGACACAATCATTTCCCTCTTTATTTGAGCTATATTGCCTTCCTTTTGCTGTAGCGTATTAAGATATGTTTTGTCATCACTTTGACTTACATCACTAACCTCTTTAATGTACTTAAACTCCGAACTCAGCGCAAATTCTTCTATATAGGAATTAAATTTGGCGACGGTGTCTTGCATATCCTGTTCGATTTTTTTGGCGTTTTTATTCATCATAAGTCTGCCTAAACCTGTTCTCGGCTCGAATTGCAATTTTGCCTCTTTACCGCTTACAATTTCTTCCCAAACAGTGTCTACGGAATCTTTATTCGGCTCATTGTCGACAAATCTATAAATTTAAAATAAGCACTGTCAAACAGTTCTTTATCTCTCTCGGCATCACGCAATTCCGCTTTAGCTTTGGCGGCATTTGCCAGATATTGTTTATCTTCCGCATACTGCTTTTCGGCAAATTCAACAACCGGTTGCAATGTTTTTAAGAATTTTTTCATTGCCCGGGAAGAAGTCTTGAGATTAGGCGCACGCTTCACGCAACTTCCCAACACTTCATAATCTTCTTCCTTAAGCTTATTGCCCTGTGCCAGTCCTCTCTCTATGGAAGCAACCACTTTGGTCATCATCTCAAGCTGAGTTTGCGCCGAAAGTTTATTGCCGTATTTATTAACAATCTGCGCACACAATTCCGGCGTCATCTTTGCCGGTTGTTCCAAAAACTGCGGACGATACTTAGCCACTAATTCCATATCCGGAATACCGGTTATAACATCTTTTTCTTGCAAATCGTCAATTTGCTTCTCCATAAATTCTTTTTCCTGCTTGGAAAGTCTTTCGGTTTTTAATTTTTTATCTAGTTTGGCTATCTCTTTATGATTTATATCTGCCTGATTGTTTACATCATCGACAATACGCTGGGCTTTGCACTCTGCCACTGCCGCCTGTAATGTACCGAAGTTGATGTCAGTTAATTGTAACTTCGGCTCATTAATTCCGCGCAAATCAAAATTATACAGCACTTCATAAAACAGCTTTTGGGTTGCCTCACCGCACGGGGCTATATCCTTAAAACTCTGTTTTAGTTCATTTCTGAAACCATCATAACGCATACTTTCCTTAAAATCAGGTTCTTTGGCGAGTTCAGCCAGTTTGAGCTGTTGTGCAGGTTTTTCGGCTGTTTTCAGCAAATCAACAAACACCGGTAATGACGGGATTTTCTCCTTCCAACTTCCGCCATGCGACTTAAGCTGTGCCTCCAATGCCGCCGCCTTAACTTCCCAAGTGAGCTGTGAATCATCGAGCGGATAAGCGTTGTCATTATTGCGTTTATATGCTTTAGTCAATATAATATTAGCCGCTTGCGACAAATCGGCGGAATAGGTACCTTCTTCGGTACGACCGAAATCAAATTTCAAACCTTCTTCATTTTGCAAACGCGGAGAAGAACCGCGGGATGTCATATGCAGTTCCATACCGATTGCCGTCAATTGCGCCGCCGGTGTCAGCTTACCGAACCATTCCGGATCTTTACGCATTTGCTCTTGTATGGCACGCAAAGTAAGCGCCCGCCATTCATCAATATTGGCCTTATGACGGTCAGTTACATCTTCTTTTGACATACGAATAATCAAATTGCTGTCATGTTGCGGATTGCCACGTTTAAAGGTTTCTTCCAGAGTTTTTTGCATTATGTACGAATATGCCTGTGTATCTTCTCGGCTCTTATAATCAAAATCACTTTGTACCAACGGATAAAGCATATCGTAAAAACCTTCGGCAACCGGCAAAAATGTCATTGAATAAGCCTTACCGTCCATATATTGCTCTCTTGCCAGTTTAAAATACCGATTTCGGGTATCCCAATCGGTGATTTCGGTAATCGGTTCATCCCCGCGCATGGTATATTCGGTCATAACTGCTCTCCTTTTTTTATCAACTATATGCTTAACTTATCCCAATTTATGATTTTTGTCAAGTATTTTTAGTCACATTTTACCACAATCAGCGGCACCGTCATTTCTTCTTTAGTGTATCCGGCATGAGTGGCCTTAAACAACTTTTTCTCGCGTTTACCCGAATCGTAATTAATTGATAGTGTACCGGTAGCAATCGCCACATATTCGCCGAGCATAGCGTCAATCAGCGGATGTTGTTTGCCGTATCCCAAAATATGCGCTTGCAAAAATTCTTCCTTAGTAAAAAGTACAAACTCCTCGCCGTAATATTTATTAAACAACCGGATAAATTCATCGTTGCAACCTTCTTTAATCCAAAAAGAAATTGTCCTACTCTCAATAGTCGGCGGCAAACGGAACGTATCGAGCAAATCTTGATGTTCTATAATTATATCATCCACATCTATACCGCCGTGATCAGCCGAAATTATTACCAAAGTGTCATGCAAATCGGCACACATTTTTTCGAGTTTGTCATTTATCTCGCGTATCAGCACCGCCGCTTGCGTCGAGTGTATGCCGTTATAATGCATGGTATGGTCCGGCTCGGTCCAATAAGCAGAAATAATCTTGCGCTTATCACTTGAGTTAACGGCATTTTCAATCCCTCGGCACAGTTCTTCAAAAGTTTCCGCCCCACCCTCGACAAAGGCCGGAAATACCTGATGATATTCCACTTCGGGATTCTGCTCGGTAATTTTTTCGTAAATAGTCTTGTATTGCAAAATTGTTTCTGCCGGATGCGGTGTGGTCAATTCCTCACCGGTATAAAAATCGACATTTCTGAAGTTCTCGATTACACGATTATATTGCTTAAAATAATTCATCCAGCCGATCCAGCCGGAAGCTATCGGCGGCAGGCCGGAATGAAAAGTTATGGTAGCGGCGGCGGTGGTCGGCGGAAAAACCGTTGAAATATCAGCCACCCGATGCATATATAAAAAATCATGCGGATTTAGATGATATTCCAGAATATTTTTGCCAAAGCAATCCAAAATCAAAAACACCACATTCTGATAGCCAACCGCCAATTCTTTATCCAAAATCGGCAAAGACTTATATTCGGTTTCTACCCCGTAATGGCGCAAAAGCGAATTGCTTAAAGCCAGAATACTGTTATCAAAATCAACTTTTATATCTTGTTTTTTCATCACAAAGTCCTCACGATAAAAGAAAAACGGCGCTTTATATCCGCGCCGTCTATCCGTGTCAAGTATTGATTATAATGGCAACAACGGCGACCATGCCGGATCGGAGGCCTCGGACGGAGTTACGACGCGGCGTTCGTTATAACCGGTTAAGTCAATGGTATATAAACGAACCGGACCGCCTCTGTCTTGGCGCGAATACATAATTACGCGGCCGTTCGGCGACCAAGTCGGGCCTTCTACCAAGAAACCGTCGGCCAAAATGCGCTCGCCACTGCCGTCCGGCGCCATAACACCGATATAAAACGCACCACCCGACATTTTGGTAAAGGCGATGTAGTCACCGCGCGGCGACCATACCGGAGTGGCATAACGGCCGTTGCCGAAACTTATGCGCTCGGCTTCACCGCCGCTCGAACTCATAACATAAAGCTGTTGATTGCCGCCCTTATCGGAGTTAAACACGATTTGCGAACCGTCCGGAGAATAGCTGGCCGAAGTGGCAATCGCGCTGTCAAATGTCAGCTGCTTAACCGCACGAGTTTTGAGATTCATTTCAAAAATATTGGTTTTACCCTTGTTGGCATAGCTCATCAAAACTTTGGAACTGTCAGGCGCCCATACAGGTGCAAACGTCATCCCCGGGAAGTTACCCAAAACCTGTTTGCTGCCTGTGTTTAAATCCATCAAATAAACACGCGGGCTGTTGCCGACGTACTCCATATAGGTAATTTTCTGCATATTCGGCGAAAAGCGCGGGGTTAATACCAAGTTACGACCGTCGGTCAAAAAACGATGATTTTCGCCATCCTGATCCATAATTGCCAGACGCTTAACCTTACGCGGTCCCTGTCCGTTTTCGGAAACATAGACCACACGGGTATTGAAATACCCCTTATCGCCGGTCAGACGTTCATAAATTGCATCGGCCACAACGTGGGCAATCCGACGCCAGTTTTCGGTTGTAGACGTAAACGACTTACCCAAAAGCTGTTTTTCCGCCACCGCATCCCACAAGCGAAAATCCACCTGCAGTTTATTATTCGGCAGTTCGGTAATTTTACTTTGTACCAAAGCTTCGGATTTAATTGCCTGCCAGTCGATAAAGTTCGGCTTCTGGTCAATTGAATTCAGCGTTTCAATATAGCTTCCTTCCGGAATGACTTTGAACAAACCGCTTCTATCCAAATCGGCGGCAATAACTTCGTGAATTTTATCGCCGTAGTTTTTACCGGCAATTTTCGTAAAAATGTTGGAGTTTGAACCAATCATCTCCGGAATGGCAATCGGCATCGGATTACGAGTGGCGCCGCTGACTTCAATTTCCAGTTCGGCGTGTGCCGGCATGCTGAAAAACATCAGCAACGCGGCCAAAATATATCTGATTTTCATTCTTTATCACCTCAAATAAACGTTTATTTTGTTATATCATACAGATTGCTTTAAAAAAATAAAGCAAAAAAACAGGTTATAGACAGCATATTCCGTTTGACTTTTTTGGCATAAAACGTTAGTTTTAGGCAGAGGAAAGAAATGGATATAAAAGAATTCAAACAATCTCTTAAAACTTATCAAGCGCTTATCGGTTTTGATTACGGATCCAAGCGTTTGGGGATTGCCGTATCCGATTTATTGCGCGGCATTGCCACCTCATATAAAATCCTTTACCGCTCAAGTTGGGAAAAAGATGTGGCGGAAATCAAGCGTATTGTGACCGAGAAGGAAATCGGCGGAATTGTGTACGGTCTGCCGTTGCAAATGGACGGCAGCGAGGGCGAAATTGCCAAAGAAGTGCGCGCTTTTGCCGAAAAATTGGCTCAGGAAATTCCCCTGCCGTATATGTTTTGGGACGAGCGTTTGTCGTCGTCGGCGATGGAGCGTTTTTTAATTGATGAAGTTGATATGTCGCGCGCCAAACGCAAAAAAGTTCTCGATGCCTCGGCGGCCGCCTATATTTTGCAAGGTGCATTGGATGCGTTGCAATATGCTTAACGGAATACGGCAAATGAACGATAAAAAAGTCAAAAAAACCTTATATCAGCGCATTTATGATGAAATTTATGAATTTGCGGAAGCGGTCGTGCTTATTTGCGGCAACATTATCCGCGGAATCTGGCGCAGCAACAAGCAAAACGGCCGTCTGCGCGGCCGCCTGATTATGCTGTTGATAACTTTTGCCCTTTATATACTTTTTTCGATATTTTTCAAATCCGCCGACATAATGCGGTAATATTATTATTTTCCACCGCGGCTTTTCATACCGGCGATTCTGCTCAATGTATCGGTTTTGCCGAGAGTGTTTTTATTCTCTTTGGCTTGCAAAATATCCGCCACTTGTTGGTCGTGGGCCTTCATTTCAGCTTCGGTTTTGAACACCTTACGCTTGCTGTCGGCGTATTCTGCCTCTTCTATCTCTCTGAAAATAATGTACCCGATACGAGACACATCTTTGCCGACAATTTTGGAGGTTATCACGCTGTTTAAAACTAAATCTTTTACATTTTCACCGACAACTTTTTGCAAATTCTCTTCCAAATTGTATTTAATACTATTATGGCCTTTAAGCGGCTCCACACAGTCAACGATTTTATTATTCTCGACCTTTAAATAAATCCCGTCCTTGCTGGTGTAGCCGTAATTATCATCCCAGACTGTACAAAGATTATAGCATCCGCAATATTCGTCAAAATTCTTTGCCATTTTTTTACTCCCTTGGTTTGTCTTATGTCACATATGATAACATTAAATACATATTTTGTCAAGCAATTATTAAACTCAACAATACAACAAATCAAGTAACTTACCCACTGTCTTTTTCAAAATAGCGATGCGCTCATTATAAGAGGACAAATCTCTATCAACAAACAGCTTCTGGTCCGGTCGGATTTTGAACACCCCGAACGAACGCGCCACCAAGTCAATCAATTTATCCGCCGCCGCAAATTTGTTGTTGTGAAAGGCAATCAAAATTCCCTTGGCACCGGCATCTACTTTGGCAATATTGGCACGATAGCAAAGTTGTTTGATTTCTATGGTTTGCAACAGATTTTCCACCTCCGGCGGAATGGCGCCGAAACGATCAATCAGCTCCTCACGCATATCCGCCAACTCACCCGCATCTTTGAGCGCGCCGATACGACGATACAATCCCAAACGCACTCCCAAATCATGCACATATTCTTCCGGAATCAACAGCGGTACGCCGGTTGTTATCTGCGGTGCCCAGTCGGAATTGTTGAGTGCGGCATTCATCTGTTCATCGTGTCCGGCCTTTTGGCGCTGAATTTCCTCATCAAGCATTTGGTGATACAGAGCTATACCCACGTCTTTGATATGCCCCGATTGTTCGGTACCCAAAACATTGCCGGAGCCGCGAATATCCATATCGTGACTGGCAAGCGAAAATCCGGCACCGAGCGTATCGAGCGCCCGCAAAATATCGAGCCGTCTCTGAGCCACCGGATTAAGTTTTTTCTGCGGAGGTACCGTAAAATAGCAATAGCCGCGGATTTTGGAACGCCCTATTCTGCCGCGCAGTTGATAAAGTTGCGCCAAACCGAACATATCGGCGCGATGAATAATCATAGTGTTGACACGCGGCATATCAATCCCCGATTCAATAATCGTGGTTGAGAGCAACACATCGTATTTGCCGTCGGCAAAGGCCCCGATAACATCTTCCAGTTGTTTAGCCGGCATCTGCCCGTGCGCCACGGCAATTTTCACATCAGGCACCAATGTGCGCAACGTTTTTTCCATCTGCGGAATATCCGAAACCCGCGGACACACAAAAAACGTCTGACCGCCGCGGAATTTTTCGCGATAAATCGCTTCTTTTATCATCACCGCGTCAAACGGCATCACAAAAGTGCGTGCCGCCAACCGATCTACCGGCGGTGTGGCAATTATGCTGAGCTGTTTCACACCGGTCAAAGAGAGTTGCAAAGTGCGCGGAATCGGTGTAGCACTCAAAGTCAGAACGTGTACGTCGGATTTTAAGGCTTTGAGTTTTTCTTTATGCGCCACCCCGAAGTGCTGTTCCTCGTCCACAATCAGCAGTCCCAAATCGGAAAAAGCAATATCTTTGGCTAAAAGCGCATGCGTACCGATAACAATATCGACGGCTCCCGACTTTAAGCCCTCCTTGGTTTCACGCGCCTCTTTGGCGGTAGTCAAACGCGATAACATTCGCACTTTGAGCGGAAAACCCTGCATCCGCTCGACAAAGTTCAGATAATGTTGACGTGCCAGCAAGGTGGTCGGCACAATCAATGCCACCTGCGAGCCCGACATAGCTACCGTAAATGCGGCACGCAAAGCCACCTCGGTTTTGCCGAAGCCGACATCGCCGCACACTAACCTGTCCATCGGCTCGCCAGCACCCAAATCCTGCAACACGTCTTGAATAGCGTGCAGTTGGTCATCGGTTTCGTTAAACGGGAATTTAGAACAAAATTCGTCATAAACTCCGCCTTGCGTAACAAAACATTCGGCGGTTTTGAGATGCCTTTCCGCAGCAATTTTGATCAGCTTTTCGGCAATATCCTTGATTTTTTCCTTAACCTTGGCCTTTTTGGCTTGCCAAGCCGCACCGCCCAGCACATCGAGCTGTACATTTTCGTCATCGGAGCCGTAGCGCGACAAAACATCGATATTTTCGACCGGCACGAACAGTTTATCATCGTGGGCATACACTATTTTTAAGCAATCGTGCGGTGCTCCGCCGGCCATAATATTTTCCAACCCCGTAAAACGCCCGATACCGTGTTCGATATGCACCACCAGTTCGCCGACGGCAAGCGACGAAACATCGGCGATAAAATCTTTTGAAGTTACTTTTTTGGCTTTGCGATGTAGGCGTTCGCCTAAAATATCCTGTTCGGAAATCAGGCACCATTCTTTGTCGCGAAAACCGTGTGCCAAATCAGCTAACACCAGTGCGATTTTTTTGGTTGTTGCCAACTGCGAGGCCTGCGCCCAATCGCCGGCCAAAACCACATTTTTAATGCCGTGTTCGTTCATCAGATTAAACAGCCGTTCGCGCGAACCCTCGGCGTAGCAACAGACAATCCGCTTGCGCCGTGCATTTTCGTTCAAATAATCGTTGAGTTCGGTATAAACCGCCGCTGCGCTCACATTTTTGCTATGGGCAAAATCACGCCCCGGAACGGTTTGCATATCAACAACATCATCTGATGCGGCGGCCGCCAACGCGCTGAACTCCGCCGCTTTTTTATTTTGCAATTTTTGCTTAAATTCGTCCTCGGTCAAATACAACATTTCCGGATTTAGCGGGCGATACGCCTCATCATCCGACTTTCCGCGCCGCATATTGACGGCTTCCAAGCGTGCAGTGTAATAATCGTATATACTCTCGGTTTTGGCTTTGAGCGCTTCCTCAATATTGCGCCCGACGGCAACCGCGGCATTCGGCACATAATCAAACAAAGTCGGCAACGTATCGGCATAAAACAGCGGCAACCAATTTTCCATGCCGATATATTTACGCCGTTCGGAAATTGCCTCGTAAAGTTCATCGTGCATTCCGTCGGCACCGAACAATTCGCGATATTTTTCGCGGAAATTGCGCACGGTATCGACATCCAAAACCACTTCACCCGCCACTTGAAAATCATATTCTTTCAACTCGCCGGAAGTGCGTTGCGTAACTGCATCAAAAAAGCGCAGTCGCTCGACTTCTTCATCAAACAAATCTATTCTGAGCGGATAATCGGTACCGCTCGGAAAAATATCGACTATATCGCCGCGCACCGCGTATTCTCCGGGTTCCATCACCTGTTCGACGCGAGTATAACCGTTAATTGAAATATAATGCAGAAAATCATCAAATTTCAGAGTGCTGCCAACCTTGATTTTTTTCTGTGCGTTACGAAAAATTTTTGCCGGCGGAAGTTTTTGCAACACCGCACCCAGACTGGTTACGATAATCAGCGGTTGCTTAAATTCACTCAACACCAACTGCGACATAACGGATATGCGTCGCGCCATAATATTGGTATTGGGCGAAACGCGGTCATACGGCACGGTATCCCACGCCGGAAATTCCAACACCGTGAACTCGGGATGAGTTAAACGCAACATCGAGGCGGTTTGCGCCAATGCATTACCGTCGGCCGCAATATATATCAGCGGTCGATCTTTTGACGCCATCAAAGCCAGCACCCACGGCTCATAACCGTCGCAAACCGAGGTTATTTTTTTGCCGCACAAGGCATTAAAATCCTGTTGCATATCTTTTGCTTTCCGATTTACAAACTTGTCTAAAATATATACAATACAGCAGTTATCGCAACAAAAAAGAAGAATAATCAACATGCGCCCGAGTATTTTATATCCGCTGTTCGCGCCGCTTGAAACTTTAAGCGGTATCGGTAAGCGTTATTGCGTATTGATGAATAATCTATGCGGCGACAAAGTGATTGATTTGTTGTGGCATTTGCCGAGCGGTTTTATCGACCGTCGCTGTAATGTTCCGCTGTCACAAACACTTGACGGCAAAATCTGGACGGGTAAAGTGAAAGTGATTGAGCACGCGGTACCGAAAACCAAGAAACAACCGTATCGGATTGCGGTTGAAGATGGTACAGATCAACTGATTTTGGTGTTTTTTAAAGTATTCGGCGACAGTGTGACCAAGCAATTTCCGGTGGGTGCCGAAAAAATCATCAGCGGTAAAATCGAAATTTTTAACGGGCAACTGCAAATGAGCCATCCCGATTATGTCGTCGATGCCTTTAAACCGGAGCAGATGCCGCTGATTGAAACGGTGTATCCGCTGACAGCCGGCGTTACCAATAAAATGCTTAATAAGCAGATTTTTCAAGCTCTTGCACGGGTGCCGGAATTGCCGGAATGGCAGGATGAACGCTATTTAGCTCAACAAAAATGGCCGAGTTTTAAGGGAGCACTGCAGATGGTACATCATCCGCAAAACTTTGCCGATATTGAGCCGAATGCACCGGCGCGACAACGTTTGGCTTATGACGAATTGCTAGCCAATCAGCTTTCGCTTGCCATTGTGCGCGAGCGGCTTAAAAAGCAGAAAGGACGCTCGCTTGCCAACGCCGGTAAATTGAAAGAAAAGCTACTCTCGGTACTGCCGTTTGCCCTGACAGATGCGCAAAAACGCGTAATTGCCGAAATCGAAAGCGACTTATTCGGCGAATATCGTATGTCACGACTGTTGCAAGGTGATGTCGGCAGCGGCAAAACCATTGTGGCACTGATGACAATGCTAAATGCGGTTGAATGCGGCTGTCAAGCGGCGATTATGGCTCCGACCGAAATTTTGGCCGAGCAACACGCTGAAACCATCTCCGAATTATGTGATAAAATCGGTGTAAAAACAGCCCTGCTGACCGGAAACGTTAAAGGTAAGTCCCGTAAACTGCTGTTGGAAGAACTGGCCGCCGGCAATATCGACATTCTCATCGGCACGCACGCGCTGTTTACTGAAGATGTGGCGTTCAAAGATTTAGCTTATGTCATTGTTGACGAGCAACATCGTTTCGGCGTAAAACAACGGCTTAATCTCTCGCAAAAGGGCAATCTTTGTGATGTTTTGGTAATGACCGCCACCCCTATTCCGCGCACGCTTGTGCTGACACAATTCGGCGATATGGAATATTCAAAAATCGATGAATTGCCGGCAGGGCGCAAACCGATTGCCACTACGGTTATGCCTTTGAGTAAAATTCATAATGTGGTTGAGGCACTGCAACGTAAATTAAATACCGGCACCCAAGCATATTGGGTATGTCCTTTGGTTGAGGAGTCAGAAAAAATTGACCTTTCCGCCGCCACCGAACGCTATGAGTCTTTACGCAAAATTTTCGGCGATGCCGTCGGTTTGATTCACGGCAAAATGAAAGAAAGTGAAAAAGACGCGATAATGGAAAAGTTCAAACAAGGTATGCTCAAGCTTCTGGTTTCTACCACCGTGATTGAGGTCGGGGTTAATGTACCGAATGCCACGATTATGATTGTTGAGCACGCCGAGCGTTTCGGTTTGGCGCAGTTACACCAACTTCGCGGGCGCATTAAGCGCGGTTTTGAAGCCGGAAGTTGCATTTTGATGTACGGTTATCCGCTGAGCGAAGTTTCACGCTCACGTCTGAATACGCTCAAAAGCACTGAAGACGGCTTCTTAATTGCCGAGGAAGACCTTAAATTGCGCGGCGGCGGCGAGGTTCTGGGCACGAGACAATCGGGATTCAGCAACTTCCGTGTGGCAGATTTAAGTGTGCATGGCGATTTGTTGCTGACGGCCAGTAAAGATGCGGCGCTGATTTTGCGACAAGACCAGAATCTGCAATCACCGCGCGGACAAGCGTTGCGCACTCTCCTGTATTTATTTGAACAAGATGAGGCGATTAAAACCTACAACGCCGGATAAATCTTTGCAGCACTCATATTTTTCTATGCGGTTGATTTTTGCTTTACTGTCATTACGAGCCCGATAAGGGCGTGGTAATCTCATAAAGAACCAGACTCGTCATTACGAAGAAGCACAACGTGCTGACGTGGTAATCTCAATACATTGCCGTGCAATCGCCACAAAGTGATAATGTTGCCGTATTATTGCATCATGCTGCACTGCGCCTAAAGAGATACTAACGTCAGTAATC
>CADBEI010000016.1:21604-22807 GCA_902793695.1 uncultured Pseudomonadota bacterium | reverse complement strand
AACATAAGCAGCCCACGGGTTCGGTTGGCATTGTTTAATGCCGAGGCTGATACGACGTTTGTCGGCATCAACTTCCAAAACCTTAACTTCAACTTCTTCCGAAGTAGAAACGATTTTGCCCGGATGAACGTTCTTTCTGGTCCAGCTCATTTCGGAAACGTGTACCAAACCTTCGATACCGTCTTCGAGTTCAACAAACGCGCCGTAATCGGTAATGTTGGTGACTTTACCTTTATAAACTTCATCAACTTTATACTTATCGGCACGTTGTGTATCTTCGTTGAAACGAATCACCTGAACTTTAACGTTTTGACCAACCGTCAAAACTTCGGCCGGATGATTGATACGTTTCCAAGAAATATCGGTAACGTGCAACAAACCGTCAACGCCGCCGAGGTCAATAAACGCGCCGTAATCGGTGATGTTTTTAACCACACCGTCGAGAATAGCGCCTTCTTTAATGCCGTCAATCAATTCGGCACGAGCTTCGGCTCTGGTTTCTTCCAAAACAACGCGACGCGAAACAACGATGTTGCCGCGTACCTTATCCATTTTCAAAATTTGGAACGGTTGCGAAATACCCATAAGCGGAGTAATATCTCTGATCGGGCGAATATCGATTTGCGAACCCGGCAAGAAAGCGATTGCGCCGTTCAAATCAACCGTAAAGCCGCCTTTAACGCGACCGAAAATGATACCGTTAACACGTTCGCCGGCGTTCATGGATTTTTCAAGATCAACCCATACTTCTTCACGGCGAGCTTTTTCACGAGAAAGTACAATGTTGCCGTCTTTGTCTTCATATCTGTCAACCAAAACTTCAACAACATCGCCGACTTTAAGTTCCGGATTGGTGCCGAATTCGCGCACCGGAATGTTGCCCTCGGATTTGAGGCCGACATCAACCGTAACATAGTCATCGGAAATTCTAACGATTGTACCTTTTACAACGGTACCCAAGATGCCGTTTTCACCGAATTGTTCGTTCAATAAATCTGCGAAATTCTCGGTCATTTCCGGCATTTTAAATTCTGTATTTGTCATATAAATTTAGTTTTCAAAAAATTGCCAACTTTCATAAAAGCGGACTTGTGCGAGGTTAAACAACAGCCGTTTATAAGCGCACCCTTATCAACAACTGCCTTTCTTATACACAAAAAATATTATTTTTCAAGTGTTTTTTCGCGCTTTTTGCAGATTTTT
>CADBEI010000016.1:0-21559 GCA_902793695.1 uncultured Pseudomonadota bacterium | reverse complement strand
TTGTATGACGTTAGAGTGTTTGAATGTTTGTTCTTCAAGTTTTATAAGCGGCTTGAATTGATATAAACGGGATACATTCGGTGCGGTTGGATTTCTTTTGGAGATTCATTTGCGTATGAGCCCTAGGTTTTTGATAAGAAGTTTCACGACGTAGCCGGTTAGGCTTGTTTCTATCGGTATTTAAAATGTGATTATTGCTTTCAAATCTCATCGTTTAGAGAAAGATGAGAGAACCGTTTTTACGGAGTGCGATTTTATCGTGTGTGTGAAGGTTCAGGGCTTGCTTCTTTTAGTGAGTTTTGAGTAGCGCATAGTTAGTAATATGAGTGTTTTGAATATACGGAACAAGTAATCCCGGTGAGTTAAAACAATAGAGAATATGAAGAAAGTATTAGTCATCATTTCTCTAATGGTAGTTGTATTTATGTCGTCTGTCGTAATGGCAACCGAGTGTGGACATCCTTTCTTATTCAAGGCTCAAAAAGTCTTGATTAAGAAAGACCAGAGAGACTTCACCTACGTGTTCTCAGTAAAACTTACTGAGGTACAAGAATATAAGGTGAAGACGCCGATAGGGAGTATTGTTATCGATCTGGACAATACGCCAATTCCAGAGGGCTATACCTCTGAAACCCTGTGGGGGCCGATAGGAATTGAACTGTAAGAATACAGCTGAAACAGCGTTTGTACCCCTTTTAAAGGTACAAACGCTGTTTTTTTTATGAAAACAAACACCTATTCCTTACACGTTTGTTCGATATCGGCGAGGAAGTCCTCCAGCTCCTGTTCGTGCTCGATTTCTTCCTTCAAGATTTTTTCGGAAATGCGATACGTTTCATAATCGCGCCCGTGCGTTATATCGCAAATTCCTTCATAGCGACCGATGGCACAACGTTCGGCATTCAGATTGTCATGCAACAACGCTGTAACATTAAAATCGTGCGGCGTAATATATTTACAATGCGCCAATTCGTTCCAGCTCATCGGCTCCAATACCGGCACTCCGCCCAACTGAATAATTCTTTCCGCCAGCCAATCGGCGTGTTTCAACTCCTCCGCCGCGTGCTCCTCAAACTCTGCCACAATCGCCGGACGCTCCTGCCCGTAAGCAATTTTAGCCGCCACCCAATATTGATAATATGCCAGCCATTCTTCAGCATAGGCTTCATTTAATACTTTAAGTAAATTCTCTATATCGACTTTAGCGATTTTTTTAGCCATTTCTCCCATTGATTTTCTCCTTTGTTGGTTGTTATACGCCACAAAAAAATAATCACTGCGATGCAAAAATCAATATTACTTTATACCTTAAATTTTACGACATATTAACTTTCCGCCGTTATACTGCGAGTAAAGGAGAATATAATGATTTTGGTTGCGCCGAGTTTACTTGCCGCCGATTACGGTCGCTTGCATCAGCAGATAAATATGGTTGAAAATGCCGGTGCCGATTGGCTGCATTTTGATATTATGGACGGACATTTTGTGCCGAATTTGAGTTACGGTGCCGATATGGTACGGCAAATGCGCACTAACAGCTCGCTGTTTTTTGATGTGCATTTAATGGTGGAAGAACCGCTGAATTTTTTGCCGATGTTTGAGCATTGCGGTGCCGACCAGATTACGGTGCATTATGAGGCTTGTTCCGATTTGCCGGCGGTTATATCTTATTTGCGGCAACGCCATATAAAAGTCGGGATTTCCGTAAAACCGCAAACTTCCGAAGAAGTTTTGCAACCGTTTTTACACGACATTGACAACGTGCTGATTATGACGGTCGAGCCGGGGTTCGGCGGGCAACAATTTATGCCGGATATGCTGCCGAAAATCAAACGCACGGCGCAAATGATTGCCGAGCACAAAATCACGCTTGAAGTTGACGGCGGTATTAACCCGCAAACCGCGGAATTATGTTTTGAAAACGGTGCCGATGTTTTTGTGGCGGGCAACGCGATTTTTAAGGCACAAAATCCGGCGGAGATAATCAGACAACTGCATCAATTGGGAGAAAAATGATGGCTAAAATTTTGATTGTGGAAGATGAGCAGGCTATTTCCGTATTGCTTAAATATAATTTGGAAAAAGCCGGTTATGAAACCGTTTGCGTGGCACAGGGCAACAAAGTTCTGCCGGCCGTGGAAAAAGATACGCCGTCGCTGATTTTGCTCGATTGGATGCTGCCGGAAATTTCCGGTTTGGAATTGTGCAAAATTATCCGCAACAATCCGGATTTGAAAAATATTCCGATTATTATGCTGACAGCCAAAGGGCAGGAAGAGGATAAGATTACCGGACTTTCTGCCGGTGCCGACGACTATGTGACCAAGCCGTTTTCCATTCCGGAACTTTTGGCGCGTATTCAGACCAACCTGCGTCGTGCCGGTAATGTGGCATCCGCAATCAAAAAAGAATACGTGTTCCGCGATATTGTGCTGAAAAGCAACGAGAAAAAAGTCTTCCGCGGTGAAAATTATATTCAGCTCGGACCGACGGAATTTCGTATTTTGCAACTCTTAATCTCTAATCCGACACAGGTATTTTCTCGCGACGAGGTGCTTAAAACGGTGTGGGGCAACAGTATTTATGTGGAACCGCGCACGGTGGATGTACATATTCGCCGCCTGCGTAAAGCCCTCAACGAGTTCGGTCCGGATTATATCCGCACCATCCGCTCGACCGGCTATTCGCTCGACGACCACCAAGCGGAAGAATAGCTATTTTTCGTTTTCATAAAGCTGTGCGGCGGCAATATAATCAAATTTACCGCTGCCGAGCAACGGCGGATTTACCGTATAAATTATCTCACGCGGGATCCATAATTCGCTGACACCCTGCTTTTGAAAATACTTCTTGATTTCGGCAACGTTTGCTTTATCACTCGCTGTTATCAACACCAGTTTTTCGCCTTTTTTCTCGTCTTCAACCGCGATTATACCCTGTTTTATATCCGGATATAACTCGTCCAAAAGCTGTTCCACCGCCGTCAGCGAAACCATTTCTCCGCCGATTTTGGCAAACCGCTTGGCACGTCCGCAAATCGTAACGAATCCGTCGGTATCAACGCTGACTACATCACCGGTATCATACCACTCGCCGGCCTTTTCCAAAACCCTCGTCTTATCGGCGCGCATATAGCCGAGCATAACATTGTCACCCCTAACCTCGAGCCGACCGCCCTCTGTCACACCATTGACTTTTTGCAACCGATATTCAATATGCGTCAGCAAACGCCCTACCGTATTTTCTTTGCAAAACATCGGCGTATTTACCGCCAACACCGGCGAAGTTTCGGTAGTCCCGTAACCTTCAAAAATGCGCACACCGAATTTTTTCATCCATAACTCAGCGGTGCGAGTTTTGAGTTTTTCGCCGCCGACCACAGCAAAACGAACCGAGAAAAAGTCGTACGGATGTGCACGCCGACCGTAACCGAAAAGAAAAGTATCCGTGCCCAAAATTGCGGTTGCCTGCAAACCGTAGGCTATTTCCGGAATAATGCGATAGTGCAACGGCGACGGATAAAAATAAGTCTTAACTCCGTTTAATATCGGCAGCAGCGTACCCACCGTGAGCCCGAAAGAATGAAACATCGGCAACGCGTTCAGAATCACATCACGGCTGGTAAACGGCACAGACAAACGAATTTGCAGAACATTACTCAACAAATTACGGTGCGAAAGCAATACCCCTTTGGGCAGACCTTCCGAACCTGAAGTAAACAGCACGGCGGCGACATCATTTGATTTTGCCGAAGATTTACGACGTAACATATAATTCCACAGACCTTTTAACTTGTCCGTTATGCTTATTTTTGCCGCCATATCTTCTAAATACAGCAAATCGCATTTTGCCTTGTGTGCACATTTTTCCAATCGTTCCAAGTTGCCTTGCTCGATAAATTTATGCGCGGTTATAATTTTTTGCAAACCGACGGTTTTCAAGCACGACGTAAACTGCTTATCGCCGAGCGAAAAATTCAGCATTGCCGGAACTTTATCAATACTTTGCAATGCAAAAAAGCTAACGAGACCGGCCAAACTGTTCGGCAACAAAACACCGATTTTTTCTTCTTGTGGCATAAATTTTTTGAATAATGTGCCCAGCACATATATTTTCAAGAGCAATTGCTTATAATTAAGCGTCTTGCCGCCGATATCCGTAGCCATCGGTTGTTTTGAGCCGTATTTTTTTTCGGCATCCAACAACGAATTAAACAGCGGCATATCGATATTTTCCGTCACATACATCATTTCGTTCAGCATATCGTGAAGCTGCAATGCCGCTTTTTGCCGCCGTTCACGCGCCAACATATTGACATCGGTTTTAATTTCCTGCGGCGGCAGAATTGTCAGCGTAATTTGCGGAAAAGAACGAGCCTTAACCAAGTGAGTGATATACGAAAATTTGGAGTATTGCGCCCCATCAATCCGTACCGGAACGATTTTCGCGCCGGTTTTTTCGGCCACTACGCCGGTACCTTCATAAATTTTCATCAATGTTCCGGTTACGCTGATGCGCCCTTCCGGAAAGATCATCACCGTCCGTCCCTGATTAATCACTTCCATCAAAGTGCGAAGCGCAAGCGGACTCGCCGGATTAAGCGGGCAAAAACGTACCAATCCGTCAAGCATTTTCACGTACCATTTTTTGCCCCATGCCTCATCTATGGCAAATGTCATCTTACGCGGCAAATACACCGCGGCCAACACCCCGTCCAAAAGCGAAACGTGGTTTGCCACCACCAAGGTGCGCGATTTGGAATTTTCAAAATTTTCCAAACCGTTGACCTTAACCCGATACAGCGCCCCCAATATCATATACAGAAGCGAACGCGCCAGAGAATCCGGTAATAACTTGCTGATATAACAAGCCATTAAGAAGCTCATCACGGCCATTACCAAAAACAAATCGACGATTTCCAAACCAAGCGCCAATAAGGCCACAGAACCTAACGCGACAAGCACCATTCCCAATGAATTTATAATATTGTTGCCGGCAATAATCGAAGCCACACAGCTTTTCGGTGCGCGTTTTTGCATCAGCGCATTGAGCGGTACCACATACACTCCGCCGGCACAGGCAAACAAAAAGAACAATATCAGTAAAGCTGCTCCGCGTGGCATAAGCACAAATTCACTCAAAGCAATCGGAGTAATCGGTGCGACAAATCCTTCAGACAAGAAATATATGGCAAAAGCGCAGGCACTCATACAAAAGGCACTGAGCGGAACATATAACACCGAAACCCGCCCCTTGAGCAACTTATTGCATAACAGCGAACCGGCACCCACACCTACCGAAAACAACACCAAACACAGCGTTACCACTCCCTGTTCGGTATTCAAAACCTTGCTGCACAGCGGAAATACGTTAGTCAACACAAATGCCCCAAGCATCCAAAACCAACTGGCACCGAGAATGGCACGAAAGATAATAATGTGCGAACGTATCAATTTATAATTGTCGCGAATCTGTTTAAACAGGTTAAAGTTAATGGTTAAGTTTTCATCGGCGCTCGGCGTGTTTGGAATTTTATATGCCGCCGCCATGCCGATAAGTGAGCAGATTATCAACAACGCGATACCGGCATTTACAGACAGCACCGTACCGAGAATTGTGCCCAAAATAATTGAAATATAGGTACTGCCCTCAACATAGGCATTGCCGGCAATCAATTCTTCCTGTCGCAGAAGTTGCGGTAACAGTGCATATTTTATCGGCCCAAAAAAGGTGGATTGCGTCCCCATAAAAAACAAAATCACTATCAGCAGTGGCACACTTTTGGTAATAAATACCGCACCGGCTCCCATCATCAGTAATAATTCGGTTACTTTCAGAATCCGCACCAAATGCGCCCGATTATATTTATCCGCCACCAATCCGGCCAACGCCGAAAACAAAAAATACGGCAAAATAAAAACTCCGGCAATCACATTTGAATATATGCCGGAAATCTGTTCGTCGGCGCCCATCTTAAACGCTACAAAGGTCAATAAAGTTGTTTTGAATAAATTATCGTTCAAAGCGCCGAAAAATTGCGTCACAAGGAGCGGTACAAAACGCATTCCTTTCCATAAATCGTTTTTCATAAATGCCTCATTTTTATATTAGAAATTCCAAGCCAATCCAAGCAATGCACGATAATCATTGCGACCGGCGCGATGCTCCGGATTGAAGCGTACATCAAATTCCGTGTTGACGCTGACATTATCGGTTACATTTTTATTCAAGTACCATGTCAGCTTATATTCACGTCTTTCCGATTTCAAATCCGCGGCATATTGATTGCGATACACTTCGTCGGAATAATAATCACGACCACTGGCAAAGTCCACATAAAGTTTGCCGTGTTCAACCTTCAGCGGCGAAGATAATCTGAAACCGAAATTGGTGGTCGGATTGTATTTGTAATCAGCTTCAAACGCAAAGCTGTCGCTGATTAAATCGGAAGTCGAAAGCATAGAAGAATTAAAGTCCTGTGCTTTGGTAAATCCGGCAAAATAACTGCCGCTTAAGGTCAACTTCGGAGTAGCTTTCCATGCCGCACGCACTCCGGTATGATAAGTACGGCTGCCCGCAATACCGAAAGCACCGTCGCCGTTCATACCGAGCAAAGCATCATCTTCCTGCAATATACCGGACGAAAAAGTCAAAGTCCAATTGGTCCGCGGCTGAAATTCAACTTCCGAGTTAAAGCCGTACGATTGTTTGATAAATCGATTATCATTACAATCGTCATCGCCGTCATATAAACCGTTACGGCCGCCCACCGCTTCAAATTTTACGCCCCATTTTTCACCGATTTTGCGGCTATAATGTGCGCCATAGGCCGAACTGAACGACATAAACGGATTCATCTGTTCCGAACTTAGTCCGGCGGTATTGTTGTATTTTGTATTTTCACTGAAGAAAAATCCGGCGGAGCTCTCGCCAAAATCATAGTCTGTGTCGGCAAAACCCATACCGTTACCGTTCAACGGACCTTCGGCATAAGACATCCGCATATTGGCGTAAGTTTCGTGTTTCACCTTTTGATTTGGTACTATATGGTTTACATCATTTTTCAGCGCATTGTAGCCGGAATGGGTAACATTGATGTAATTTGCCGTCGGAAATTCAAACGGACGCATATAGCGGTCAAAGGCGGTTATGGTTTCAGGCAATGCATCTTCAAGCGAATCCGCCCATGCCGCCGTCACGTTCAAAGATGAGTTATCCAAGCGAACCGAAGGTGATGATACGTTGTTGCCGGATACGGTCATTACGCTGTTGGTGCCGACAATCGGGGAAAGATAGTATGTTACCGCCTTACCCAAATCAATCAATCCGGCGCCGTAAGTAGCGTCGTAATGCTCGGTATTATGATTATAGCCCACACCATTGGTGTTGGCTGTTTCCTGCAAAATTTCGATAATTTCCGACGAATGTAGGAATGGATATGCTTCATGCAAAAAAGCAATACTGCCGGTCACAACCGGAGTTGCCTGTGAGGTTCCCTTCATACCGAGATAGCCGCTGTCGGCAGTTGAATACAAATCACTGCGGCCTCCGTCGAAAGAATTGCCGCCCGGTGCCGCAATACAGTATTTTGCCGTACTGCCGCAAGAGTTGGAAAAACTGGATTTACTGTAGGAAGTAACCGCACCGTTGGAATCCAAATTGACATCTACCGATACCACCACCAGCATCATCAGTTTGCTCATATCCACATATCTGCCGTTTACCGTTACCGTACCGAGATTTTTAATTCCGGATTCCAAATCAGGCTCATCATATCCGTCGTTGCCGGCCGCCTTAACCCATATCGCCCCTTTATACGCGGTAAACGATTGATATACAAGCTTTTCGTAACTGTTTACCGTATAAGCTGCCGCCGGCAAAATACCATAAAACAGGTGGTCTTTAAGACTACTGACCAAACTGGCGTTATTGCCAGCAGATGACGTACGTCCCAAACTCATATTTATGGCCACGACTTTATCGTCCACTAATGCCTTAACCGGCGCTTCAATCGTTGACGTAAAGTCCCAACGGACAGCGTCCACCAGTGTATTGGTAAAAGCAATACCCATCATACCGCTCTGTGATCTGTTCCAATTTGCGGCGATAATGCCGGCAACGTGGGTCCCGTGGGCATAAGAGCTGTTGGTTAAAGGATCTTTGCCGGAAAGCGGGGTAGGATCGTCTTTGTAGTCTTCCCATCTGTAATCGGCCGGATACATAGCCGCCCATTTATCAAAAACACCGTTCCCTTTATCAAAAAAGCTGGAACGGGTATCAATAATGATTTTTGTGCCGGTATTATCATAAAGTTCTCTTTTTTGTGAGTAACACATCGAGCCGACGCAATTTGAGGTTATAACCCAGCAGTTTTTATGTTCGCCGTGACACGGACCATAGTCGAAATTATGACCGAATACTTTGGTGCCACTGTAAATACTCGAATCCTGAAATTCTTGATGTCTCGGATTAACGCCGGTATCAATAATACCAACTGCAACAGTTTTATTCAAACGGTTGACTAAATTGTTGTTGCTGTCATAGCCGAAGAATCTGCTGTAAGCCGTAGCCGCCTGAATCGAGTCGTGAAAATTGACCGATTTGTAGGTGACGCCGTTGGTGGTATGTTCACTGAAATATTTGCCGTTATATTCACGGTTGTTGCGGAAATAATCTTCGGTGTAGTAATGGAATGACGGAGTATTTGTTGTCGTATATCCGATTGAGTTAAGATAACTGGCCATACGCGCCCTTATGTTGTCTTCATGCGTTTCGATAGGCGTCGGAGTTGGTGTGGTACTTCCGCCACCGGAACCGCTCCCCGAATCACCGCCGGAACCACCGCCCGAGCCACTGCCGGAACCACCGCCCGAGCCACTGCCGGAACCACTGCCGGAACCACTGCCGGAACCACTACCGGAACCACTGCCGGAACCACTACCGGAACCACTGCCGGAACCACTGCCGGAACCGCTACCGGAACCACTGCCGGAGCCACCTCCCGGAACATTACCGTCATCGACGCCAGTATTACCGCTGTCGCCGCCAGTATTACCTGATGTATTGTTGGCGGAACTATTATCTCCGCCGCCTCCTCCGCCACCGCCGCCTCCGGCAGCTGCGGCGATTCCGCCGGCTACACCGGCTACCAAAACACCGCCCAAAACATACTTACCGACGCTGCTTGAACTTTTATACATACAGTTATTATTCGGATTTGCGCCATAACGCATCAATAAATCATACGCTTGCCAAGCTTTATCATAATAAGCCAGACAAAGAGCCGTCACTCCGCCGCTGTTAGGCGAATCGATATAATATCCGCTGTTTAAATAGTAATTCAATGTACCTATATCACCGCGCCTTGCCGCCGCATATATTTTATCGGCCGGGCCGTCCCAAAGAGCTTGTGCTTGTGTCCCCCACAAACACCCTAAAAATACAATAGGTAACAAATATCCATATCTCATAGAGCAACGTCCATATTAATATTTCGTTAATGGTACTACATTCTTACAAAAAAATCAAGTACAAAATGCCTGAATGATTTTCTCTTTAAGTGCCAAAATTACCGATTGACACAATATAAAAATGGCTTTATATACAAGATACGGTCAATGAAAGGATAATGTTATGAATCTCAACTCCGTTAAAGTAAATTTGCAATATTTTTTGCCTAAACACTTTCTTACCCGCGCGGTCGGATTTTTTGCCGCCGCAAAGCTCGGTAAAGCCACAAATTATGCCATAAAATTGTTTATCAATGCATATAAAATCAATATGGACGAGGCTGATGGCGAAATCGAAGATTTTGAAACATTCAACGACTTTTTTTCCCGAGCATTGAAAGCCGGCGCCAGACCGATTGATTCCGCAAATGACAGTGTTGTTTTTCCGGCTGACGGCAAAATAAGCGAATTCGGCGATTTACGCGGAGATTTTCAACTGCAAGCCAAAGAACATTATTTTACAACGGCGGCTTTACTCGGTAATCGTGACGATGCCAAAGTGTTTGTCGACGGAAAATTTATGACTGTTTATCTTTCACCGCAAGACTATCATCGCGTTCATATTCCGCTCGCCGGAAAATTGTTGAAAATGACATATATTCCGGGAGAATTATTTTCGGTAAATCCGCTTTATACGGCCAACATTCCGGAACTTTTTTCGCGTAATGAGCGGGTTGTTTGCCTGTTTGAGACGGCAATCGGCAAAGTGGCCGTAGTTTTTGTCGGTGCGGCAATTGTCCGCAGTATCGTTACCGCTTGGGCCGGTGTTGTTGCTCCGTCACGCCGGACGGAAATCCATACCGAAACTTATGAAAAACAAAATGTATCTTTTGCCAAAGGCGATGAAATCGGTAAGTTTATGATGGGCAGTACCGTGATTTGCCTGTTTGAAAAAAATAAAGTTGAATTTGCCGACGCTCTAACCCGTGAGCAACCTACCAGAGTCGGCCAAAAAATGGCCGTAATGAAAGCCGGTGCTTCCAAAACGGTTAAACGAACACCATCAGCCGCTCGTACTCGCACAGCCAAGAAAAAAACTGCTTAAACAGCAGTTTTTTCTTTTCTAATATTTACAGAATATCAATCAGACGTTGTTTCAGTTCCGTGGCCACATCCAGTCTGTAATAGCCTTTATTGCTGACATTCTGCGGAAAATACTCGCCGATGTCCAAGGCAAATATGTTTGACTGCTGATTAATAAAATTGCGACTGAGATTGATGGTTTCGGCATTACTCGTCAAATATTCTTTATACTGTCTTATGGCATCTTGAGCTTCTTCGGCAAAGCTGTTTTGTTTGGCAAATATACCGGTAAAGGCAAAGATGACGACAATCATCAACATAATCAGAAAGCTGCAAATTCCGCCGATATAAATACTGCTGAAGCTCCAAATCAGGAACATAGCCACCAGCGTCAGAACTTTGGTCGGGATTGTGATATACCAACGCTTAAAGTCGTGGCGCAAAATCCATATATAAAAAGCATACATCAACGTGGTGGAAAGCAAAATAATGAGTGTCTGTGCAAAGTTGATACTGATGAAAGCGATAAATATCTCCGTTATCAGCAACATGGCGGCACTGAACAAGACATAGCTTATATTATGGAAAATATTATATTTCTTTATTTGCCTCAATATGATTTTTTCCAAGATTTTCTTGGCCTTTTTGAAGCGGACATTATTGGTATTATTCACTTCTACGGCATTGCCCTGTTTTTTGAACAAGATATTAACTGCACGACGTTCGGCAGAAGTCAATTTAGCCGAACCGAGGTTCTTTTTAATAAGATAAACCCGATTATCGCTTTGTTGGATATCAACGGCATTTTTGCGAAACAAATCCAAAATCTGCGCCACAAATGCCATTCTGTCGTATTTATTTATAATAATACTGCGCATCAGCGAGCCGTTATATGAAGGAGTATATTTGCGATTTTTGCGATCTTTTTTCAAATTCAACAGCGATAATATAAACGAAATCAAAATAGCGGCCAAACCGAGGAATGCATACAAAATATTCCCCCAATTAGTTAAAAAGTGCGAAAAATTTCGGTTAAATCCTTTGATGAAAGCGTTGTTATCCATTACTGCCAACAAGTGCATCATTTCACCGTTAAGCATTGGTGTTACGTTTGAAAAAGCCACCACATTATACCCCAAATCAAATCGTCTGGTGCGTCTCTGCGTCATAGCATCAACTCGTCCGACCAATGCAACAACATCATCAAAGCCGTATTTTCCGCTGTTATCGGCTTTCTGTTCGACATCGCCGGCAAATAAATCGGAATCATAACCGCTCGGCATGCTGATAATTGCGTTTGCCGATGTAATAAATATATCCATCGGTCGGCCGGTCAGACTCCAATCCAAAAACTGCTTTTGTTCGGACGGTGTCAGTTTGTTATTGACGGTATAACGGAAAATATAGGTATAAACTCCTGCATCCAGACGTTGATTGTATTTTGGTTTAATCACGATATTGTCGCCGATTTCTTCTGCCATATACGGCACTTCGGTACCATTAACGGTTACGCTGTCCAGTATAAAATCAATTTTTTGATATTTGGCGGCATATTTCGGAAACATTCGCGTTAATCCGTAAGCGAATTTTTCATTATTTGCCACTAAAGTAATGGTATCTTCAACTGTTAAATATCCGTTGGCCTGAACATCGATATAACTCAAAAAATAAGCAATATGTTCTCGCGCCGGAGCCAAAATCCGTCTACCGCTCGGCAATGTGACGCCGACGGTAGGAATCTGCGGTTTTGCTTCCGGTTCGGCTTCGGCAAAAGAATAAAACTTTTGTGCTGCCTGAGCTACCGCACGCATGGCTTGCTCGTCCTGTTTTATTGCGGTGTCCTCCGCATCCGGTAACTTACCGCCCAATGAGGCCAGTGCTTTTTCATAGAATGTTTGAAATAAGCCTTTTTTATCCTGTTCTTTCTGCTTTTTAAGATATTCTGTAGAGTGAATGATATCAACACCGACGGAATTATTTAAATCTTCATCCTCGTCCATCATAGTGTGTGAAACTTCTTCAAATCTTTTCTTAAAATAAGCTCTTACGGCTTGCTCATCATTCGGATCCGGCAACACACTGTCGCCGCTTTTTTGCCAATTTGTGTGCGGCTTCGGTCGACTCTGTCTTTCCGGAGAACCGAGCGGAAAAATATCTGCCGACGCCGGTATGGTCAGCAGCATTGCAAAACATAAGCTTATTATTGTTAAAAAAAACTTTTTCATAACCTTCGTCCTTGTATTTACAAATACACTATACATTGATAATATGCCTATAATATTTTATTGGCAACACATTAAAAAAGTTATAAGGAGATATTATATGAGTAATAAAATCGCTGCAATAATTTTGGGAGCCGGAAAAGGCACCAGAATGAACTCAAACAAGCCGAAGGTTTTAATGCCGGTATGCGGTAAACCGATGATTAATCACATTATTGATACATTGAAAACCGTACCGGTGGATAAAATAGTGACGGTAATTTCTCCCGAAGGTCAAGACGTCGCTGCTGCCGTTGCCCCGTATGAAACTTGCGTGCAATCGGCACAGCTTGGCACCGGACATGCAGTTAATTGTGCCAAAGATTTGTTCAAGGGATTTGACGGAACGATTCTGGTTGTATTCGGCGATACTCCGCTGATTACGGCTGCAACTTTCCGCCGCGCCGCTGCCAAGGTTGCCGAAGGATTTTCGGTGGTGGTTTTGGGCTTTGTGCCGGCAGATGCCGGCCGTTACGGTCGTTTGGTTATGAAAGGTCAGGAACTTGACCGGATTGTTGAATATAAGGACGCCAACGACGAAGAACGCGCCATTACTTTTTGCAATTCCGGCGTTATGGCCTTTGACGGCAAATATTTGTTCGATATTTTGGCACGAATCGAAAATCACAATGCCGCCGGCGAATTTTATTTGACCGATGCGGTTGCCATCGCCCATCAAATGGGCCTAAAGTGTACTGCTTTGGAGGGGAATCCGGAAGAAGTGGCAAGTGCTAACACTTTGGAAGAACTCGCACAGTTGGAAGTATTTTATAAAAAGGCAATGTGATGGATAAATTTTTCAAATATCTGTATTACACTGTTTTAATATTATTTGTCAGCGGTATAATTTATCTGACGACAATGTTGTTTTTGGCTCCGCGACAAGATGTTTATGACCGTGGTTTCATTGCTTGTACCAAAGAATTGGTCAATAATCTTGCCGAATGTGAAAGGGGAAAAATCGGTTGCCCGCTCAAGTTTTTGTGGCGCGATATGAAGTGCAACGTCGGTATTATCTACACCGGTGTCGCCGATTGGGTAAAAGGAAAACAGAAAACTCCGTGGGCAAATTATTTGTATGAACCGCAGTTGATTGCTCCCGAAGATCAGGAATTATATCAAAGCAATGCGCTGAACGACATGATGGATATAGAATATCAAAATCAATTCTTTGAACGAAAAAATGAGGAGTTTGAAGCGGCAAAACAGCGCATGATGAATACGGATAAAGATGTTTTGTTGTTTAATCCGAATGCCGCAACATCCGCCAAAGTTCTGCCAGTGCCGAAAGAAGATGAAAATACTGAATTTGACAAAGGCGATATAACGGACGAAACGGACATTACCGTGACTGCACCGGAAAACCCGGAGGCCGCGAACGCAACCGCCCCTCGAAAAAAGGACTTGTTACAAGATATTAAAAAGCAAACGGAAGACAAATTACGGAAAGGAAATTAATTATGAAAAAAAATATGCCGGCTTGGGATTTGTCGGACTTATACAAAAATATGGATGACCCGCAAATCAAAAAAGATTTGGAAACATATCGCAAAAGTGCAATTAAATTTGCGAAAACTTATAAAGGACGCTTGCACGAACTTTCTGCCGATGAATTTTGCGAAGCAATTAAGGATATTGAAAAGCGCTCAAAACTTTCCGGCCGTTTGGGCGGATTTGCTTATCTCAATATGGTTACGCAAATGAAAAATGCGGCGGCTGTGGCGTTTTATCAGTCAATTGAAGAAAAAATGACCGATTATGTTAAGCCGATTGTATTCTTTTCACTTGAATTCAATCAATTGTCTCAAACCAAAATCAATGAATGGTTAAAAGATAAACGCATAAAAAAATATAAATATTGGATAAAACGGATACGTAAATTCAAAGACTATGAGTTAACCGAGCCGGAGGAACAAATTTTTATTGAAAAATCCATAACTTCCGGCGATGCTTGGGTGCGGCTGTATGAGGAAACTTCGTCACGCCTTGTATATACGGTTGACGGCAAAAAATATAATGATGCCGAACTCTCAAAACTTTTGCTCGATAAAGATGAAAAATTGCGCCGCAAGGCCGGTAAGGAAATGAATCGCGTATTGTACGAAAACAGCCATCTTTTCACTTTTATTTATAATATGGTGATGAAAGATAAAGCAATTGAAGATGATAAGCGCGGTTTCAAATCACCGGTTGCGGCTCGCAATATGAGTGAGGACATCAGTGATAAAAGTGTGGAAGTGCTTACCGCTACCGTTAAAAAGCATTATAAAGATATTGCGCATCGTTTTTATAAACTTAAGGCAAAGTGGTTGGGGCTGAAAAAAATCAACTACTGGGACCGCAACGCGCCGTTGCCTTTTTCTGCCGATACGGAATATACTTGGGATGAAGCGGTAAAAATCGTGCTGGATGCTTATAAAGAATTTTCGCCGAAGCTGTATAATATTGCCAAAGACTTTTTTGATAATAACTGGGTTGATGTACCGCCGCGCGACGGCAAAAGAAGCGGCGCATTCTGCAGTTCGCCGATTACCACTTCACATCCGTATCTTATGCTCAATTTTGCCGGTAAACAAAATGATGTTTTGACCTTGGCGCATGAGCTCGGGCACGGTTGCCACCATCAACTGCGCATTAAAAACGGCGAACTTAACGAGCATACACGCATGACTTCGGAAGAAGTGGCATCGGTTTTCGGTGAAATGATAGTATTTCAATCTATGCTCAATAACACCAAAGACAATAAGGCAAAATTGTGTCTGATTGCTTCTAAGGTGGGCGATATGATTAATACAGCCATTCGCCAGATAGCATTCCATTGTTTTGAAACACGGGCGCACAACGAGCGCAAAAACGGCGAAGTTTCGGAAGAAAGATTGAGTCGAATTTGGGTAGAAGAAATGCGTGACAGCCTCGGTGATTATGTGGAAATTGACGAAGACAGCACGCACATTTGGTCGATGGTCGGACATTTCTTCTTTTTGCCGTTTTATGTGTATGCCTATTCGTATGCCGATTGTTTTGTAAACTCATTATATCGTGTCAAAGAATCCGGCAAAGTAGAGAATTTTGCCGACAAATATTTGGATATGCTCTCTAAAACCGCGTTGGAAGATTATGATAAAATTCTCAAGCCGTTCGGACTTAATCCGAACAATGCCGAATTTTGGGAATACGGCTTGGAGTTGATTTCTTCTTATATCGATCAGCTGGAAAAACTGGATAAGAAAATAAGCAAACAATAAAAAGAGAAAGGCTTTATCATTGCTGATAAAGCCTTTTTTCGGACCTAATAATATTTCGGGAAATTAGAACGTGTATCTGACGTTGCCGCCGACACCCCAAGCATCGTAATGCGAACCGAAGGTGTAGTTGCCGAATACGCCAACCGAGAAGCTGGTGGTCAGATTTGCGTCTGCACCGACTTCAATTCTACCCAAGGTTTCATTATCCAATGTCTTCTTATATTCTCTGTCATCAACCTTAACTTTACCGCCGTCCGGAATAGTCTGGATAATCGACGGTTTAATATAACCGGTTGTCGGCAACTGCTGAGAGTTGTTGAACTGATGTTCAAGTTTAAGAGCTGCTTCAAGTTCAACACTGTTAATCTTGCCGATGGAAACTTCCTTATTGTTACTGGTATGACCCTTATCATATTTGATGTAGTCATACGTTCCGCGCAAAGACGGCGTTAAAGTGTCACGACGCGTAAGTTTGATGTCATAGCCGATTTCAGCCTGTGCACCGATGTGCTTGCCTTTAATCGAACCCTTAACTCCGTTATCGGCCTTAATATCACCGTCGAGCTTACCGGCGTAAACCGCACCCATCAGGTACAATTTATCAATATATTTACGATAATAAAGTCCGGCTGTCAGGCTCTTAAGTTCAAACTCACCACCCTGTTCAGAGAAGTAGAAACTAGAATCACCATAATGTTTCTGGTTGCCATCATTTTCGTACTTACCGAAACGATACGAAGCAAATACGCCAATTTCGTCCGTAGTGGTAGGTTGGAAATCCATACCGGCATCAATACCCATCAACTTGAAATCTGTTTCAAACGGCTTCTTGAATGTGCCCTGACGATAGAACGGAGTGGCCCATAATCTGACTTTCGGACTGCCTTGTTCGTATTGGCAGAACGAGTTGTCGCAATTATCTTTATAGCAGCTGCATTGACCGCGATTGGTTTTATCCAACGGCAATCTGAATGAACGCAACTGTTCCAAAGTGGCCCGCGGAATGCTGATTGACACCATTTCTTCCGGTGTAATTCCCGGAATCGGCGCAGAGCTGCCGCGATACAAGAACCAATCGTAAACCGTACCGTTTTGATCATAACCGATTTTAATTTGATAATCATCATTAACGGCGTTTACCACGTTCCATTTATACCCCTCCAAACCTTCATCATATTGCGTTTTGGCAAAGTAGATACGTTGACCTTCGTCAAGTTTGATTTGTGTATAATCTTTATTTTCCATATCAACCAATGTGATTTTAGTTGTGCCGCTTACGGATTTATCAATCACAATGGCTTCGGAATCATAGTGTTCTCCGAGATAAATGCCGAAGTCATACCCTTCTTTTACTTCCGGAACCAACACATGCTCATTATCAGTTCTGATAAGATGCTCATTATCCGTGTTGATATAGAAAGAACCATTTTCACTTTTGAGCGTTCCGATATGAATATATTTGGTAATAAAGCTGTCAGCTGCTGTCGTAACAACGCCGCGGTTGACAAGAGTTGTCGCAATTTTAATATCCGTATCACCGGTTGTCGTAACATCAGGATACATCCTGCCGGCAATGCCGTTTTGCGGTTTATCATCATAAACGATTACGCCATCATTCTCGATGTAGTTACCGAGAGTAAAGTTTTTGTATGAGCTGTCATAATCGCCGTAATACAAAACCCCTTTCTTATTGTTAATATAAAAATCGTTATTATTCAAAGTATCGTTTTGTGAAGTCAGGTAAATATACGAATCGTTTGTACCGGGCATCTTAACCACGCTGTCACGCATATCGATACTCGGATCAAAGTGGATATAACCAGTGCCGGCGCCATTTTTGCCATCAATCAAATTCAATTTAGTTTGTTTGATGATATATTTGCCCTCACCGGTAAAGGTTGCACCCAAATCAACTCTGGTGGCATTTTCATCAGTACTTCCTGTTGTAACGTTGGATGAAGAACGTTCAACCGGAATGGAATTGTCACCGATAAATTCGATGGTAGCCGAGTTGTTATTAAGTTTTCTCATATAAACGTTATCTTCGCCGTAGTTTTCAAACACTACCGAGCCGGTACCGCTCAAATTGAAAGTGGTCAAACTGGTGTAATATTTGTTTTCATCTTCGTTTTTGAGTACGTTACCGTAAATAGCACCGCCGGCACTGCTTACTTCGTGTCTGTCGGCACTGATGTGTGTCTTGGTATCGGTATTACCGCTGAATATAACTGATTTAGTAATTTTACCGTCGATAATTCCGCCGTCGTTAAAGATAGCACCACCCGAACCGTTTCGACCATACGCATGGTTATTTTCAAATACGATATTCTGTGGAACGTAGCCGAGAGTAGAATCATGAACACCGAGTTTTAATGTGGCGGAAATATTGGCGATAGCGCCACCTTCGGCCGAACCTCTTATAAATTCATCTTCGGTTCTTACAAAGTTATTTTTAAAAGTGGCATCCAAAATCGACATTTCGCCATCGTTATAAATCGCACCGCCGCGAGCCAAACCGCTATCAGCGTTGTGCCCTAAAACTTCGGCGTAGTTGTTTATAAACGATGTGTTGTTAATGTTTGAGACCACACCGTTTTTCGGATTGGTAATATCAACACTTTTACCGTTATAAAGGGCACCACCGTAACTGTTATATCTGGACAATGCCTTATTGTCCTTGAACACCAAATAGGTGGCCTGCGACGATAAGGTTCCGGTGTTGATATTTAATGTCGTACCTTCGTTGGCAAGTGCACCGCCGCGTGCGGTTCCCATTCCTTCATTTACGGTTGCCAAAGCGCTGTTTTCCAAGAAAGTAGTCGTACCGATAATCTCCATCTTGCCGTCATCGGTTTTGATGGAATATGACGGTGTATCTGCATACGGCAAACGTCTGTCAGTATTGTAAACGGCACCACCGAAAGCGGAATCGCCGATAACATAGTTATATCTGAACGTATCGCTTATGATGCTGAAATCACCGGCGTTATAAATAGCACCGCCGCGGGCAAACGTTGATACTCCGTTCGGATGCATACCACTGGCCGCCGCTTTGTGAGCTTCCCAATCATTGGTGATATTGCTGGTAACACCCGCGGTAACCGCATTTCTGATTGCGGCATATTCCGAATTTGCCATATTTTCGTTACCGGCATGGTTATATTCAAAAACATCTTTTTCCGACATAACCTTTCCGAAATAAATCTGCGTACCAAATCCTTTGAATGTACCGTTATAAATGGCACCACCATCAGCAAAAATAAACTGCATGGTATAGTTATTGCGATAAGTCGAAGTATTGCTGGCAATATAATATGAAGGTGCGGAATCCGGAGCGTACAAACCGACATTTGAGATAGCACCGCCGGCCGCAATTGCAACTTCAGAACCGCCTGTAGAATATACGGAGAAGTTGGTAACACTGTTATTTTCAAAAGTGGTTAAACTGATATCAACCCGTCCGCCGGATTTTCTTTCCGGAGTACCGGATTTTAATTGCGTATCATTACGAATTACACCACCACCCTGAGCAGGTGTGAGGTCGCTTGTGCTCAAGCTGTTCAGCAGATTATGTTTACCTCTTATGGTGGTATCTAACTTAATAAATCCACTGCCGCTCGAATCAGGCTGCGTTCCGAACCTTACCTCCTCATAGTTTATGAGCCAACCACCCGAAGTACCGCTGGAATCCGAAAACAGTTCTTTGGTATTTGTATTTGACGGACTTTCCGTAATATACAAAGTCCCATATGTACTTTCTTCGGCTGTTCCGCTGGCATTATATTTACCTATGGTAGTACCCATTGATTGCAGTGCGTGTAATTGAGTGCCATTACTGTTTATTCCCACTTCAAAGGCCTGCGCTTGCGGCGCAAAAAACAGCACACCGGCAGCAATCATATTCAAAAAAGCGCACTTTTTTAATACGCTTCTGTATTGTGAGGATAAAACCCCTATACCATTACGGCTAAGCTTAAGCATAATCTTTCTCCTTATATACTTTTCTGTATACAGATTAAGACGAATTTATTAATATTTTCATAACAAGACAAAAAAATATTTTTCGCTATGCCGCTTTAGCCCATAAATACAGGCGAGTACGCCGAATCTTATATATATATATTTGTAAAATATATTTCAGAACTTTATTTTTCCGAATCGATGTATTTTATGCAAAATCAATATGTTATGTCAATATTTAATATATATTGAGAATTTTTCCGATTATTTTAATCTAAAGTGTTAGTTATAAAAATATTGAATTGATTATATTATTTATGTGTATTTTCAATATTTTATCTAAAATTTAAATTTAAAACGCCATTTTGATGTTGATTCTGAAAAAGAAAGTTGTATTTATATCCGTGTTAGGTGTATTAATATTATATTTTTCGTAATAATATATATAATATTTCATATACTTTTACATTAGTTTAATCGAATAACTTATTAAAATCAATATGTTATTGATTATTTATTGTTTAACTTTTGAACTTTGAGGACATTAAAGATGAACTTGAATTTCAAACTTTTTAAGGAGATGAGACTATGTATACAGGAAACGTAAAGTGGTTTAATACTCGTAAAGGTTATGGATTTATCGAGCCGTCTGATGGCGGCAAGGATATATTCGTACACGTCACCAAACTCGAAGAAAAGGGTATTCGCCGCTTGTACGAAGGTCAGCGTGTCAGTTACGAACCGTACAATGACCGCGGACGCATTGCCGCCGGAAATATCATATTACTCTGATTAACGCGCAAATAATGAATATTTCGGCATTGTCCGAAGTATTTATAAAAAACCGCCGAGGGTAGCGGCTCTCGGCGGCTTTGAGTTTATTTATAGCAAACACGCATTGTAGCGCGACATTTTTTGTTTTGTAAAAGTACTGTCGGCGGATTGTATAGATAAAAAAGCAAAACCGCCGGTTTTTAACCGACGGTTTCACCTGTAATTTAAGCCTATTATTTTTTACAGCGAGGCGATGAAATCTTCGAGTGTGGGAACAGAGGTCAATTCCTTTACCTTTGCCAGCTCAACTTTCAATGATCCGTCGGCATCGCTTATACGAAACTCGACCTCTGACCAATGAGCAACCAGTGCGCTCTTTTCCTTCAGAGGAATCACCATACGATATGGTTCAAGGCTGATTATCATCACTTGCGGTTTAGGGAAAAAATGCTTTTCCCCGTTAATCTCAAATTCTCCCACAGCCATTTTTACCAATAGCTGATCATAACGCCCGTTCTTTGCCTCCAGCGTTATGCCTTTGATAATTCCATTCATACGCAATTTTTTGAATAGTGAATAATATATAAGTACTTTTTTGATACCGCCATATTAGCAAATTTATGACAAAAATCAAGTATTTTTTACAAAAACAAAGTTCAAATAAAGAAGTGCGCAGCACAAAAACATTATCTCAATACATTGCCGTGCAATCGCCACAAAGTGATAATGTTGCCGTATTATTGCATCATGCTGCACTGCGCCTAAAGAGATACTAACGTCAGTAATC
>CADBEI010000015.1 GCA_902793695.1 uncultured Pseudomonadota bacterium | reverse complement strand
AATTAAAACAAAAAACCACCCTAAATTCCTTTAAGGTGGGGAGCTCACAACTGCATCTATTCAGTCCGGTCTATTCAATATATTCAACCGACTCCCCATAAAGGAGTTTACATTATAGATGAGGAGATGTGAGTCTCCGTCAGCAATCTCTCGCCGACAAAGACTATATTAAAGCCTTTATGCCGAAATGCAAGTAAAAAATATTAAGCCGCATCATCGAGATACGGCTTTTCTTTCTGAATTACTGTCACCTACTCGGCTTTTGCCGGTTCCGCAATCGGAGTTTCTTCCCCTTGCAGAGGCCGTCCGTGATGATTGTGATGCGGTTTCATGCCGTTATGATGTTTGTGGCAGCCGCATTTATTGCCGTGGCGAACATCGGTACTGCCGTCGGCATTAATAATGATGACCGTGCCGGAACCATCGGTAAAATGCGGCATTTTGTGATGTGTTGCCATCATCGGAGCGGGACGCATACCTTTTGCCGGACAACGGCCGAAACAGCCGTGCAAAAGTTCGTTAAAGCCCATACCGGCCAAAAATACAATCAGCAAGCCGATTAATTTGGCACCGCAACTTTTGCAGCGACAGCCTTTATCACAGTGACAGCCGCAACCGCAACGACATCCGTTGCCGCAAGTGCACTCTTTACCTTCGTTGCAACCGCATTCGCATTCCGGTCCGCAAGCGCAAGTTTTCTTCATTTCCGGTTTTGCTTCCGGCTTTTCATGTGGTTTCATTTGATATCCTTTCATTTATTGCATACACCATAAAAATAGGCGCAGTTTTTACAAAAGTAAAGAGAAAAAACGCGGGAAATTATTATCGGTTAAGCAAAATCAATATGACAATCGACAAGAGCAACAATAGGGCTTTGCCGTGTTTCAGACCGGTTTGCGGGCATTTTAGGCCGATGCGATTCAAGAGCGGTGTAAAAATCATAATCCAAATAATATACAGATACAGTACAGCCGCGACATACGACGGATTGGAGGTATTAAACATAGCAAAGTTTTTGAACAGCATTGAGCCCATCAGCAACAGCATAATCGGGGAAATTTTCAGGCTGTGAGCTCCAAACAGCGGCGTTACCGTCTTATTTTGGCGATAAAACAGCAACAAATTAAACGCCGCCACCACCGCACCGGTAATCATAATATAAAAATAACTGCCGTAAACCAGCATCTCAACCGACACGTATCCCATACACACTTTGTTGAGAACATCGCAAGCGGCGGCCCCAAAAAGATACGGCACCGTATAATAAAAAGCCTGTCGGCTGCGACGGGTATTGCGATAAGACGAGGCGGCATAAATCACTCCGCACAACGCCGCAACGGTTCCGACCAACCAATACATATTCCGTGCCGAGGTCAGCAAATATTGCGGATGAAGTGTAAACCACAGCAAAAATACTATACCGATACTGAGCGGATGAAGCGACGATATAATTTCCGCACCCCATACCCGCATGGCGCGATAGTTGCGATAGTCAATAAAAACAATCACACATCCCTGTATTATGCAAAAAACATAAAACTGCCAAGCCGGAATAAACGGCACCACACCGATAAACGGCAATAAAAGCGCAAACGGAACAAATCCGCGATAAAACATAAACGCGTGCGGATTGACTTTAACGCCCTGATTACCGAAATAATAAGCGGCGCTGAACAAACTTGCCATAATCGTACATATTGCCCACATAATCCGCTCTTTAGCAAAAATTTCCCAAAAAGTCAAGAAGTACAGAAAAACCACGCGTTTTTTACGCGTGATTTTTCCTTAGGACTGTGCGCTACGCTCCTTGTTTCTTATATCAAGAAGCATAAAAAGATAACTGTAGTTATCTTTCCTTTCCTTTAAGATTGAATAGATGTTTCTTTCATTCATAATCTTAAAATTTTGAAGATTCTCCGGTTCACCGCGGAGTAAATTTGATAAAACTGCAAGGGGAACTCTGCACCCTTTCGAATAAACAGACATGCAGCCTCTTAAAAATATACTAATTATATCTAAGCATTATCAGCATATTATAGGAAAAGTATTTTGTCAATGTTTTTAACGAAAAATATTATTTTGTTACTTAAAATATTGCGCTTCGCAAAGATGAGATTCCTTGAGCACCTGACGCACCGCGCAGGTGCAGGAATGACAATATACATTTAACAAAAAAAGCCCCTTTTAGGGTGGCTCATTTGTGGCTGTGCGGAGTAGATAATCTTCGAACTTTTACAAGCTCACCGCAAAGAAGTTGTAGCAATTAGGGAGCAAATAAAGTATATTAAGGAAATACTCATAACTAATGCCTCACCGAAAAGATGAGGCATTGGGTTTAATGAAGTAAAAAAGAAAAACGACGTCTAAATCAGACGCCGTTTGTTTAGTGATGTTTTGATAGCAAATTACGAGATGAAAATTATTCTTCTCTGCCACCCTTATTTAAACTTGGTGTTCGGGAAATATGCTTATATCCGCTTTCTTTAGTTTTTGCCATACCTTCTTTAACATCGGCAGTCATGGATTTATTTTTTTCCAAATTTTGACGAACACGATTTTTACTATTAATAAAATTCAATGCATAATCCAAGCTTTCCTCTTGCGATTTGCCTGCTTTCTTATTTTTCAAAAATTGTTTGACCACGTGTTTTAAGAAATTATCAAATTCTTTTTCACCTGATTTAAGATAACTATCAAACATTCTTTCAGACACAGGATGTCCTTCAAAGCGCATATTAAAATAAGTATCTGCGTCATATCTACTCCAATGCTCCGGTATATCTGTATCATTGCCATGATCAGTCCAATTACCATTATGCTCTAATACACCACGATAACAATCTTTGGGGTATAATCCATCTCCAACACTCAGATACTCACTTTCAATATCAAGACCATAATTCATCTTTACATGATCTACGGACACATCTCTTCTTGGTCCTGGCATCATAGCTTTGGTCGATCCGATTGCTGAAACCAAATCACCTTTTATTGTTTCTCCATTCGGATCAATAACACTTAAAACCTTATCAGTATCAATTTCTACTTTCTGTTCAAAAGTATCTTTAACTTTATTTTTATATTCTTGTATACCATTTATCTTATATTTTTCATCTTCTAACAGTTTGGTTTCGTTCCCTTTCTCTATATTTCCACTATTATGTGTTAATACTAAAGAATTAGGAATATAGGTTATTTCATTCCTTACTCCAGCAAATATATCACGAAAATCTTTCAAATCTTCTATCATATTGACATCAAAACCAGTGACAACGCATCCACCTTCTTTTTTCGGCTCAATTGTTAACATTCTGCTATAATCGGCATCATCGTTACCATAACTATCTCTGCCCAATGACCATGTTTCATATGCCTCTAAATAAATTTTATTATCATCGATGCTAATCTTCTTTCCCGTTTCATATGTACCGCGATCCATACCATACCAGTAGTCCTCTTCTGAATATGTATTGATAGACGTATCTGTTTTTACGATTTTATCATATGAGTCATCATTCGCTGCTAGTTCGCTAATTAAACCATTTTTTATGCTTTTTGAAAGTTTTGCCTTTAATTTATCAAAATCTTCCTTAATTTCAAATGAGAGCGTTGATTTTGCTTCAAAATCATCAAAATCCTCACCATTACTTTCGGATTCTGTATAATTACCTAAAAATTCATTATCTTTATCATCAAATTCTTTTTCGCTTTCAATTAATTTCTCAATTTCACTATTTTTCAGTTTAACCATAACTTCTCTCCTTGTTTAAGTTTCCTACTACAAAGAATCGCTTCTTATACTCTTCATTTTACCCTCCTCTGATTTTTTGTCAAGTGTTTTTTGTAAAAATGAAAAAATTTTATTTAAAACAAAAAAGCCCCCTTTCGGGGGCTCATTAGTGGCTGCGCGGAGTGTACAATCTTCGAACTTTTAAAACAACATCGTGCGGAAGTTGTTGCCGTTAAGGAGCAGATAAGGTATGTGAAAGATAAAATACTCCACCAGAGAGATGAGGCATAGCATTTTGTTTAAAAATAAAAAACGACGCCTAAAAAGACGTCGTTTGTAAAAAGTTATGCTTGACAAGCAGATCATGAGATGAAAATTATTCTTCTCTGCCACCTTTATTTAAACTTGGTGTCCTAGAAATATGCTTATATCCGCTTTCTTTAGTTTTTGCCATACCTTCTTTAATATCGGCAGTCATAGCTTTGTTTTGTTCAATATGACTCTTCACTCTTGCTTTTGCTCTTTCAAGTCTAGTTCCTTCGAATTTTCTGCCATTTTCAAAATCTTTTTGAGCTTTCTCATTTTTAGTCTTGTAATCAGGTAGAATAGAAATCTCATTTTTAAAAAATTTGTTTAAATCTTCTAATCTTCCTCTATTATATTTATCATCCAAAGCAAACTTCGCTTCATCAAAATCTGTCTGATGACCTGAAGGATATTTATTTTTATCAAAAAATTCTTTAATAATTGCCCCACACTCTTCAGGATTTAGATATGGAGTAACGTCTTTTTCTCCATGCAAATCCATTACTTTACCTTGTAATGTTCCTGATACATAATGCCATGATGGTGAAAATCCTGCATAAACATCGAACGGAAAAGGTAATGCTCCCGAAACTTCAACGGTAGAACCTTTTCCGTTTTTATTTGCAGTAACGGAAATACCTCTAAATGCTGTCTGACCAGATTCAATGCTTATTGTATCTTTACCAGTATCTACAAATGATAATACATCATTATCACCTACAAAGACATACTCGCCGTTGCGTGATTTCTTTACCCTAGGCATTATTTCTTCCACTACATTTTTCATAGGTTCTTCAATTACAAATTGCCATTTCATTGAAGCATTTTCTTGGTTAATTTTATAGGTTTCAATAAGGGAACTCCCTTTGCTTTCAGGAATTATTTTTCCATCGTCTAACTCTAATGCATCGTTAATTTCATTATTATTTAGCTTAACCATCACTTTTCTCCTTGCTTAAGTTTATCCTGCTAAGAATCGCTTATTATAATTTCATTCTACCCCCTTACATTTTTTTGTCAAGTATTTTTTATAAAAAAGCGAATTTTTATTTTCAAAAATAAAAAGTCATCCCTCGTCGAGGCATTAAAGCTGAGTGCATCAAGGGATCTTCGAATTAAAAAGAATCAGCGCTTCGCAAAGATGAGATTCCTTGAGCACCTGACGCACCGCGCAGGTGCAGGAATGACAATATACATTTAACAAAAAAAGCCCCCTTTCAGGGGCTCATTAGTGGCTGGGCGTCCTGTACAGTGACGCAACTTTTACATGCTCATCGCAGGGAAGTTGTGGTAATTAAAGAGCAGATTTGGTATGTTAGGGAAATACTTACAAAAAATGCCCCACCGAAAAGATGAGGCATTTAATGCGTAAAAACAGATAACTATCGTGTCATTTGTTTTTTAACACCTTTTGTTGGTTGTGCGAATGGTGTATCAATTTTACTTAAAGCGACTAAATTTTCATCTTTTTTTAAGCTGGGATTGCCATCCAAAATACGTTTAAATATTTTTGCTCTATCACGCTTTTCCGTATTGGTTAGGACACTGAATTCCTCACCACATGATCTTACGATACCTTTGCGAATTCTATATAAAGCTCCAAGCATTTCTTTTTTTATTGTTTCATCTTTTGTTAAAACATAAGATTTACACATTGAATTAAGGCAAGCCTCAAGCATAATGGGATGTTCTCTCCATAATTTATCCTTGTTATCAAAATCTTGTTTTCGTTGCTCATCTGTCATATTTCTCAGATTTTCATTAATATTAACGCTTGTTGCACGCTCTTTTGTTATAGTATCTTGCGCCACTTCTAACTCTTTTTCTTTTTTGATGATTTCCGTTGGCGCGTGCTCAAGAAACTTTTCAGCTAAAGTTGGTTTGAGTGCTGTGCAGACGGCTTGATGTACAGACGGACTTATATTATATTCTTTCAAATCATTATTTGACATTGAATAAAATTTTGCTAAATCCATTACATCATAATTACCTTTACCTGTTGATATACTCTGTAATAAACCCATTCTTAAATCTGGATTATCTTTAACGATGTTAAGATCTTTAAACAAAGCAACTTGCTCAAGAGTTTCATTTAATTTTTTAGATATTTCAGGTGATTCATGTAGAGTAATTTTACCACCAAGAGATGTTTCATAACTTAAATCACCATTGCTATAACGCGTAATTCCTTCAGCTATATCTTTCAAAAAGGGATATTCTTCAAAAGTATTTGGCACAAAAATCTCACGCCCCTCTTTTGCTAATTTTTCTTTAGTCCTTCTGTAATGCTCTAAAAAAAGAGCTGTATCATGAGCCCCTTCTGATGTAGAGGGAAAGCGTCCACCATAAACATAGTTTTCCATTTCTCTTCTACTTAAAGGTTTATCATATCTTCTATCCCAATAATCAGGAAAGCGTATATTCATATCTTCTCTGACAGCAATATCAAAAAAAGCTTTAATGTATGGATGCATTGATTCATGTTCGAGTGCTGGAACCATTAAATCTACGAAATGAGCTTTCCATGCAATATTTCCACGCTCTCGATTATAATCTTTCATTGTTGGAAATTGGCTTACTTTATCAAGATATTTGCGGGCGGCATTAGCATCATTCTCCTTTAATGCATCCGTAAATTTAAGAAGCGTCTGTCTTTGTTCTTCGAAATCGTACATCTTTTCCTCCTTTTGTTGCGAATCATTTTTTTATACTTTCAGTTTACCCCCCGATTTTTTGTCAAGTGTTTTTTGCAAAAAAGTGATTTTTTATATTCAAAGCTAAATGTCATGCCTATTTTTCGGTTTTTCCAAAAAATTCAAGGCATCTACGAATTAATTTAAAATATAGCGCTTTGCAAAGATAAGATTCCTTGACGAGGTGATGCGCCGCACACCTCGAGGAATGACAATATATATTTATAAACAAAAAACCGCCACAAGGGCGGCTTTTTTTATTGGCTGCTTCACCTTAGACAGTGCGCGCGTCTTGCTTCGCTTGCGCTTGCTTCGGTCACTCGTTCACTAAATTCGCCATCACTTTCGCTCTGGCTCATTAAGTGCACTTCGCCTGTCGTCCAAAAACAACATTTTGAGGTTGTTTTTGTTCCTCCAGCGCATCTTTCGCCTTATCGGCTCAAGAGCTCAGATGGCTGTCGCCACTGAGTCATCGCCACCGACACTTTTGCGCCGGTGGCTCCCCGAACCGCTTGCTTCTTCACCTCAGGTAAATCAGCCAACAAAAAAACCGCCACAAGGCGGTTGTTTATGTTGGCTGCTTCACCTGGACTCGAACCAAGATTGACGGAGTCAGAATCCGCTGTCCTACCATTAGACGATGAAGCAATCATCCGTACTCGCAAACATCGCTTAAAACCGTGCCGTTGAGTACTTATGTAAAAGAGAGGAAACATATTCCTCTCTCATATTAAATAAATTGGAGCGGGCAATGGGATTCGGACCCACGACATCAACCTTGGCAAGGTTGCGCTCTACCCCTGAGCTATACCCGCATCATCTGCGAACGAATTATTTAATATCACATAAAAAATAAATTGCAAGAACTTTTTTTATATTTTTACATTTTTTGTGAATGAAGATATAAACCTATCGACCTTTTCCTGTTATTAAAGGCAAACTTTACTTGTATTAAAGCACAATACCCGATATAATTCATCATGAATTCAAACAAGGAAAAAGAATGACTAATCAAAAATCACAACAGCAAATACGTTTTGAAAAAGAGGCAAAAGCCTTGCAAAAAAATATTGCCAAGCGCAAAAAACAACAGGCTGAACTTAATAAAAAGAAAGAAGCAAAGGAGAACCAACGTGGACAAGATTAAAATTATCGGCGGAAAACCGCTGTTCGGAAAAGTATTTATCAGCGGCGCCAAAAATACCGCCTTGCCGATTATCTGTGCCAGTTTGCTGACCGATGAACCGGTAACGATTCAAAATATTCCGTTTCTTTCCGATATTAAGTCGCTGAACGCGTTGTTGTTGCAACTCGGCACAAAGATTGAAGAAAAATCCGAAGAGCGCAACGGGCATTTGACTCAAACCATTACTTATCATACGCCGCAGCCGACCAGTTTGGTGGCACCTTATGATTATGTGCGCAAAATGCGTGCTTCTTACTATGTTTTGGGGCCGCTTTTGACTAAATATCGCCACGTTGAACTCTCGTTGCCGGGGGGATGCGCCATCGGGGCGCGTCCGATGGATATTCACTTATCCTCGCTTGAGCAAATGGGTGCCAAAATCGAAATCAAAAACGGCTATGTGGTTGCCGATGTTGACGGTAGGTTGCAAGGTGCGCACGTTGCCTTTCACTCGGCATCGGTCGGTGCTACCTGCAATATTTTGATGGCCGCCGCTCTGGCCGAAGGCACAACCGTTATCGAAAATGCCGCCAAAGAGCCGGAAATCGCCGATTTAATCGATATTTTAAATAAGATGGGCGCGCAAATCGAAGGAGCAAATACCTCTACCCTGACCATTCATGGTGTGGAAAAATTGCACGGCGTAACGCACGAGATTATCAACGACCGTATTGAGGCCGGTTCGTATGCCGTGGCCGCAGCCATTACACACGGGCGGGTGGAACTGGTTAATGCTCCGGCGCAATTTTTGCAAACGCCACTGGATATTTTGCGCAAAACCGGCGCCACCATAGAAATGACCGATAACGGATTTATTGTTGACGCGCAAAACGCAAAACTGGTCGGGCAAGATGTATTCACCGATTATTATCCCGGTTTTCCGACCGATTTGCAGGCACAATTTATGGCATTGATGTGTGTTTCCGAAGGTGCGGCCATGATTACCGAAAGTATTTGGGAAAATCGTTTTATGCACGTTCCGGAGCTGATGCGTATGGGCGCAAACATCAATGTACACGGTCACGCTTCGGCGATTGTACGCGGAGTGGAAAAACTTTCGGCCGCACCGGTGATGTCAACCGATTTACGCGCCTCGTTTGCCTTGATTTTGGCCGGTTTGGTGGCAGAAGGCGAAACCATCGTCAACCGCGTTTATCACTTGGACCGCGGCTATGAACATTTGGAAGAAAAATTTAAAGCAATAGGAGCAGACATTGAACGCATTAAAATACCTGATTAGTCTGGCAATTACGGCGGGTGCGGCTTATCTGTCGAATCCGGCGGAGGCGCAGATACTTTCCATTGATGTTACTGTTAGCAAACTGGTATTGCCACAGGGTTTTACCGCAAGTTTGGAAAAGTGCGAACCATACCACTCCGAAAGACCGTTGCGACGCAAAGATGTAGCCGTAAATAATCTGTATACCATAGACGGAATGAAAGACGGTATGTGCGAATTGCATATTACAGGTGTTACCAATTCTTCAGTGGAAATTCATCAGGATTGTTCGCTGCCGGCAGATGTGGCCAAAACTTATGCACACGCGTTGCAGCGCTTTGAAAACAAAGCGTATTCGCAACGTTGGGATAAATATTATATTGAGAAAGATGAAGATTATCAAGCGGCGGTAAAGATTATGTCGGACCCAAAATATTGCAGTTTTTATCGGGAAGAAATCGATAACACACAAAATATCCGCCGCAATCTGGCTGCCTGTACGCCGATACAGCAAAAAGAAACAGCTTCGGGGTTGGAATTTTCTCGTGAAATTATCGGTCTTAAAGGAGATTCCTGTGTTTATAAATTTACGGTGCAAAAAACCGATAAAATCGACCATATTTTACTTAAAAACATTCCTCCGGCCGAATCAAGTTATTTCTCCGAATCTATGTTTTTGGAATATACTTGCGCGTTTTCGGAAAAACAGGCGGAACAATATCTGCATATTTTGGAATCGGAAGTCATACCGGCAGAAGAAGACTTTGATTATGCTGCCGTCTGGCACGTTGCGCCGTTGGAAGAGCTGGAATTTTTGCGAGATAATTGCTCGGTGGATATTGTAAAATAACTTTATAAAAAATTAGCTCCGCCTCTTGCGAACGCAAAAAAATACTCCCATATAAGTAACAGTTGATATATGGGAGATTTTTTATGAGCAAACAAAAATTCAAAACAGAAGTAACCAAACTTCTCGATATTGTAATTAATTCGCTGTATTCGGAAAAATACATCTTTTTACGCGAACTTATTTCCAACGCCAGCGACGCCTGCGATAAACTGCGTTATTATTCGCTGACCAATCCGGGAATCGTTAAAAATAACGGCGAGTTTAAAATCACGATTACGCCGAATGCCGAAGAAAATACGCTGACTGTCAGCGATAACGGTATCGGTATGAATAAAGACGATTTGGTACACCATTTGGGAACAATCGCCAAATCGGGCACCGCGGAATTTGTGAATAATGCAAAAGATAACGGCTCGATTGTTGATCTGATCGGCAAGTTCGGTGTCGGTTTTTATTCGGCATTTATGGTAGCCTCTAAAGTTGAGGTAACTACGCGTCGCGCCGGCGAAGAACAGGCTTGGCTGTGGACTTCCAACGGTGTTGACGGCTTTGAGATTACCGAAGCCAAGCGCGATAAAGTCGGTACCGACATCAAGCTTTATCTCAAAGATGATGCCAAAGATTATGTGGATACAATTTATTTGCGTCACATTATTCGCACCTATTCCGACCACATCAATTATCCGATTGTGCTTGATTTAGGTAAGGCCGGCGAAGAAACCGTGAATACCGGCTCGGCGCTGTGGACCAAAAATAAGGCCGATATTACCGACGAGCAGTATAACGAATTTTATCATCATATTTCACGCAATTTTGATACACCGTGGCTCAGATTGCACTTTAAGGCCGAAGGCAACATCGAATATACCGGACTTTTATACATTCCGTCGGAGGCTCCGTATGATTTGTTTCAGCCTGACCGCCAACAAAGTTTAAAGCTGTATGTAAATCGCGTGTTTATCTCCGACAAGGTAGAAGGATTAATGCCGGCATATTTGCGCTTTGTCAAAGGTATTATCGACAGTGCCGATTTGCCGCTGAATATTTCGCGTGAAATGTTGCAACAAAATGCGCTGATTGCCAAGATTAAGAACGGCACGGTCGGACGTATTTTGAAGGAATTGAAAACCCGCTCGGAAGATTATGATGACTATATGAAATTCTGGAAAGTTTTCGGTATTGCTTTTAAAGAAGGTATTTACGAAGACGTGGCAAATCGTGAGATGGTGGCCTCGCTGTCGCGCTTTTATTCCACCAACGACAACGAGCGTCTGACTTCGCTTGATGAATACATATCGCGCGTAAATGAAGGACAAACCAACATTTATTACATTACCGGCGACGATGTGCCGACGCTCCGCAACAATCCGCAGCTTGAAGCTTTCAAAGCCAAAGGAATTGAAGTGTTGCTGTTGACCGACCCGATTGATGAGTTCTGGGTCCAAGTGCTTACAAACTATAAAGGATATCCGATTAAGCACGTTTCGCAAGCTGATATGGATTTGAAGATGGAACGCGATACGCCGCGCGCCGACGAAGGAAGTTTGAAAAAATTGACCGATTTTATGAGCGAATTGTTCAAAAATGAAGTAGGCAAAGTCGTGGCTACCGAAAAACTGACTTCAAGTCCGGTCAGTCTGACGGTGGAAAACGGCCAAATGAGTATTCACCTCGAGCGCTTGATGCGCAACCACCAACAGCAGACATCTTTTGCCAGCTCACGCATTTTGGAAGTAAATCCGTATCATCCGCTGATTATCAAACTGGCCGACAGTATGTTTGACAAGAGCCAGCTTCTGGATCAGGCTAAAATCGCCGAGGGCGAGGCTATTACCGACAGTTCGTTTTTCAGCGAAAAGTTGAGCGACTATATTCTGCGCGGTTGGCAAAAAAGCGCTTAATTTCAGCTTTTCTCGGTTTAAAATTAAAAATTACCCTGAAACAATCACGTTTCAGGGTATTTTTTCAGCGACCGCTGCGCTTGTGCATTGCCTCATGGAGAGCAGCAATGGTTTTGCCGGTATCGTTCTTGCTGATAAGAATCAGATTTGCCGGATGTAACCTCTCCAAACATCTGGAACAACTTGTATCAAGAATGACATTCACAAACCCTTGCCAGTCTTCCCTAGAGCGTTCAGCCTCCTTAATGCTACCGGCTGTCAATACTAAAATTTTCCGATGCATTTCTGCATGGGAACGAGGAACGGTGGTCATCTCTTCAATTTCCACTTTTCTATCCTCAGACAATACCGAGTAAAGGATACCGTCGGCGTCCAATACTCTTTTTATTCCTTCAATATTCATATATAAATTGTTTTTTGTTAATACCGTTTTACACTGAAAACCGTATTTTGTCAACATTTTATTTTTCGAGAGGTGTTTTTTTACAGTTTTATCTAACGCCCTTATCGAGCGGGTCGAAGTATAGGCGCAAAGTATTCCACACGTCCCGAATACCTGTTTAAAGGCGTTACCGGTCATAATAATGGCACGACGCGCACTCTCGGCCACGGAACGATAGTTCGGGTCGGTATTATAGCGTGCTTTATCCACAAATTCTATTTCTTTAATCGAGCCGTCGCGCTCCAAGAACACGCGGATTTCCACCATCATACCGTCAATACCCATAGCCCCCGGATCAAGGTTCCAGTTTTGGCGCAACAAGCTGGCGATGGCATCGGTTTCGGAGATGGTTAAATCGCTGAAGTACGAGCCTTGACTGTTGCCACCCTCGATACCCATATTTCTGACCGGAGTCCCCTCTTTAATCATCGCTTTTTGATTTTTGGCGCCGATATCAATATTGCGGTCGTTATCAATTTCCTGCATCAGGCTCTTCAAAGCGTTGCTGCGAACCTTACTCTGCTCTTCCGGCTTTTTCTTATCGGCCGGTTTTTCCGGTTTAGGCTGCGGCTTCGGTTTAGGTTTAGCCGTCGGCACCGGCGGGCGTTTCGGTTGTTTTTTCGGCTCCGTTTTTTTATCCGGCGCCGGTTTCTTTTCCGGTTCCGGCGGTGCCACATAATCTTCTTTCGGCTCCTCTATCGGTTCTTCCTGCGGTTGCTTATCCTCGGTCGGAGTATCGGCTTTTTGCGGTTCAGGCTCCGGCGCAGAATCTTGAGTATATTGCTCTTTATGCTCGGTTACGGTAGCTTTTTGGTCTTCCGGTCCGAATTCCGCCTTGGTCGGCAAATTGGTAAACTCATCTATCTTGACCTGCGAGAGGTCAACAATAATCGGATTTTGCCCGAGTGTCATATCGTGATGCCAAAAACTAGGCATATCAATCCACATTGCAAGAAACACCGCAACGTGTAAAATGATTGATTGTTTCAAGTATTTGTTCATAAGCCCGCGCTTTTCTTAAAAGTTATTTTTTACCCAACGGTTTGGATTCCGTCTTCAGCCCGACCTTTTCATATCCGGCTTCTTTCAAAATTGCCATTAAGCCGATAACGCGACCATAGTGGGCATCGGTGTCACCGGAAATAGTAACGGTCAATTCATCGTTTTCACCTTTGATAGCTTGAAGTTTGGCGAGGATTTTATCATCTTCCACCACACTTTTACCGATGTAATAATAGCCGTCTTGGTCAACACTGATGTTTACCGATGTATTATCGCCGGTCATCGCCTTACCCCCGACTTTCGGCAAGTTCAGCGGAATACCGGAGGTCATCAACGGCGCGGCCACCATAAACACCACCAGAAGCACCATCATTACGTCCATCAGATTGGTAATGTTAATGTCGGCTTTGCGGCGCAGTTGGCGGCGATGATATGAATTGTTGTACATAAATGCCATATTTATTCTCCGGCCATATCGGCTTTCAGGGTTGTTGCATCAATTTCACGCGATAAAATCGTCGAAAACTCGGTAATAAAATTATCGAGCGAGCGGGAATAGCGGTCAATGTTGGAAGAAATTGCGTTGTAGGCCACCACCGCCGGAATTGCGGCAATCAAACCAAAGGCAGTGGTAAACAGCGCTTCGGCAATACCCGGAGCCATAGCGGAAAGCGAGTTGCTTTGGGTTACGGCAATCGCGTTAAAGCTGTTGATGATACCCCAAACCGTACCGAACAAACCGACGAGTGGCGCCACCGATGCGGTTGTTGCCAAAAAGCCGAGGTGCGTATCCAAACTGTCCATTTCTTTTTCCATCGAAACCGACATTGCTTTTTCAATACGCTGTTGCAACGAAACGCCGCGCAAACTGCGGTCGGTTTTGCCAATCATCAGCGTGTTGCGCTTCCACTCGCGCATGGCGGCCACGAAAATCGCACTCATCGGATCACGCGGACGGTTGCCGATAGCTTCATATAATCTATCCAGCGAACCACCTGACCAAAATGCTTCTTCAAACTTTTTGGACTGACGACGTACCTGACGAAGAACGGCGAATTTTTCCAAAATAATCGCCCACGACCATACCGAAGCGGCGATTAAACCTATCATAACCAGTTTGGTAATGGTGTCCGAGGACCAGACCATATCCCATAAAGACATTTGTTGTGTGGCTGCTTGTGCAACCTCAGAAAGAGCTTGTGATTCCATTTTTGTAACCTTTATAAATTGCAATTCATATTAAGTTGGTGTCAACATAGCACAAATTGTTTAACAGGCAATTAATATTATGATTTTTCACAAGTTTTTTTGCAATTTTACCAATCAGATTTTTGCCTCAGAAAAGAGGTACATAACTTTCTATCAACTCAGAGAATGGAGTTTATGAAAAAAGGTTTTTCCCGCGGTGTATGAAGCTTTAAAAATACGGAGAATGCAGTAAATACGAAGGGGTTTTTCGACGACGTGTACAACAAAAGGTACACAACTTCCTAAAAACTCAGAGAATGTGCCTGATAGAAAAAGGGTTTTCCGCGTAGTGTACAAAGTAGTACATGAGAGGAAAACCCTTTGATTAGCAGGCCATTATATGAGTTTTTACACGGCAACTTGCGCGCGAATCGTATCATAACTTTGATAATTTACGAGTTCAAAATCCTCATATTTGAAGTCATCGATATTCTTCACATTCGGATTTATTTTCATTTGCGGCAACGGATATGGTGTATGCGAAAGCTGTTCCCGCACCTGTTCAAAGTGATTATGATAGATATGCGTATCGCCGAGCGTATGGATAAATTCTCCCGGTTCAAGACCGCAAACCTGCGCTACCATCATCGTCAGCAGAGCATACGAAGCAATATTGAACGGCACACCCAAAAACATATCGCAACTGCGCTGATACAACATACAACTCAATTTATTGTTTGCCACATAAAACTGAAACATCATATGACACGGTGGCAAGTGCATTTCCGGAATTTTGCCGACATTCCATGCCGAAACAATCATCCGGCGGTCATTCGGTTTTTTCTTCAAAGTTTCGATAACTTCGGCAATCTGGTCAATTCCCTCACCGTTCCAGTTGCGCCATTGCGAACCGTAAACCGGCCCTAATTCGCCGTTTTCGTCAGCCCATTCATTCCAAATTCGCACGCCGTTTTCTTGCAAATATTTAACATTGGTTTCGCCTTTTAGAAACCACAATAGCTCGTGAATAATGCTTTTTAAGTGGACTTTTTTAGTGGTTACGAGCGGAAATCCTTTGCTTAAATCAAAGCGCATCTGCCGCCCGAAAACCGAGCGGGTACCGACACCGGTTCTATCCATTTTATCCACGCCGTTTTCCATAATATCGCGTAACAAATCCAAATATTGTTGCATTTTATTTTCCTTCCGTTTCTAAATATTGCATAATTTTTTTAACCGTAGATTGTTCCACAAAATCGCCTTTTTTCAACCATACGGTGGTAACAACTCCATCCAGTTCGAACGTCTGCGGCAGGGCAAAATATTTTTGTTCCAACACTGCAACGCTGCGATTAACATCAATTAAATCGGTTGCGCCTTCGTTTATCGGGCCGGAATACACGCAATCCACCACAATATCCGGCATAATGCTCGGAGTAGTAAAAAATATGGCATAAATCGTGGCGCCGCCGGAAATATATAAATCTTCAGGATAATCTTTAAGCTTTTCAACATTATCAACCACAATGTGATTATCTTTATCCAAAATCTCGGTTTTGCCGGAATTATCAAGTACAATCACCTTGCGCCCCGTCAGCACTTTTTGCGGCATACCGCCGTAAGTGCGACCGCCCATTACCATAATCTGCCCCTCGGTTAAATTGCGAAAACGCCGTGTATCCGACGGAATTTTCCACGGCAGACCGACACCTGCGCCGATGATATTGTCGCCTTTATGCCTACACCATATTGATACAATCGTCATTTTTTACTCCTTGTTTTTTTATTTATAAAATATTCGTCCGTTCAAATAAAGTGATATGTTTAAAGACTCACAGCTTTTATTATTGACATAAATCATAATTTCTGCTACAAAAGCGTCAAATTTGTATTATTTATATATTTTTGCTTATGAAACAAGAAAAAAAGACCTATCGTATCAAGAAGATTACGAAAGCCGACGGTTTTTGGAATCTGTATCCAGAGGGTGAAAAAAAGCCGATTCAATTGCCTGTTGAGTCAGTGTACGGTAATTTGCCGCCGGTGCGCAAGTGGCCGTGGCAATATCATAAACTCAATATTAAAACCGTTGTGCTCGGTAAATATATTGTTTATGCCGAGATGGACGGGCGAGTATTGTTTGATATTCCCGAAGATAAATATCCGGAGAATATTAAAAATGATCTTTTGCGTATTCAGAAAATTGAGTCTGATTATGCGGCTTTTCAGCAAGAGCACATTCAGGACATCAATTCCCAGCTGGCAAAACTGTTACCGCTTCTGCCCAAAATCGACAATTTGGAAGATGAAATCAACAAGTTGCCCGTGTGTTGGCGAGCCTATCTCAAAATGCGCCTGTTTATGCAGTATGAATCGCCGGAAGCCCGTCAACGTTTGGTATTGACCTTGCTTTTGGTACAAATTGCCGACAGAATCTACCGTCGACATGTTGACGGAGATGCACCGCTGACCGTGGTTTTTCGTTCGTTGGAATTTTCGGTATGTGATGAACTATCCGATTTGTTGGATTGCGGACTTGCCGATGAATTAGACAACAATCCGGAACGCAAAAGCGGAAAAATGTTTATGTATTATTACGAGACCAAGCAGGAGTTGGAGCGTGTTTTGCCGCCAATGGAGCGCACGTTGAAATTGTATCTCATCCAGCTCACACACAGATTGTTATCCGCTTATGCCGATGACTATGCGAATCTGGTGTGTCATCGCCCGCGCGATTTTACCGTCAACACCGACAATGAAGCTTATCGCTATTTATGTAAAAAGATGAAGTTGCCGCTGTTGTCGTCGCTGATTATCGAAAAGCAATTCAGCCCCGACGAGGTGGAGCATTTCAACTTTGTGTTTTAACTGATTAAACCCGTTCCTTAACCGGAGCGGGTTTAGTGTTTTTTATTTAATTATTGACATAAATTGCATTATATGATAGTATCAGATACGTATTACAACAAATATGGAGTGATGAACTATGAAAACTGGTGCGAAAATAAAAAAACGAATAACCGATTTGTTATTTAAGCTCGGAATATTGGTTGTGGCGGCGGCACCCATGAAGACCGCAAGTGCCAAAACAAACTCACCCGCGCCAAAAATTTCACCGCGTTCGGAGGATATAAATATTGTAGAAACCCCCAAAGATCCGTTTAATCAACCGCAACCGGAAACATTATCCTCAGCAGAAGTAAAGACCAAAATCAATGATTTGCTGGAGAAAAAAGAACAGCTCCGACAAGACAGCTTGGAACAAGCCGAGCAGAAAAATCTGGATGCAACCGGTTATGATATTCATTACCGCGCCAATGGAGATCGTTTTGTAGTTACCACAGCAAACGGAGGCGGCTTTGTGATTACCGATAAAGCTATGAACTATAACAAAATTGCCGAATCGTATTTAGCGCAACAAAAAGAAATATTTTCTAAGCCCACACAATATGTTACCGACACCATAAGCATTGCACAAATGTGTACCGATAATATATCAGAAAACGGTGTATATTTTACAAGTGGAGAATTTAATAATGAAGAAAACACTATTCGTATGTATCGTGTTACCTTAGAAGGAAAGGAAGCCGTTGTCGATTCAATTATGAAAGTTCTGAAATATCCGCAACAAAGAGCCGAAAGACTGGTTATGGAAATTTATAATGAAGTAAACAATCCGGAATTTAACGCCAGTAATCTCGAACATGAGGAATCGCATTTATCAGATTATGAAAACAACTTTTTTATTCCGAACTTACCGACAAAATATATGACCGCCCTTTCTTGTCTTACCGAGATAAAGGCTTCTATGACACAAGCCGGAAGAGCCTTGGAACAATTTGAAAAAGATCATAACCTGGCACATTTCGCACCCGTAAATTTGAATGTTGATACCTTGCAACTGCAAAAGCAGTTATCAGCAGAAAAAGATGTTTCCAAACACAAAGAAATCGTCGGTTCATATATTTTTCAAAATTGGCTCGATACTTATAACCAAGAAGATGCCTGGTATTCTCTTCATATTGCCAACTCAATTATGTTTCAGCCTCGTGACGCGGAAACACGCTTTTTGCAAAAAAACATTCAGGATACGCCTGATGCGCATCAGGAATATCTGCGTCGCGTAAACAAAATGTTTTCCGATGTGAAATATTTGGGTGATATGCGGGCCGTTATCAACCCTGATTTTGAACTGAATCCGCAGATGCAAAATAGTTACAAGTCAAGTTTTGTACCTCTCACGCAAAACAGTTTAAATACCGCCGAAGCATATCAACGTATTGCCGGATTATTAACCGTCGTGCGTGATTGCGATGCCGATGGTGTTCGCACTCAGCAGGAACAGGATTTAATCAACAATACTATAATTGAATTGCGCCAAAAGGCTCAAGATAGCAATATATTATCCCAACAAACTCCTCTCCGGCAAAAAACGGTAGAATATTGATGTCATCAGATAAAAACAAGTTGTAACACCGACACACCCCCGTGTGCCTCAGCCTCCTTGTCAAACCCATGCCCGTGGGTTCTAATCCTCTAACTGTACGCATATAAAAAAACACCCCACCGCTCAATGGTGGGGAGATACCGTTACCGTCAACACCGACAATGAAGCTTATCGCTATTTATGTAAAAAGATGAAGTTGCCGCTGTTGTCGTCGCTGATTATCGAAAAGCAATTCAGCCCCGAAGATGTTGAGCATTTCAACTTTGTGTTTTAACTGATTAAACCCGTTCCTTAACCGGAGCGGGGATTTTTTATTGATTTTTTTGCTGCGTTTTTTGCCATTTTTGAAAATCGTTGCAGATGATTACAATGGCCATAACCACCGCCAATAATCCGAAAAAAACCATCAGTTCGTCAATGTAATAATCCTTAAAATCCAGATATTCAGTCTCGTTTTCGTTATGAATAAAGGCCTTGAAACGATTGAGGGTTTCAATCGCCTCGTCATAGTCATCGCGCACAATCGGATAATCAAAATAAGAATAATAATTATTAGACAGTTTAATTGTGTATTTGTTTCGGTAGTAAGTGCCGCCAAAACGCGCTTCTCTTTCAATTTTGTCTTTCTTTAATCCGACCGACTTAATAGAAAATACAGAAAATGTCTTTTGCTCGATATATTCGTCATTACCATAGTTTGCCACGCTGTATGTGCAGGTATCGGTCACTTTGTTGCACAGCAGCCGTTCTTTGTTTATTTGAAATCCGTTATCGAGGTGTATCAAATACAAAATACCTCCCAACAGAATAATTCCGAGGCTGATTTTGATACAATAACCGAGCGCACTTCGGTCTAAAAAACGGCATATTTTTTTGATGATTACCGGCGTATAATACAGGCAACATACAAAAATCCCGAATATTATAAGTGCTACGATATACATCAACATTATCAAACTTCCCATATATGTTTTACAATTTCGTATTATGGTAAGAAAAAATCCGCAAAAATTCAAATATTATCGATTTTCATCCCATAATAAATAAAACCCTTGAATAAATAAAACCCTTGATTTTAATTCCGGAAAATGTATAATATGACAAAATTTTACAATTATGAGAAAGCTTTTATTTTTATGTATGCTGTTTTTCTGCGGGCAGATTGCGGCACAAGAAATTCGCACGGATAGTGTGACGGTTAAGGAAAAATCCGAAGAAAAGAAAGATACTTTGTCTTCGCGGTTTTTGCTGGATTTATTGATGAACTCATTGGAGACAGAATACGATGTTATTCTGGACTACGTTTTACCGGATTCGTTTATTGCGTACCGTAATAACAAATATATAATGGTAAATGCGTTTACGGGTGAAGAAAGGGTTATAGCAACCCGTAACGATGAGTATGATATTTATAATCATAAAAATTGAAGTATAAAACGTCGGTATGGAACAGAACCGGCGTTTTTGCTTTTTATAAGCGACAATTAGGCGTTTTTTCAATTTTCCCAAATAATCCTTGACATTTAAATTTTATCGTGTAAAAAAACAGATGTATTTGCAAAAGCTGTCGTTTATATTTCGGTAATGTTGCGCAACGGCATATCGGGGTATAAACAAAATGATTGTTTGTCTTTAAGGCAAAACGGAGAGATGGCAGAGTTGGTCTAATGCACCTGACTTGAAATCAGACGTGGATGAAACATTCCACCGTGGGTTCGAATCCTACTCTCTCCGCCAATAAATAAAACCCCGCTGTTAAGGCGGGGGATTATTTTTTTACAGAAGGTATTTTTTATACAAACGCTCTATTAAAGGAAAGTGTTGTTTTTTTAATAAAACATAACCACTTGATTCACCGTCATTCTGAACAGACACTTCGGTGTCGTGTGAAGAATCCATTTCGTCCTAAGGACGAAACAACGCCTTTAGCGTTGACAGATACTTCGGCTTTGCCTCAGTATGACGTAAAAACAACACTTTTCTTAAATCAAGCCTATACAAAAAAAGCCGCAAAATGCGGCTCTGAAAAAAATCAACAAAATTTATGCATCTTTGTGACGGAAGGTTATGCGTCCCTTGGTCAAGTCGTACGGTGTCATTTCAATATCCACTTTATCGCCGACCATCACGCGAATGCGAAACTTCCGCATTTTACCGGCGGTGTGCGCCAAAATCTCTACGCCGTTCTCCAGCTTTACTCTGAACATGGCGTTCGGCAGTTTTTCCACCACCTCACCCGTCAGTTCTATCAATTCTTCTTTACTCATAAACAACCTCTGATGTTATTAACTTGCCATTGGTATAAACGCATAAAATTTATTTTGCAAGCAATTTATTATTTTTACATACTATTTTTTGGTTGTGACAATCTTGATAGCTTCTTCTTCCGTCAGTTCGCTCGGGGCATAACCTTTCGGAATGGCATAGTTGTTGCGCCCGCATTTTAAATACATTCCGTAGCGTCCTTTACTTAAAACAATATCTTCCTTAGTCTGCGGATGCTTGCCCAAAATTTTCGGTTCCGGCTTGGCTACGGCGTGTTGCAAAAGTTCGGACGCGCGCTCGGCAGTTATGTTGAAAATGTTATCACTTCCGGCCAGAGATTTTGACTTTGTGCCTTGTTTTACATATTGTCCGAATTTGCCGATGTTGGCCTCAATACCGTTACCTAAATCACGCGGCAACGAAACTAAAATTTCCGCCTGTTCTGCCGTCAGTTCTTCCGGTTTTACAAACTTTGGCAAAGCCACACGTTTCGGTTTTTCGGTGGTGGCGGTTGCATCTTCGCCGAGTTGAACATAAAAACCGTACGGACCTTTTTTAAGATAAACATTCATATCGCCGTGTTGACACATCAGCTTATTTTCGTTTTGTACCGAACGAATTGCCGTATCATTAGCGTCTTTCTGTTCTTCCTCTTTGGTATCGGTCAGCGGCTTGGTATAACCGCACTCCGGATAATGCGAACAGCCCAAAAAGGCTCCGTATTTACCGAATTTGATACTCAAACGTCCGTCGTGACATTGCGGACAACTGCGCGGATCCGAACCGTCTTCGCGCGGCGGAAACAGGTGCGCCGACAGAGCTTCGTCAATACGATTGATTACCTCTGTCAGCTGCAGCGGCTGTACACTCTCCACGGTTTTGATAAACTTGGTCCAAAAGCCGCCCAACAACTTTTTCCACTCCATATTGCCGGAAGAAACATCATCAAGATATTCTTCCAACTGCGCCGTAAAATCGTATTCCACGTATTTTTTGAAGAAGTTTTCCAAAAATACCGTCACAATACGGCCGCGATCTTCCGGAATAAAGCGCAGTTTTTCGACTTTTACATATTTACGCTCTTGCAAAACCGCGATAATATTGGCGTATGTCGACGGACGGCCGATACCGAGTTCTTCCAGCTTTTTAACCAGACTGGCTTCCGTAAAGCGCGGCGGCGGTGTGGTAAAGTGCTGTGTCGGCTTAATCTCGCCTTTACTAACCTTCTCTCCGGCTTCCACATTCGGCAAAATAACGTTATCGTCATCTTCGTCCGAATCATCCTTGCTTTCCTGATACAGTTTCAAAAAGCCGTCAAACTGAATAACCTGACCGGTGGCACGCAACAGTATCTTATCATCGGCTGATTTGGCATCGACCACCACCTTATCCAATATTGCCGGATTCATCTGACAGGCAACGGTGCGCTTCCAAATCAATTCATAAAGCTTATGTGCGTCGCTGTCGAGTTTTATCTCCATTTTTTTCGGCGTATTCATAACATCGGACGGACGAATCGCCTCGTGTGCTTCTTGTGCGTTTTTGGTCTTATTCTTGTATTCCTTGGCGGTTTTCGGTAAATACGGTCCGCCAAAATACTTTTCGATAGCCGCACGGCAAGCATTTATCGCATCTTTGGAAAGATTTACCGCATCGGTACGCATATAAGTAATAAAGCCGTCTTCATAAAGTTTTTGCGCCACTTGCATGGTCTTTTTAGCCGAAAAGCGCAATTTGCGCGCCGCTTCTTGTTGCAAGGTGGAGGTGGTAAACGGCGGCGCCGGATAACGGCTGGCCTTTTTGCGTTCTACGTTATCGATATGAAAATCCTGAGCTTCGATTTTGGCTTTGGCGTCTGCGGCCTTTTCGGCGGTATTAATGGTAAACTTCGCCAATTTTTTGCCGTCGAGATTAATTAAGTGTGTCAGCATTTGGGCATTGTTTTGCGTCAAAAGATTGACGTCAACCGTCCAATACTCTTCCGGTTTAAACTTTTCAATTTCGTTTTCGCGTTCGCAAATCAGGCGCAATGCCACCGATTGTACGCGTCCTGCCGATTTTGAGCCCGGAAGTTTGCGCCATAATACCGGCGAAAGCGTAAAGCCCACCAAATAATCAAGCGCACGACGGGCCATATAGGCGCTGACCAAATCCTGATCTATTTCGCGCGGATTTTCAATACCTTCTTTAACCGCCGACTTGGTAATTTCGTGAAACACAACGCGCTGAATTTTTTTGCCGGTAAGTTTCTTCTTTTCTTTTAATTCTTCCAAAATATGCCATGCGATTGCCTCTCCTTCTCTATCCGGGTCGGATGCGAGAATAAGCGTATCACAATCTTTAAGTGCGGTGATAATATCGTTGAGATGTTTGCGTCCGGCAGGGCTGAATTCCCATTGCATGGCAAAATCTTTATCCGGATTGACCGAGCCGTCTTTGCTCGGCAAATCGCGAATATGCCCGTAGCTGGCAAGAACCTTATAATCAGAACCCAAATATTTATTGATTGTTTTGGCTTTTGCCGGAGATTCCACAACGACTAATTTCATTTTTTCATCCTTTAATTTTTGCTATTTTGTTACCGGCATGTCGCTCGATTTTGCCGGCAAATTCCAAATCAAGAATCTGCGCAAAAAAATCCGCCTGCGACAACCCGCAAGTACGCAATAATTCGTCAATATCAACTCCTTCATACGAAACCAAATCAAGCAACTTGACATTTGTGTCGGCCGTTTCCGACATCGGAATCGATACTTCTTTATGTGCAGAAATATTTACTTGATTTTTCGGTTTGTCAAGGGGGATACGCAAAGTTTTTTGCTCTTTAATAAGTTGATTTTGCCTCATACTTAATACATTAAGTATATCATCGGCGTTTTCTGTTAATAACGCACCTTCTTTAATCAGTTGATTGGGACCGGCCGAGCGAACTTCAAGCGGCGAACCGGGAACGGCAAATACATCTTTTCCCTGCTCCAGAGCCAGCTCTGCCGTAATCAACGAACCGGAATGAACTCCGGCCTCCACCACCAAAGTACCTTCGGTCAAAGCGGAAATAATTCGGTTGCGGCGCGGAAAGTTGGAAATTTGCGCGGCCGTGCCCAGCGAAAACTCTGAAATCAACAGGCCTTTATCACGAATTTGATTATATAATTCGGTATTCTCCGTCGGATACGGCACATCAACACCGGTACCGAGTACGGCCACGGTTGCCCCGTTTTGCGAGTTAGCATAGAGCGCACCCTTATGTGCCGCCGCGTCAATCCCGCGTGCCATTCCGGAAATTACCAGTACTTCGGCTTCAGTTAAATCATAAGCGATTCGTGAGGCTATTTTGCGGCCGGCGATGGTAGCGTTGCGTGCTCCGACAATCGCCACCGACAGCGGATAATTCAACAATTCGGTGCGACCTAACGCATACAAAACCGGAGGTGCGTCATTCAATTCGAGCAATTTTTGCGGATAACGCTTGTCATTATATGTAATGAGTTGTACTCCGAGCTTTGCGGCTTTTTCAATTTCAATCTCGGCGGCATCACGCGGATACAGCGCACGTTTTTGCGCCGCCAAATCCAATGCTTTGCCGATGTTTCCGGCTTTTTTGAGATAATTGTAAAACGTAACCGGACCGACACCGTCGGTATTAATCAGTTGCAAAATATCAATTAATTCGGAGCTTGCCACTATTGTTTCTTCTTAAAACTGATTTTGCTTTCTTCGCCTTTGAGCAGACGGGAAATATTCGCGTGGTGTCGCACGATTACCAACAAAGCCAATGCACTGTAAAACACGGCGTATATCGGCGGACATAAAAAATATGCAAGCAAAGGCATTGCCGCCGCCGCGGTAAGCGCCGCCAACGAAGAATAGCGAAACAAAACTGCCATAATCAGCCAAATACCGAAAGCAATCAGCGCAATATACGGCTGTGTCATCAAAATAAATCCGAAGGCCGAAGCAACGCCTTTTCCGCCTTTAAATTTGAGCCAAATCGGAAAATTGTGCCCCAAAACACCGAAGGTACCGGCAATCAGCGAACCGACCACATTAAGCGGAGCGTATGCGCCCCACAAATGCAATACCGGCGTCTGCGGCAAAACCTTATAAGCAATCAATGCGGCCAAACCGGCTTTAAGAGCGTCCAAAATCACGGTTAAGAGTGCCAACCATTTGTTACCGGTGCGCAAAACATTGGTGGCACCTATATTGTGTGAGCCGATTTTGCGAATATCGCCGTAGCCGGCCAAATAACACAACACCAATCCGAACGGTATCGAACCGGCCAAATAACCGAAAATCGCGCATAAAATAAGCATCGTCATTTTTCATCTCCTGACTTGTTTTAATAGTTTTGTAGCCGAAATAATTTTTTTTTGCAACCATATTTTTATGGTTTCGGGTGTTTCTGCAACATTTGCCAATATTCATATTCCCACATCAGCGGATTTTCCGGATTATGCTCCAGTGCGGATTGGTGTCGCCAATTCAAATGACCGATTAAATTGCGTGCATGCGATTCATCTTCAACTTTAACCGCCTTCCAATTGGCCCAACCGACAATCTGCGCCGCCATATCCAGCGCCGCATGGTGCGGAATTTCCAACATTCGCTTCAATTTACGGGCTTTTTGTTTGAGCATTTCCAAATATATTACGGTTGCGCCCTTTTGAAACTCCGGCAACCGCCGATAAATCTCCGAAAAATAAAAATCAGGAATCTGTTCTATCTTAAATTCATAATCGGGATAGGCTTGGTGCATTTGTTCCATAAAAAGGCTGTCTTCGCCGAAGCTTTTGCGGCTTTGAGCAATAAGCAACTTACCGTCATTAAACAGTGCATACTTCTCCTCCTCCGGTGACAACATACCTTTGATTTCCGGCCGGAGCACCGAAACACACTTGCGATTTGCAAACAAATCGGTGATATATTGCTGCATTTTTTGCAAAGATGCGGTATCTTTTGTTAGTTTTTGTGCCGCAGCTTCAGGCGTTTCGTACCATTCAAATTCTTTGGCTTTTTCATACAGTGCATCAATATAATCTTGCGGCACATATTCCAGTTGCATACGCAAATAACTATTATTTTCCAGCTCAAATTTGAGGATTTTACTGAAGTTGGCTATGGCTTTTTCGTATATTTCCGAAATAAAATAGCGGCCGTCGGCAAACAAAGCCAAATAGTTGCGACATTCCGGCTTAATTGTCTCGGTTTTGCACGCCGTAAGCAAAATATTACCGCCGGCAAAACACTCTTTCACAAATTCTTCTTTGCTTGGAAACGGTGCGGCTCTTAAATCGTCGGTATACGGATAATGCTGACACGCCTGTTCGGAGATATGGCGCAACATTTTATCATAATCAAAAAAATCGATTGTGTTCTGCGGCGCATAAATTTTACTCACTTTGTAACCGCGTATTTTGAGCAGTTTTTTGATTTTTTGCAACATTTCCGGAGCGCCTTTGTCTTGCAAATAGCGCGAATAAATAAGCGAACCGTCGCTGAAATAATGAAAAATCGGATGATAGCCGCGTTGCCACAGCTTTGCCGTTGCGGAAACAATGCGGCAACGTTTTACATTGTGTGTTTTTTTGAATTCCCTCTCCACTTCTTTGGCAAATTGCCACGCCGATCGCGGCTCGAGCGGATTATAGCTCAGACACACACTGTTTTGAAACAGTTGTTCAATAATTTCATAAGTAAGAGAGGAAGTTTTGATATCAGTCATAGTCTTAACTCCTTAGCGGGAATATAATCTTTTGATGCCTGCCAGTCAAAAATTCCCTTTGGTAAAGAGTTTCAACTGTTTGTATTTTAAGCGGTTATTCCGTCCGGATTTGCCTAAAGGCAGGCAGCAAGCGCTAACCGTCACTCTGCATGAGATTATATTACACAACAACAAATGTTGTCAAGATAAATTTTTCTGTTGAAACCGTGTAAAATAATAATGACAACACAAATAAAATGATTAACATACAGATAGATTTTAACTAAATTCAAGGCGTATTTGGGATAATAATGAAACCGCTGTATAAGAGGATATTGCTGAAATTATCGGGCGAAGGCTTGGCCGGCGAAAATAAAACCGGTATCAACCCCTCGGTGGTTGCGCGTTTGGCTGCCGAAATAAGTGAAGTACGACAACTCGGCGTGCAGGTTTGTTTGGTTATCGGCGGCGGTAATTTTTTCCGCGGTGCAAAAAATGCAAGCACCATGATGGATCGCAGTGTTGCCGACCAAATCGGTATGTTGGCAACCGTAATGAACGCTCTGACCATGAAATCGGCTTTAAATTCCCTGAACTGTCCGGCAACGGTGTATTCCGGATTGAGTGTTCCGCAGGTTTGTGACACATACAGTTTTCGCAACGCTCTGCGCTCTCTGGAAAACGGCGAAGTGGTGATTTTTGCCGGCGGCACAGGCAGTCCGTATTTTACAACCGATACCGGTGCGGCTTTGCGCGCGACCGAGATGCATTGTGACGTATTAATGAAAGCAACACAGGTCGACGGTGTTTACAGTGCCGACCCGCGTAACGACACAAATGCCGTGCGTTATGACAGCATAAGTTATGCGGAAGTGTTGGAAAAACATCTGAATGTGATGGATATGACAGCACTTGCCATGTTGCGCGACACTAAAATACCGACAATGATATTTGCGCAGGCGGAGGACAAAGCCATATTAAAAGCCGTGTGCGGCGAAGTAAGACACACAATCGTTAAATAAAAGAGGTAAACATGACAGATTATAATTCTATGAAAGATGACACACTGGAAAGAATGGAAAAAACTCTGGAATCGCTGCGCGGTGACTTCGGCGGTTTGCGTGCCGGCCGTGCCCATGCCAGTTTGCTCGACGGAATTTTGGTTGAGGCCTACGGCAATATGTCGCCGATAAATCAGCTCGGCACGGTAAGTGTTCCCGATGCGCGCACACTTTCGGTCAGTATTTGGGATAAAGGTCTGGTTAAAAACGTGGAAAAAGCACTGCGAGAGAGTGATTTAGGCTTAAATCCGATGAATGACGGTCAGGTAATTCGCATTCCGATTCCGCCGCTCAGCGAAGAACGCCGCAAAGAACTGGTGAAAATTGCCGGGAAATATGCCGAACAGGCCAAAATTGCCGTACGCAACATTCGCCGCGACGCCATGGATGAAGTCAAAAAAATGAAAAAAGATTCGCTTATTTCGGAAGACGAAGAAAAGAAATATAACAACGATATTCAAAAGTGGACCGACGATACCGTTAAGAAAATCGACGAGCAATACGCCGCCAAAGAAAAGGATATTTTGCAAGTATAGGATTTGGTCGTGGATATCGGGAATTTACAACATATCGCTTTTATTATGGACGGCAATCGTCGTTGGGCCAAACAACGCGGTTTACCGACTTTTCAAGGCCATAAAAAAGGCGCCGACACATTGGTGGAAATTGCCAAAGCAGTGCGCAACTGCGGCATTAAGTATATGACAATATATGCTTTTTCCACCGAAAACTGGCAACGTTCCGATACCGAAGTGGCACAACTGATGGGGCTGTTGCGTCAATATTTGGACGATGGCTTCAAAGAATTGCAAAAAGATAATGTTCGGATTGTTTTTATCGGCGAAAGAAATATGCTGGCCGCAGATATTGTGCAAAAAATAGAGAAGATTGAGCAAGAAACGCAACATAATACCGAAGTTACACTGTGTGTGGCATTGAGTTACGGCGGCAGACAGGAAATTGTGGCGACGACGAAGAGAATTGCTCGACAAGTGGCGGAAGGAAAAATTTCCGTGGATGATATCAATGTCGATTTGTTGGCGCAAAATTTGTACACAGCAGATATTCCCGATCCGGATTTAATGATTCGCACCGGTGGCGAAATACGTATCAGCAATTATTTATTATGGCAACTGTCATACAGTGAATTGTATTTTTCACAAACGCTCTGGCCTGATTTTGAGGTGGCGGAGTTAACGCAAATTATTGAGAACTATACCAAGAGGGAGAGAAGATATGGTAAGTCGTAAAATGGGAGCAATGATTAAAAGGGTTTTGGCGGCAATCGTTATGATTCCGATTGCTATTGTGACTCTGTATATCGGTAGCCCGTACGTTGAAGTGTTGGCCATTACCGTCGGTGGTTTGCTGGCGTGGGAATGGGCCAATATGCTGGCACCGGCGAATAAAACGTCGCATTATGTTACCGCTTATATGATGAGTTTGGCAATTGCAATCTGGGCGTATAACTTTGAAGTTATTTTGCCGATGATATTTATCATATCGCTGATTGTATGGGGTTTGGCCGAAAAAGAGAAGTTCCGCAAATTACTGACTTTAGGTGTGCCGTATATATCCATCGGTGTTGCTTCGTTGATTTGGATGTATCGTTCGTTTGACCCGAGCGAAGGTAATTTTGACCCGCGTTTCAATTACAGCTTTATTATGATGGCGTGGTTCTTCCTGATGGTATGGAGTATGGATATCGGCGGCTTGGTTGTGGGTTGCAATCTGCGCGGTCCGAAACTGGCACCGAAAATCAGTCCGAATAAGACGTGGTCGGGTTTAATCGGTGGTATCCTGCTTGCGGTTTCTGTCAGCATTATCTTCATGTATTTCTGCACCGAGATTATGGAAATTCCGTTCTATGATTTCAGCAAATTTCGCTATATTTCTTTTTCATACAAGCCGCTGGAACTGCAATATGAATGGAATGTTGATAATCAGTTATTTTATGCCACTTTGGCTGTGCTTATCGCTATTTTGGCACAAATCGGTGACTTAATTGAATCCGCCATCAAACGTTTGGCCGGTGTAAAAGACTCTTCCCGACTGATTCCGGGACACGGCGGCATCTTTGACCGTATAGACGGACTTATTTTTGCTTCGGCATTTATGTATTTATTCTTTATCTATATTTTATAAGGTGAACGGATAATGGAAATAATTTCAAACATTATATACTATGTAGTACCGTTTATCGTTCTTTTAGGGATATTGGTGTTTGTGCACGAATTCGGTCATTTTATCGTTGCGCGAATGCTCAAGGTGAAGGTGGTGGCATTTTCCATCGGGTTTGGCAAAGAATTGTGGAGTCGTACCGATAAAAAAGGTACAGAATGGAAAATATCGGCTATACCGCTCGGAGGATATTGTCAGTTTCTGGGTGACGGTGATGCTTCGTCTTCAACCACCGACGATAGCTTAAGCAAACTCTCCGAAGAAGATAAAAAACAGGCTTTTGCGTTACAAAGTACTTGGAAGAAAATTTTAATTGTTGTGGCCGGTCCGCTGTTCAACTATCTTTTGGCCATACTGCTGTTTATGGTTTTGTTTTCTTGCTACGGCAAAATGACGATTCCGACTTATATAGGGGAAGTTATGGCCAACAGTGCAGCGGAAAAAGCGGGCATTATGGTTGGCGATAAAATAGTTATGTTTAACGGTAATCCGACGCCGGACTTCTCGGCTTTAATCAGAGAGACCGATTTGGCAACACAAGATGAGGTGGAAGTTGTGGTTGAGCGTCGTAATACGCTCAGGCTTACCGCAGAAAATACGGCTCAAAAAGTTTGCGGCAAAAAGGTAGAAGAAAAGATTATCGGCGTTATTGCGACAAAGTCATCAAATGCCGACAATGCGAATGAAAATTCAGAATTATTGCCGATTGTTGACAGTGTGGTAGCCGGAAGCCCTGCCGAAAAAGCGGGGTTGCAAAAAGGCGATATCATCGAATCGATTAACGGCACGGAAATTATAACCTTTGCCGACTTGAAGCAGTATGTTGCCGCTCATCAGAATGAAGAATTGGAAATAGCCTATCGACGTCGTATTACATTGTCGGCAAATTTACAAGATACGGTAACGGAGGATATTCCGGGCGGGATTAAACGTCGTATGCTCGGTGTTGTTTCGTCATCGGAGTATGCATTTTCCAAGGAGATAAGTTTATCCCGTGTTTTTCCGGAGAGTGTGAAGGAAACTTATAACCTGACGGTTATGACTTTGCGCGGGATCGGACAAATAATTACCGGTCACCGCGGAGGCAAAGACATCGGCGGTATTATCCGTATTGCCGAATTATCCGGAGATGCCAGCAAACAAGGCGGTCTTTCGGGATTCATTTATTTTATGGCTCTGATATCGGTAAACCTCGGATTGATTAATCTGTTCCCGATACCGGTTTTGGATGGCGGAAATCTCGTGATATATATTATTGAAATGGTTTCTCGTCGCGAAATTAAGCCGAAAGTTAAGGATTATATTTTCAAATTCGGACTGATTGTTCTTTTGATAATTATGTTGTTGGCCACATGGAATGACATTGTGCATTTGATTGGTCGTTGGTTTTATTAAATAAAGGAAAATAAAATGAAAAAATTAATTTATGCCGGATTATTTACAAGTTTGTTCGCGTTTCAGGCGAATGCCGCCGGATATTATGTTAAAAACATAGAGGTCAGCGGATTGGAACGCGTAGAAAAAACTACGGTGTTATCATATTTGAATCTTCATCGGAACACCAATGTTTCGCAAGAAGAACTCGATTCTGCGTTCAAAAACTTATATAACACGGGTTTATTCAGCGATATTGATTTTGATATTTCATCAAAAAACACCCTCAAAATCAATGTAAAAGAAAATCCGATTATTGGCCAACGCGCTTTTGACGGTAATGATAAAATCAGCGACAAAGTGTTGGAAGGTGAAGTTCAACTCGGACCGCGTTCGGTTTACGATAAGGCTAAAGTACAACAGGATGTACAGCGTATTTTGGACGTTTATCGTAAAACCGGTCGCTACTCGGTTACGGTTGAGCCGAAAATCATCGAACACGACGAAAATCGCGTTGATTTGATTTATGAAATTGATGAAGGTAAAGCCGCAACCATCGATAAAATCAACTTCTTGGGCAATACCCATTACAGCAGTGCCGATTTACAGGAAACTATTACCAGTAAAGAAAGTCGTTGGTATCGTTTCTTCAGTTCGGCTGATGAATATGATGCCGAAAAGCTGGATTATGATAAGGAAATGTTGCGTCGTTTCTATACTAGCCGCGGCTATGCCGATTTCAACGTTCCGTCTGCCATTGCCGAATTGAGCGAAGACAATAAGTCATTTATTTTAACCTTTACTTTGGAAGAAGGTCCGCGTTATAAAATCGGCGACATTAATATTACCTCGGAAATTCCGGGAGTTGATACGGCACGCCTTTACAAAGATTTGGAAGTATCAAAAGGCGATTGGTATAACGCGACCGATATTGAAAAATCAATAGCGGAAATGACCGACACTCTCGGTAAAAAGGGGTTTGCGTTTGTTGATATCGAACCGGAGCTGGATCGCAACATGGCAGATAATGTCGTTAATCTGAATTTTATTGTTCATGAAAGCGAACGTATTTTCGTAAATCGCATCAACATTACCGGTAACAGTCGTACGCTTGATGAAGTTATCCGTCGTGAATTTCGTTTGGAAGAAGGCGACGCTTTCAATATTTCCAAACTGCGTGATTCGCGCCGCAACATCGAAAATCTGAACTATTTCAGCAAGGTTGATATGCAAACCAATGTTGTATCCGATAATAAGGCGGATATTGATGTTAATGTGGAAGAAAAATCGACCGGTTACTTCAATGTCGGTGTCGGTTATTCCACCACCAACGGTTTCTTGGTACGTGCCGGTGTAACTGAAAACAACTTCCGCGGCAGAGGTCAGGAAGCCTCCATCAGCGCCGGTGTTTCACAAAGAACAAAAGATTATAACATCAGCTTTACCGAGCCGTATTTCTTGGGACGCAGATTGAGCGCCGGTATTGATTTGTTTATGGAAGATCAAGACTATGAAGATGAGGCTTCTTACGATACACGCACCATCGGCGGTCGCACCCGTTTCGGCTGGAGATATACCGACCGCTTTTTCCATTATGCACGTTATAACCTGAGTAAAAACGATATTAAAAATGTAAAAGACGAAGCCTCCGAATTTGTTAAGGCTGAAGAAGGCAGCGCCGTTACGTCGTCAGTCGGAGAAACCTTTGTGTATGACCGTCGTGACAGCTCGTTTAACCCGAAGGAAGGTTATTTCCTCTCACTCGGACACGATATTGCCGGTTTGGGCGGAGATACCAAGTATAACCGTGTTGATGCCAAAGCCTATAAATATTATACTTTGGCCGATTATTACACCTTCAAATTCTTCGCAACCGGCGGTTATATAGCAGGTTACGGCGGTAAAGACGTTCGTATGTCCGACAGATATTATCTCGGCGGCTCGAATATGCGCGGCTTTGAATTTGCAGGTATCGGTGCCCGCGACAGAAGAACCAAAGACGCTCTCGGCGGTAACTGGATGATTTATTCGGGTGCGGAACTGACTTTCCCTATCGGTTTGGACGAACTGGGTGTTAAAGGTCGTTTGTTCTATGATGTCGGTACCTTGGGTAAGCCGGATAAATTTGATGAAGACAAGATTCTTTACAGTTCTAAATTAAGACAGTCAATCGGTTTCGGTTTCGACTGGGCATCGCCGATGGGTAAGGTTAATTTGGACTTCGGTTACCCTATCAGCAAAGAACCGTATGATGAAAAAGAAGTCTTCCGTTTGAACTTTGGTACGAGTTTATAGGAGTAATTATGATTGATAGACGTTTTTACAATGTTAAAGAAGATGTAACTTTGGCTCAAGCAGCCGAAATTACTTCTTCGATATTGACCGATTTGGCACGAGCCGGTGAAAAAATTGCCGATATTGCATCTATGGAAACGGCCGGTGCGGACGATATCTGTTTTTTCTATGATAGAAAAAGCAGAGAAAAAGCGGCGGGAATTAAAGCAAAAGCTTGTATCACGACCGAAGAATTGAAATCTTTTGTGCCGACAAGCGTAACGGTTTTGGTTTGCGAAGACCCGAAAATCGCTTTTATCAAACTCAATGAATTTATGTACAGCGAAAAGAGTTTTGCTGCCGGAATAGACGCCACCGCCAAAATAGCCGCCACTGCCAAAATCGGCAAAGACTGTTCTGTCGGTGCCAATGTGGTTATAGGCGAAAATGTCGAAATCGGTGATAATTGCATAATTGAGCCGAATGCGGTTATAGCGCATGATTGCAAAATCGGCAACAACTGCCGTATCGGCTGCAATGCATCAATTGCATACAGCGTTATCGGCTCAAATTGCTATATATACGCCGGTGCCCGCATCGGACAGGACGGTTTCGGGTTTCAATTGATAAACGGACAGCACCACCGTATTCCGCAATTGGGGCGCGTAATTATCGGCAACGATGTTGAAATCGGTGCCAATACCTGTGTTGACCGCGGTGCGCTTGATGATACGGTTATCGGCGACGGGACGCGCATTGATAATTTGGTACAGATTGCGCATAATGACAAGCTCGGACGCGGTTGCGTCATTGTAGCGCAAGTAGGTATTGCCGGCAGTTGCAATCTCGGCGATTATGTTGTTTTGGGCGGACAAGTCGGTTTAGCAGACCATCTGAACATCGGCAGCGGAGCGCAGGTTGCGGCGCAATCCGGTGTGATGCGTGATATTGAAGCCGGCGCAGTTATGATGGGAAGTCCGTGCGTACCGTTTAAGGACTATATGCGTCAAGTTTCGTTTTTGCAGAAAAATTCAAAAAAATAGAGGATAAAATGGCTGAAGAAAAAATTTATAATATTGATAAAATTATGAAAATGCTCCCACACCGTTACCCGTTTTTGTTGGTAGACAGATTGATTGTGGAAGAACCGGGAGTTAAAGGTGTAGGCATAAAAAATCTGACGATGAACGAGCTGTTTTTTCAGGGACATTTTCCGAATAATCCGATTATGCCTGGGGTGTTGCAAATTGAGGCTATGGCGCAAACGGCCGGTTGTATCGTAATGGCCGAAGCCGGCGACTATGAAACTCAAAAGCGCAGCGTTTTATTTATGTCGGTTGAAGGAGTTAAATTTCGCAAACCGGTGCGACCTGGTGACCAGTTGAAAATGCATTTGGAAAAAGTAAAAGTGCATCGCAATATTTTTGTATTCAAAGGTGTTTCCAAAGTTGACGATCAAGTGGTATCGGAGGCGGAACTGACGGCGATGATTATATAAAAAATCGTTACCGCGAAAAATTAAAGGTCTTCCCTTGAAACGGAAAGACCTTTTTTTATTATTCTGTCGGCGCAAACTTTAATGTTTCAGCAATTCGCCTTTATCAAACGAATATACCTGTCCGCAAAAATTACAGGTGGCGGTGATTTTGCCGTTTTCCACCATATCTTCAATATCTTCGGCTTTCATCGAACTGAGCGTGCGTTGCAATTTTTCGCGGCTGCAACGACAACCGAAAGCATATTCCCATTCATTGTTTACGCGCACCTGATGTTCGTGAAACAGGCGAAACAATACATCTTTCAAGTCCAAATTGAAAATTTCTTCGGGCTTGAGCGTATCCGTCAGCATTTTATTTTCGTTCCACAATTCATTCAGGGCGTCATCTTCATTTGTACTTTCTTTTCCGCCTTTTTGCGGCATTTTCTGGATTAAGATACCGGCTGATTTCCACACATCGCCTTCCTTATCAAGATAAAGATGCAAATATGTATCGATTTGTTCGGAATTTTTGAAATAGCGCAGAGCACATTCTTCCAGATTTTTCCCCTTTAAATCGACCATTCCCTGATAAAGTTCGGTATTTTTGCCTTGATCCACCGTAAAAATCAAACTGCCGTTTTCCAGCCAATGCGGTGTCGGCTCGATTTCGCCTTCGGTTTTACGCAAAGCTTGTGCCGATGCCATGGCATCGGCGTCATATTTAGCCGTTGCCCGCACCTTACCTTCAGAGGTAACATCAGCCACCAATACCGAAATCGGCCCTGTACCTTGCAGTTGCAGAGTAAATATGCCGTCATACTTCATCAAGCTGGCTATCAAAACTCCGAGCGCTGCCGTTTCGGAAATTGCCGCGGCCACATTATCCGGATATTGCGCATGCGAAAAAATATCCCGCATTACATTATCGAGCCGCACAATGCGCCCGCGAAAAGCGTTGTTATCCAAATTAAAAGAAATACCGATATCGTTCATTATTTAAAAACCTCTTTTATGCTAATATCACACTAACTTTATGTGTTATTTAATGTATTTTGAAGGAATTTTCAAGTGTTTGATTTAAATGATACCGAAACATCGTCACCCGTGCGGCAACCGCGACGTAAACCGCAGAAAAAAATTACACCGCAGCGGCTCAAAAACATCGGACTTTATTATTTGAAACGTTTTGAATCGTCGGTAGAAAATCTGCGGGCGGTTTTGCGACGGAGGATTGACGCTTATGCCCGCGAGAATCCGGAATGGAATAAGCAGGAAGCTTATGATTGGGCGGAAACCGTGTTGGCAGAATTTGAGCGTTTGCATTATCTGGACGACCAACGTTTTACCGAAATAAAAGTGCGCGGATATTTGAACGCAGGCAAGCCGGCGCGCTATATTCAGAATAAGTTGCGAGCTAAAGGAATTAGCGAAACACAAATAAAATCGGTTTTGCAAGAAGAAGAATATAATCCGCTGGAAATGGCGCTTAAATTGGCAAAACGTAAAAAAATCGGGCCATATCGCTTGGCCGAAAACCGCCGCGAATTTCGGAAAAAAGATATGGGAACACTGGTCAGAGCCGGTTTTGATTATGAGGTTGTGTGTGAAGTTTTGGACTATGCGCCGGAGGAATAATAATTTTGCATTATCTGCTTTACAAATGCGGCGAAATTAATTATAACATTGATAAATTTATAAAACGGAGATGAAGTTGACATCAGGGAAAGTATTGGTTATCGGCGGTGCCGGATACATTGGCAGCCATGTGGTTAAGGCCTTACTTGAAAACGGCTTTGGCGTTATGGTTTACGATAATTTATCAACCGGACAGGAATGTAATTTATTCAATAAAGCCGAGTTTGTGCGCGGTGATATTGCCGACGAAGCTTTATTGCATAAAGTGATGTCCGCCGGTTTTGATGCCGTGGTGCATCTTGCAGCCAAAAAAGCCGTCGGTGAATCAATGAAAAATCCGCAAATGTATGCCAAAAACAACATCAGCGGCACCATTAATATTTTCAACGCCATGATTGATTGCGGCATAAAAAACGTTGTGTTTTCTTCAACCGCCGCCGCATACGGAAATCCGCAATATTTGCCGCTTGATGAAAATCATCCGATTAATCCGTTGAGTTTTTACGGTTTTACCAAAGTGGAAATCGAACGGGTAATGGATTGGTTGAGCCGCTTAAAAGATTTTCATTATATGGCACTGCGCTATTTTAATGCGGTAGGATATGCCGCCGACGGAAGTATTCGCGGCAAAGAACAAAATTCACAAAATCTGTTACCGATTGTGATGGATGTGATTAGCGGAAGAAGAGAAAAATTGCTGGTTTTCGGTAATGATTACGACACTCCGGACGGTACTTGTTTGCGTGATTATATACACGTGGAAGATTTGGCGCGCGCTCACGTTGCCGCCGTTAAGCGTTTGTTGCAAAATCCGCAATCACATATTATCAATCTGAGCACCGGCAAAGGTACATCGGTGTTGGAAATAATCAGCGCCGTGGAAAGAGTTACCGGACATAAGGTTAATTTTGAATTTGCGCCGCGCCGTGCCGGAGACCCTGCCGTTATTGTGGCAAACAATGACAAGGCTAAAGAAATCCTCGGTTGGTCTCCTTTATATACTGATATTGATGAAATCATTAAGACAACTTGGAATTTGGAAGAAAAATAATGGAAATTTGGAATAGTTTGTTGACATTTTTATCCGCACCGCACCACACGTTATCGCCGTTTTGGCTGTGGACTTGCTTCGGAGTGACGGTTGTATTGCTTTTGGCCGCCGATTTGTTTTGGTTTAATCGCAAAAACGAAGAACCGCATTTTTGGCATACGCTGTGGATTTGTATTGCGTACATTGCGGTTGCCGTAATTTTCGGTGCTTTTGTGTGGGTGGAAGACGGTGCCGAAAAAGGTATGGACTATTTTACGGGATATCTCTTGGAAAAAAGCTTATCAATGGATAATATTTTCGTGATGTCAATGGTGTTCGCCGCCTTGGGTGTGCCGAGCAAATATCAACATCGCGTGCTGTTTTGGGGAATTTTGGGCGCACTGGTTATGCGCGGTATTCTTATCGGTGTCGGCGACGCACTGGTAATACGCTTTAATTGGATTTTATATATTTTCTCGGCGTTTTTGATTTATACCGGCGGTAAAATGCTGTTAATGAAAGAAGATGAGAAAACGGATATTCGTGATTCAAAAATTTTTCAGCTTGTTTCAAAAGTATTTCATGTGACGCACGAGATTAAAGGTGAACACTTTTTTGTGAAAGAAAACGGCAAACATTACATTACCCCGCTGTTCTTTGCTTTGGTAACGATTGAACTGATGGATGTGGTGTTTGCGCTCGATTCCATTCCGGCGATTTTCTTGGTAACAACCGATATTTTCGTGGTTTACACCAGTAATATTTTTGCCATTTTGGGCCTGCGTGCGCTGTATTTTCTGTTGGCGGCAATCATCAACAAGTTTTCTTATTTAAAACCGGCGATTTCGATTATTCTTATCTTTATCGGCTCCAAAATATTCTTGAAATATTTCGGTATTGAAGTTCACGAATGGCAGTCACTGACGGTTACGCTCGGACTTCTGACCGGCGGAATTTTGCTCTCCGCTTTCAAAAAGACCAAACCGAATGGCGCAAAATAGTAATTTTTATTTGAGTTTCGGTCGTCATGAGCGCTATGGCAGTGATACGGCGATAGAACGCGAGGATATGCTCTCGGCTTTTTTAACCGGACGGCAACTCAAAAAATGGTTGCCTGTTTGCACAACCGTTTATTATTCGCCGCTGGCAAGGGCGGCTGAAACCGCACGTTTTGAAGCGCTCGGTATGGATGTTTCGCATTTGCTTTGTGTTGAAGCTCTGGAAGAAAGCGCCACCAAATTTGCCGTCAATAAATTTATCAACGAACTGCTGGACTATACCGAAGACGGCGTTTTTTATTATCACTTTGTGACGCATTTGCCGGTGATTGAAAAGCTGGGATTACCGTTTTTGGGCGCGGGTGAAGTGTGTTTGCTTGCCGCCGAAAATAAAGAAGAAATGCTCGCGGAAAACTATAAAATACAAATTATCAAAAAACCTGAAATTGACGTTGCTTTGTTGCAAAAGTTAAATCTGACTCTTGCCGATTTGGATAAACTGTCGGCTGATGAAATTTATTTGAAATTGGCGCAAATTGATTTATAAGACGCGTCGCAAAATACCATCATTTTGTGCCAATAATTTTTCCGCCTCGACTTTATTACAATTTTTAATCAGCATTACGCAAGCGGTTTTCACGTTGCCGGCTTTTTGCAGAACCGTTTCGGCGGTAGCAATATCGGTATCCGTAATTTCGCAAATATACCGTATGGCACGCTCTCGCAATTTTGCGTTATGAATTTGCACATCAACCATATAATTTTTATAGGTTTTGCCGATGCGAATCATAGCTCCGGTCGTGAGCATATTGACAATCATTTTCTGCGCTGTTCCCGATTTCATACGTGACGAACCCGACACGGCTTCCGGACCGACCTCGGCGCAGAGAAAAATATCGGCATACGGCTTGAATTTTGCTTCCGGATTGGAAGTTATCGCAATAGCGGTTACGCCTTTTTGCCGCGCCAGTTCCAAAACTTTAACCGTATATTGCGGATTGCCGCTGGCGGAAATGGCAACAACCACATCTTTATTTGTCGGATTAAAAGTTGCAATATCTTCACAAGCAAATTCAGCGCTGTCTTCGGCATTTTCCACGGCATAACGCACAGCCTTTTCACCACCGGAAATATATCCTTGAATCATATCATCGGGAACACCGTATGTCGGTGGCATTTCCGAAGCATCAAGAATCCCTATTCTGCCGCTGGTACCGCTGCCAAAATAAGCCATACGCCCGCCACAACGTAACTTTGCGGCAATTAAATCTATGGCTTTGCCGATTTCAGGTAAAATTTTTTCAACGGCAAACGCCACTTTTTTATCTTCATCATTGATAAGCCGCGCTATCTCGATTCCGTTTTGCAAATCTATGTCAATTGTGCTCGGGTTGATATTTTCCGTAATTGCAGTCATAATCCACCTCTTTTCAATATGTTAGTAAGTTATACCACCGATATTTTAACAAAGTATAAAAAAATGATTGACATTTTATAAAAAATAATGATGATAAGCACTGAACGACCGATAAAGGTTGTTTTAGTTAACCCCTGAAGAAAGAATATCACGGAGGGGTGGCAGAGCGGTCAAATGCAACGGACTGTAAATCCGTCGACTTTCGTCTACGATGGTTCGAATCCATCCCCCTCCACCACTGAAATCTCTCTTAAGGGGTTTTTAATTACGATATTAAGCTTTAAGCGGGTGTAGCTCAATGGTAGAGCAGAAGCCTTCCAAGCTTACTACGGGGGTTCGATTCCCCTCACCCGCTCCAATCTCCTTAATATTGTAAAGTCTTTAACATTATAAAAAATAGGATAGTAAACATGGCAAAAGAAAAATTTGAGCGGACGAAACCGCACTGCAACATTGGTACGATTGGTCACGTAGACCACGGCAAGACCACCTTGACCGCCGCTA
>CADBEI010000014.1 GCA_902793695.1 uncultured Pseudomonadota bacterium | reverse complement strand
TTATAATTGTCGGTGCTGGGCGGAGCCATATAAACCGGAAAGATATAAGAATAAGCCGGTAATTGTAGACGTCAGCGGACTTGATATGTTTAAGGAGTTAAAACCGGTTGATTTAAACAACAAAAACTTTCCACAATATGCCGCCAATGATAAGGCAAATGTGGCAAGCGATGCTGCGTATACTTCAAATTCTGCATACACACATCGCGAAGTAAAATTCCGCTCACCTGAAGAGGAAAAGTTGCTGCGACATATGGCTGACGTAATTGTGGAATCTGAAGATGAGAAAAGACATCCTTATCTTGATTCTAAAGGACTAATTACAACAGGCAGAGGTAATAATATCAACCGCTGGGAACAATTCAAATCCGTAAATTGGATGATAGGAAACAGACCGGCAACCGAAGATGAAGTCAAAGCTATGTATGATGAACTTGGAAGACAACGAGAAAGATTAAAAAAAGAATATGATGAAGTGCAAAAGTTTAAACGCGAGCACCCATTAGAATATGCGAGATGGCCGGAAAGTAAGAAGAAAGACCATGGACCATTTAATTATACTGCCGGTTATTATACTAAATATACCAATATAAGGATAAGCCAAAAAGAGGTTGATTACCACACCTTTACACACTTGCAGAATGATTATGATGTACTAAAAAGAACCTTTACCGACTTTGATAATCAGCCATTAAGTTTTAAGGAAGCTGCATTTGATATTCAATATAATGTGAGAGGTGGAATAAACTCTTTTGGTAAATTCATTGATGCATACGATGGCTTTATGCAAACACACAATAAGGAGTATTTTACTGAAATGTTAAAACAGTCTCACAGGAAAGACGTGGACAACGACAGAAATGTTAAAACTGCAGAAAGAATTTTAAGAGCATACGAAAATATGGTTAGTTCATTTTAATAATAAAGTGTTCTAAGTTGCCCGTGCAGTCATCTTTCTTGATTATATAACCTTTACCGTATTCATCGTAGCGCTTTACAATAAAATTCTGACATTCGCGGTGACAAGGTTGATAGGTTATAAATTCTGCACATACGTAGCAGTCATATTTAACGTGGTCATGTTCATTTTCAATTAGATTACATGAGTATGATTCAGCGATAACCTTAGATGTTTTTTTTGCTTCATCAAAAGGCGGGGTTAAAGTAATACTGTAGGGTGTTAAAAAAGTATGCCATGAAGTACGACCGTAAGCTTCAAGCGGTCGATAGAATAAAGGATTTTTGAATCCTTGTTCTATCGGCTTTGGTAGAATGATTTTAGGCTTATTGTAAGCGAAATATGCAGCAACTGAACCTGCAATCACCGCAAACACTCCTAAAATCAACACCAACTTTTTCATTTTTATACCTCTGGAGTTTATATAGCATAGTTTCGTTAAAATACAATAAAAAACCGACGGGCATCCGGGGGAAGATTATAACTGTCGATGCTGGGCTGAACCGTATAAACCGGAAAGATATGCCGATAAGCCGATGATTATAGATGTCAGCGGCATTTTGCCGGAAAATGCAAACAAAGATAAGAAAATACCCGAAGGAAGTTATATCACTGAACAAGGTAATATGACAACTGATACTCCGGTGCAATTTTTGAAATTACCGGAAACAGAAAAATCCGATAACCAAGTGCACAATGTTCCACTTATCCCTATTCCGTCACCAAAGCCGAAAGTAACAGAATTCCAGACAACCACACAGAAAATTGTTCCGGCGACAGAGGCGCAGAAACGAGAAGCATATAATCGTATGCGTCAACTTAGTGATGAAAAAGATGCTAATGGAAATTATGTTAATAGGAATACAACAGCAGAGAATTTTGTGCCCTATACAAACATTCGCATATCTGATGCTGAAGCACGCGGTTTAGCCCAAAATCACATGAATAATGATTTAGCGCATTTGCGTGGAGAATTTTCTGATTTTGATAATTTTCCATTACCATTGAAAGAAATTTTATTAGATATTCAGTATAATGTCAAAGGGGGAGTAAATAGGCATAATTGGCCAAACTTATACCGTGCAATCAGAAACCGCGATGTCAACGGCATTGTTGAAAATGTCAATCGTAGGGATGTGGCTCAAAGACGTAATAATTGGACAAGAGATACGGCGCGCTCAATCCGATTCTGACGGAACGTAATCAGGAGGAGTAACACAGTATTTTGCTGCATGCATTTCATTTTCGGAAAAATCTTCTATTTTTCGATAATTGTATTCTAATATGCGTAGGCAATCTGGCATAAATAAACCTTTTATTACATATGTGTAATATTCTTTCTTTTTTTCGTTACGCCATGTAACATCGCACAACAGGGTAATGTGGTCTTGTTTATTTTCAACAAGTTCACATTCCCCTGTGCTATCAACAAGATTTTTATCTAATGGTGTTCTAAAATCAATTGTTTTAGGTGTCAAATAAGTCCACCCCACAGTGCTACTCAATGGTTCTAACGGTTGATAAAAAATCGGATTAACAAACTCTTGTTTATTTACATTATCATCTGCCCGAGCATTTGCGCCTAAACTCAATACTAGTCCTAAAATCAAAACCAACTTTTTCATTTTAATGCTCCCTAAAATTGTAATTATAATAAATTATATATTGTGAAAGTCAACAAAGGATTATCCTTAACAGGTATTGATTTATAGGGAGGAACGCCTGAAAAGCTCTGCCCTTAATATCATCTATACACAAACGCCCTGCACTTTTGAGGTGCAAGGCGCCTTATGAATTAATTTCAGCCGTTTTTAGGCGTCGGCCTCGTCGGTACGCGGCTCGCTGATTGCCTCGGCTGCGATTTCCGCATTCTCGGCCTCGGTATCAATCACGTTGTCGTTCTCCTCATCGATTTCCTCGTCGGTACCTTCATCGGCATCAAGTTTGGTTACCGAAACAACGTTCTCATTTTCGGCAGTACGGAACAAAATCACGCCCTGCGTCTTACGACCGGCAATACGAATGTCATCAACCGGCATTCTGATAAGCTTACCGCCGTCGGTTACCATCATAATATCCTTATCTTCGGTAATCGGGAACGAGCTGACAACTTCCTTATTGCGCGGCGACATTTCCATATTGGCAATACCCGAACCGCCACGACCGGTCACGCGATATTCATACGAAGAAGAACGCTTGCCGTAGCCGGTTACGGTCACGGTTAAGATGAATTCTTCCATCTTTTGCATTTCTTCAAACTTCTCCAAGCTGAGCAGGTTCAATAAGCCGGTCTGATCAGCCGTAATGCAGCTGGTTTCGCCACTTTCGGCATCAATGCGTTTCATGGCACCGGAGACTTTCAAATACTCATCGCGTTCTTCAATCGGGGCTTTAATATGCTTAAGCATGGTCATTGAGATAACTTCATCGCCCTTTGCCAACTTAATACCGCGCACGCCGGTGGAGTTACGGCCGACAAACACGCGGACATCGGTTACAGGGAAGCGAATACATTTACCTTGGCGCGTTGCCAACATAATATCGTTGTTTTCATCACACATGGCAACATTAATCAGCTTATCGCCTTCGTCAAGTTTCATTGCAATCTTACCGTTAGATTGAACGTTGACAAAGTCCATCAGGCTGTTGCGACGAATGTTACCGCTGGCGGTAGCAAAAGCAATCGAAACACCCTTGCACTCTTCCTCATTCTCCGGCAATTTCATAATGGCGGTAATGTTTTCGCCATTTTGCAACGGCAACAAATTGATGAACGGCTTACCTTTTGAAGTCGGCGAACCGAGCGGCAATTTATAAACCTTCATCTTATACACAATACCGCGGCTGGAAAAGAACAATACCGGGGTGTGTGTACTGGCTACAAACAGACGCGTCACAAAATCCTCGTCTTTGGTGGTCATACCTGATTTACCCTTACCGCCGCGTTTTTGCGCTTTATAAGCGTTCAGCGGTACGCGTTTGATATAACCTTCTTCGGTCACGGTAACTACCATTTCTTCACGCTGAATCAGCGATTCAATATCCTGATTATATTCAATGTCTTGAATTTCGGTCATACGCGGAGTGGCGTATTCATCTTTAACCGCCACCAACTCGTCACGCATAATGCCGTAAAGTTTTTCACGGCTTGAAAGAATCGACAGAAACTCTTTGATTGCCGCACCCAAATCCACCAATTCTTCGTGAATTTTATCGCGTTCCAAACCGGTCAAGCGTTGCAATTTCAAATCCAAAATCGCGCGAGCTTGGTCTTCCGACATTCTGTAAACACCGTTTTCAACCTTTCTGTCCGGCTCATCAATCAATTTAACCCAGTCTTCAATTGTACCGGCCGGCCATTCGCGGCTGACCAATTGTTCACGAGCGTCTTGCGGCGTCGGTGCGTTTTTAATCAATTCAATCACCGGATCGAGATTTTCCACGGCAATTGCCAAACCAACCAAAACGTGCGCGCGGTTGCGAGCTTTATTCAAGCGGAACACAGTGCGACGACGAATTACTTCTTCGCGAAACTCGATAAAGGTGGAGATAATATCGCGCAGATTCATCATCATCGGACGACCGCCGTTGATGGCAAGCATATTCATACCGAAACTGGTTTGCAATTCGGTGTATTTATAAAGCTGATTCAAAATCACATCGGCTTGAAAATCGCGTTTGATCTCAATCACGATGCGCACACCCTGACGGTCGGACTCATCACGGATATCGGAGATTCCCTCAATGCGCTTGTCTTTCACCAGTTCGGCAATATGCGCCACCAAGTTGGCTTTGTTTACCTGATACGGCACTTCGTGCACGATAATAGCTTCTTTATCTTTGCGAATTTCTTCAATCGAGCATTTGGCGCGCATCATAATTGAGCCGCGGCCGGTCAAATATGCCTGTTTGGCACCGCCGTAACCCAAAATCAGACCGCCGGTCGGAAAATCCGGCCCAGGAACAATGCTGATTAACTCTTCCACGCTGATTTCCGGATTATCAATATAAGCGCAACAAGCGTCGATTACTTCGCCCAAATTATGTGGCGGAATATTGGTAGCCATACCTACGGCAATACCGCTGCCGCCGTTTACCAATAAATTAGGGAAACGTGCCGGCAACACCGTCGGTTCTTGCAAAGATTCGTCATAGTTCGGCATAAAGTCAACGGTATCTTCATCCAAGTTGTCGGTCAAACAAGCGGAAACCTTAGCCAAACGCGCCTCGGTATAACGCATGGCCGCCGCACCGTCGCCATCCATCGAGCCGAAGTTACCCTGTCCGTCAACCAGCGTCACCCGCATAGAAAACGGTTGTGCCATACGCACCATTGCTTCATAAATGGAACTGTCGCCGTGCGGGTGATATTTACCCATAACATCGCCGACGATACGCGCCGATTTACGATAAGGTTTGGTTGAATCATAGCCGTTTTCATACATTCCGTAAATAATACGGCGATGCACCGGCTTCATACCGTCACGCGCATCCGGCAACGCACGCGAAACGATTACGCTCATGGCATAATCCAAATAGCTGCGGCGCATTTCTTCCGAAATCATGGTCGGGGCGATATTATCGGTTTTAACCACACTAACTTCCTGTGTTTCTTGAATTTCTTCAGTCACTTCATACCTCTTCAATTTACTTATAAATAAAACTGATTAAATATAGCAAACACGGCATAAAATAGGAAGTTTTTTTTAAGTTTTATCCACCTGTAAAAGTGCCCAAAAAAATAAAAAACTTCCGAAATAAATCCGGAAGTTTTTTATATAGGAATATGTTTATTTTTATCTGATTGAGTTGTTTAAACTGCGAATAATCTGATTTTGCTTATTTATATCCGTCGGGGTAATGATTTTGGCACAATCATCACTGCGTTTTTGCAAACTTTCAGGTGCAGATTGATTGAAGAACGAATCAGACATTTGTACAATTTGATTATAACGTGCCTCGTTAATTCCGGCAGAAGCGGCAAAAAAACCGGCGGCATTGCGCATTCCGGTATTTTCACCGTTACCAAGATAACTCAAGCAATAAACAATTTCTTCATCGCCGGCATAAATATTGCTGTTAAGGTCAGATTTACGCGGTTTGAACACCGGTTTTTTTATTACCGGTTTCGGAGCGTTTTTCTCTAACTCGGCTTTGCGCGCCGCTGCCTTTGCCTTTGCTTCTTCGGCGGCTTTTTTAGCCTTTTCGGCGGCTTCTTCAGCTTCTTTTTTAGCTTTTGCCGCAGCTTCTTCGGCGGCACGTTCTTCTTCCTCATATTTCAAAAGGCGATTAGTTAAAACATTGTTTTGCATTTGCAATAATTCTGTTGTTTTTTGTAATTTTTCATTTTGCAAAGCAAGTTCTTCCTGTTGTTTTTTAGCCTCAACCACAGCGGTCTTTGCACTTTCTATGAGCGCGTATAAACGAGCGGTTTCCGCATTGGTAATATTGCTGTTTTCCACTGATGCCGGTGCCGCTTCAACCGCCGGAACAGGTGCAGGGGCCACAGGAGCAGGTGCCGCTTCAACCGCCGGAACAGGCGCAGGTGCCACAGGAGCAGGTGCCGCTTCAACCGCCGGAACAGGCGCAGGTGCCGAAACCGGAACAGGAACAGAATTTTTCGCCAATGCATTGTGTAAAACTGCTGCCACATCTTCAACTTTCTTTTTTTCCACAATTTTCAAAGGAGTCCAACCTTGTGCATTGCTGATATTCATATCGGCGCCGTAACGCAACAGAATCTCTGCCATTTCGGCATTATTCAAAGCCACGGCATAGTGCAAAGCGGAATTGCCCTGTTCATTTACGGCATTAACATTTTCCCCTGCTTTTAACAGCTGTAAAACCGCCTCTTTATTGTTATTCTTAACTCCGTCAATCAATTCCGGCAACGAAGCGTTAGCTTGTGCCGAAAACAGCATAACAAACGCGAATAATAAACTTTTTTTCATATTTTTCTCCTTTGAACGCGTCAAAAACTTTTTTTTGATAATAACCCTTTTTATTTATTTTGCAACATTTTTTAAGGCCGACTGTCAACAGCCGACCTCAAAAAATCAAAGTTTTATCTCAATATGCAATTCCTTTAATTGCTCTGCGGTAGCCGTATTCGGCGCTTGCATCATCAAATCCTGTGCTTTACCGTTGAGCGGAAACAAAATCACATCGCGGATAATCGGTTCATCCAACAATAACATCACCGTGCGATCAATCCCTGGAGCACAGCCGGCGTGCGGAGGTGCGCCAAATTTAAAGGCACTGATTAAACCGCCGAACTTATTATCTACCACGCTATGGTCGTATCCGGCAATTTCAAAGGCGCGATACATAATTTCCGGACTATGATTGCGCACCGCACCCGAAGCCAATTCCACCCCGTTGCAGACCAAATCGAATTGATAGGCCAAAATATCTAACGGATTTTTGGTATTAAGTGCTTCCAAACCGCCCTGCGGCATAGAAAACGGGTTGTGCGAAAATTCCACGGCGCCGGTTTCTTCATTTTCTTCATAGAACGGAAAATCCACTATCCAACACAATTTAAATGAGTTTTTATCAAACAAATCCAGCGCTTCACCAATCATATTGCGTACCGTTCCGGCAAATTTGTTGATAACTTTTTTGGCTCCTCCCATAAAGAACACCGCATCACCGTCGCTAACATCAAACTTTTGTTTCAATTCGGCTAATTTTTCCGTGCTGAAGAATTTGGCAATTCCTTTAGCCTCGCCGTTATTAAACGCCACATAGGCCATACCGCCCATTCCCTGCTCTTTGGCATAAGCATCAAACTTATCAAAGAACGAACGCGGTTTACTGCCGGCATTCGGAGCCTTAATGGCTCTGATTTGCTCGCCTGCCGCCGCTTTTCCGTCATAAACACCGAAACCGGAATTATTGAAAAACTCGGTTGCATCAGCAATAATCAACGGATTTCGCAAATCAGGCTTATCGCTGCCGTATTTCAGCATAGCCTCGCGGAACGGAATACGTATAAACGGCGCCTGTGTCACGGTTTTACCGTTGGCAAATTCGTTGAAAACAGTTCCCATGGTATGTTCAATAACCTTAAACACATCTTCTTGAGTAGCAAAAGACATTTCCATATCAAGCTGATAAAACTCGCCCGGCGAACGATCGGCACGAGGATCTTCATCACGGAAACACGGAGCAATCTGGAAATATCTATCAAAACCAGAAACCATCAACAATTGCTTAAATTGTTGCGGGGCTTGCGGCAAAGCATAGAACTTACCCGGATTTAAGCGCGACGGCACCAGAAAGTCACGTGCGCCTTCCGGCGAAGACGCGGTCAAAATCGGCGTCTGATATTCATTAAATCCCTGCTCGTGCATCAAACGACGCATTTCGGAAATTACTTTACAACGCAACAAAATGTTGTTGTGGATTTTTTCGCGACGTAAATCCAAAAAGCGATATTTCAAGCGCAATTCTTCCGGCTCGTTACATTCGCCGACAACTTGTACCGGCAGTACATCAGCGGCGGAATATACGATAACTTCCTCGGCTTTGATTTCAATATCGCCGGTCGGCATATTTTTGTTGACACTTTCACGCGCCGCCACTTTGCCGACAATACCGATTACACTTTCAACCCTGAGATCTTTAATCTTATCAAATAAATCGGACGAGCTGTCAAAAACACATTGGGTGATACCGTAATGGTCGCGCAAATCAATAAAGCACAAATTTCCCAAATTACGTTTACGATGTATCCAGCCGGCCAGTTTAACTTTTTGACCGATATGTTCCGCCCGCAGTTCGCCGCAGGTATGAGTCCGATATTCGTTCATTATTTCCTCTTTAATTATTAAAACCATTACCTTGTTCTAAAGCTAAATTATGATAAAATCAACCTTAAATTAAAAAAATATTAAGCACTGTTTGTTATTATTAACGCGGAGGTAAAAAAATGCTTTTGATTGACAATACCGAAAAATTGAATGAATTTTGTAAAATATTGCAAAAACAATCATTTATAACCGTTGATTCCGAATTCATCCGCGAACATTCGTATTATCCGAAATTGTGCCTGATACAAGTGGCTTATGACGGCGACTCGGCTATTATAGATCCGCTTTCCAAGGCTGATTTATCCGCATTTTTTGAGGTTTTACAAAACCCGAATGTTGTCAAAGTGTTTCATTCCGGCAAACAAGATATAGAAATATTCTATAATTTGACCGGACAAACTCCGAAAAATGTATTTGATACACAAATTGCCGCAATGGTCTGCGGTTTTGCCGAAAACATCGGCTATGGTAATCTGGTGCGAGAAATTACACATGTTGACTTGGATAAATCGCAACGTCTGACCGATTGGAGCCTTCGTCCGCTTGACGAATCGCAACTGCAATATGCCATATGCGACGTAACTTATCTGGTTGAGTGTTATAAATATTTGAAAAAATATATGGAAGAACACAACCGTACCGATTGGGCTGACGAAGAAATCTGTTGTCTGTGTGATGAAAACGCCTATTGCATCAAGCCGGAAGAAGCGTGGCTTCGGGTTAAGCATACTGCTCACTCTGCGCATTTTTTGGCGGCTTTGAAATATTTGGCCGAATGGCGCGAGCGACGTGCGCAAAAATTCAATACTCCGCGTTCCGGTATTCTGAAAGACGAAGTTTTGCTTAATATTGCCAGTACCTGTCCGAAAACCATTGATGATTTAAAGCACGTACGCAATCTCAAAAGTGAAATTGCCAACGGCCGTCTGGGTGCCGAAATTATGGAAGTTCTTGATAAAGCCAGAGAAAATCCGATGCCGGCAGATGTTTGTCGTGCCGATCGTAAGCAAAGTTGTAATATCCCGAATCACGAACAAAGTCTGGCAGAAATATTGAAACTGTTGCTCAAAATCAAAAGTCAGGAATCCGGCGTTATTGCCCGATTAATTGCTTCGGACGAGGATTTGCGCTATATCATTTTAAATCAGCCGGAAAATACTCACACCATGCAGGGTTGGCGCCATGAGATTTTCGGACAATTTGCCGAACAATTGTGCCGCGGCAAACTGACGATTTCATATAATCCCAAAAAGAAATGCATCGAATTTAAATAATGCGCATAATGTTAAGAAAACACTTGATATAAAGACTTATTGTTTGTATTAAGGTATGTAATTAAAACTTTGGGAACACAAACAATGCCTTTGCTGATATTTTTTTTCGGCTATATGTTTTTATCATCCGCAAGTTGGGTAATTCGCAAATACGGTCCGGTAACTTACGAGCAGATAATCTTTCATTTGAATATGCCGTTCAGCTCAGAAATACGGTTGGTTTTGAGCTATTTGCAAAATACTGTGATGACCGGTGCCATTATTGCGTTGGTGTTATGGATTTTATTTTCGCAAAAATATCATTGGAAGTTTAAAAAAATCGAAAACTGCCGAAATTATATATATCGGCATCGTTGGGCCATATCGCTGCTATGGTTTGTTTTTTGCGTGGTTTACTATTGCCTTAAGATGAATGTTTGGGCGATGATTAATCATCAGCATTACAAAAGACAGACCTCAAACTTTTATGAGCAATACTATGTATATCCGCAACAGACACAAATAACATTTCCGGAGCGTCCGCGCAATCTGGTGATCATTTTTATGGAAAGCATTGAGGCGACTTTTGCCCAAACTCCTCTGCACGATTATTGGAATGCCGATTTAATTCCGGAACTGCACGCTTTGGCCGATAATAACATTAACTTCAGCGATAATCCGTATATCGGCGGGGCACATCCGGTGGACGGCACTCAATGGACTCAGGCGGGATTGTTTGCCAAAACCTGTGGCGCCCCGATTCAACTACCGATACGCGAAGCCAATTTTTTCCAGCCGAAAAATGAATTTTATCCGAACGCGTGGTGTTTGTATGACGTTTTGCGCCAACAAGGTTATAACGAAAGCTTTATGATAGGTTCAAACGGCGAATTCGGCGGTATGGATCGGTTTGTTAAAACTCACGGCGAACAGCGTTTTCTGGATACTTTGTACTTTACGCGTTCCATGAGCAAATTCTCGTACAAAAAGCGGCGGCAAAATATGCCGGATGAGCAACTGTTTCCATTGGCAAAGGAAGAACTTAACTTATTGGCCGAACAAAAAAAACCGTTTGTGTTCACACTGATGACCTTGGATACGCATTTCGGTACGCAGGATTTTTCCGATACGATATGCGAGCGTAAATACGGCGATGAACAAAATCTGCCAAATGTGGTTTCTTGTGCCAGTCGACAAATCAATAATTTTGTGGAGTGGTTACAACAACAGCCGTATTATGAAAATACTACCGTAGTTTTGCTCGGCGACCATCTGATGATGAACGATGCTTTTAAGCCGGAAATGAATCGCAAACCGTTGAACATTTTTATCAATTCGGCAGTGTCGACACAAAACAGCAAAAACCGTATATTTACCCCGTTTGATATTTATCCGACGATTATGGAAAGTATGGGAGCACAAATCAACGGACACCGTTTAGGACTCGGTACTTCGTTATTTTCTGCCGAACCTACGCTGACGGAAGATAAAATATCTATTGAAGATATGAACAACGAAATTCGTAAATCATCTAAAATTTACGATTGGTTGCTTTATGGTAAACAAATTGAAGAATAAGCTTTTATCTGCGATATTCGCTCGCCGGATAACATCCCAAAATTTGATATTCTTCCGAAAAGAATTTTAACTCGGACAGAGCATATTGTAAAGCGCGTGAATGGACGTGTTGTTCCACCTCAACATAAAACTGTGCCGAAAAGAATTTACCGTTAATCAAATAACTTTCCAGCTTGGAAATATTGATACCGTTGGTGGCAAATCCGCCCAAAACCTTATACAGCGCCGCCGGAATATGCTTGGTTACAAACACGATTGATGTAATAAAGCGTCCGCCGTCATTTACCGGAAACTCCTCCTCGCAGCCAAAATATCAAGTCCGTAAATTTCCGCTGCCAGTTTGGAGGCTATTGCTGCCTTGGTCTTATCCTGTTCTACCGCTATTTTTTCGCACGACTTGGCTGTATCAATACGGGAAACTGCTTTAATACTGTGAGCCTTCAGAAATTCCGAACATTGCGCCAACGCTTGCGGATGTGAGGCTGCACTTTGAATATCTTGCAATTTGGCTCCTTTAACGGCCAAAAGCTGATGTTCGATACGCATAAAATGTTCACCGACAATATGAAGTCCGGCTTCAGGCAACAAAAAATGCACATCGCTGACACGACCGGCATTGGAATTTTCCACCGGAATCACCGCTTTATCGACATCACCGTTCTTGACCAATTCCATCGCAATTTCAAATGTATCGCACGGAATATATTCCTGTTTGGGAAACAAAGTTCCGCAAGCAATATGCGAATAAGCCCCCGGTACGCCCTGATATGCAATTTTCATCATCTGTTTATCCTTTCTCAAATCCGCCTCAAAATATATAAAATCAATCGATAAGTCAAGCGATGCCGCAAGCGGTTGTTTATAATAAAAAAACGAGCGTCCGTAATTTATATACAGACGCTTGTTTTTATAAGTTTTCCGAATCAATCTGATATTCGTTCACGGCTTGCAGATATTTTTCCACCGTCAGACCAATGCCGGTGCCGAAAGCCGTATCAATTTCATCGATGACATGCACGTCATAATCGCGTTCAATCATACAGACTGTCTCCCACAAATCGAGTGAATCCAGCCCCAAATCGGCATAAAGCTTAGCCTTCAGTAAATCTTCATCGGCAGCTTGTCGGATGTTGTTCAACACATTCAGATAGTTGTTGTTTTTTCCGCGATCGGAGATAATGCGGTCTCCTTCAATCATTTGCTCTATCGTTTTTTTAAATTCACGGAGCGTAATTTCTTTTTTTGCCATAATTATAGTTATTAAAATTTATCAATAATCCTTATCTGTTTCCGATTATATTTTTTTATTTTGCGTTGTCAAGTTTATAAAGCAAATCGAAAACAAGATTGAATTTCAGACAAAATTTTTGTTGATTTTATGATAAATTGTGCTAGTATCAGTGCAATATTTTTACAATTATTATATTATTTAGCGTATGAAGGACAATATCAAAAAGAACGTAATGATTAATATCTTACGTCAGATGTCGGCTACCGGCATTGGTTTTGAAGATTTGAAAAATGAGATGGCACAGAATCCCGAGTTGTTGCTACAGAAGTTCGACTTGTTGTGTCTGGTTAACGGTGTTCCCAAACGTTTATCGTTTGACAAAGGATGCGAGATGAATCCCATCGGTATTTTCCCGTTTGCCGGCAACTGGTATCTGGAACTGGCACAGGAAGAAGGAAAGCTCCGTCATCACGTTGACGAGAAACGCCTGCCCGATCGCGACATCTGGCTCGAAGTCTACAAGTTACAGGACGCCCTCAATGCACAGTTGCTTGCTATGGGCCAGTCTCCGCTTGAAGGAAACTACTTTGCCCGCGGCGGTCGCCTCAATTGGGTGATTACCTTCAACGGTAACCGTGTTGCTATGCCCGAAGACAGTGTATCTTCCGCCACGGTTGCTAACGTGCGCTACTGCGGTATGCTTTAACGATTTAATCCCCGCCTCTAAACCGGTGGGGATTAATTTTATAATAAAGAATTGTTTTGTAAAAACTCAAAAATTTCTTCAGCCAACAGTTGATGACCTTCAGCATTAGGGTGAGTCGCATCCTGATACAGACTATCCAAATCGCGAACTTTCCATACATCGTAACGCGCAAAAAACAATATCTTATATTCGGCGCATATATCTTTGATTATTTCGTTATAACGCACAACATCGCTATTGTACCGAATTAAACTTGCATCCTCTGTATATTTTGTTTCAACCACAGGCAGTAAGTCGGTTACCACAATTTTAGCGCCGGTTGATTGCAGAAACTTGAGCATCTTCTGCCAATACATCATGCGAGCGCCTTCCGAAAAATCGAGTTGTAAATTGCTATTCTTACGACGGCGTAAATCATTGATACCTACATTAACGATAATCAAATCAAGCTCTCGCGAACCGACTTCGTGTACGGCGCGATGATAGGCATCGGCTATATTATCGCCGGATTGCGACATATTGTTGAACACATATCTGCCGCTATATGCCCGCAACATCATTTTACCTAAACGGGCAACCCAACCTAAATCCTCTGCATCATAAAAACCGTGAGCGATACTGTCGCCGATAATTCCTACTGTTTTAAGCATTATTTCTCCTTTACGGTATTTTCGTGTTGTAAATATTCAACAACACCCTGTAATTTTTTCGGGCTGACCGTATCCGAACCCATAATGATTTTGGCCTCGTCTTCATAGCTGTGAGTTGTAGCGGCAATCACTTTTAAGTTTTGTTCCTTGCTTTGTTTATTGCCGTGAAATGCCACTTCGGCAGAAAGCATCCCTTTACGCGCCATACGTTTACGGAAAGTCAGAACATTGTAGGCAATGGTGTTATCAACTTTTTTGGCATCTTCCCAGCCGTATGCTTTGTCTTGTATTGCCCGCAACAGCTTCATCACCGTGGCAACATCGGTATCGGTACCGGCCAATTCGTTTGCCACATTCGGATAAGAATACACCAGCCCCAACGGCAAATATGGCTTAAATCTTTCCGGATATTCTCCTAATTTAGAATCAAAGCGCCCGCCGGCAGAAACCCGATACGGATGCGCCATACAATTACTGAGAATAATATCCAAAGCTATCCCATCCAAATTATCATACGAAAGATAGCGATAGGCCTCCCTTTGTTCGGGTTGTACTACCGGCATGATAAAATTGCTGGGAGCCACCTTCCCTGCATCTTCCATTTCTTGGAATTTAAAGGAAAACTCCGAAGCAATGCGTTTTTGATAAGCCGGATAGCCGAACATCACAAAATTAACCTCCTTATCGGCGGCAAAGTATTTGTTGCGAATCTCGGCCAACAGGGCGGTATTTTCTTCGGTTGACGTATCATTCGGCGTTACCAGACATTCTTTGATAATTTCCTCGGAAATTCCACACCCGCGGCAATAGCGCACATACATTTCGACTTCGCTGCCGGTATTGAATTTCAAATCTTCATGGCTGAAATCGGTATTGCCCTGATTGTCATACAACCCCAAAAAGATGAGTTTTTTAGCTTTACCGGTGCGTTTATAGTCTTCAAACCAAGCTTCCATTGCCGGCTCGGCCGATCCCGGATGGCCGGAGAAAATCACAAAAGCATCGGCTTTATCCGGTAAATTAAGATAATCATGCGCTTCTATTTTGCGCTTGTAACCATCATATTCAATCACTTCGCCGTCTTGAAACATTCCCATTTTTTCGGCCTCAAGAACAATTTGTTTTTCTTTATCAAATAAAGCATAGCGCAACACGTCTTTATTATTCGATGGATGGTAATTTTTAACGATGTCGGCAGCCAAACGCAGATTAAACTTCGGATTTTTAATCAGTTTTTGCACCGAATTCATATCATCGGTAAAAGAAGACAACTGCTTTTTAGTATAATTTACCCGATATTTTCTCGGCAAGTTCGCGATTAAATCCGTCCTTTAACATCATATCGCGAATAAATCGCATATCCTCGACATAAGCATCAAAATAGCGTTTATCCGCCCAACCGCGTTCGGTAAGTTCTTTTTTATAATCTTTATAGCGTAATTTTTTGCCGTTTAAAAAATCAGTTACGATTTGTTCATACACCGTCGGCTTATATGATAACATTATTTTACTCCTTTTATTGTTATGCAACGTTTATAACATATTTATGCCATATATGCAACAAAAAAAAGGCCGCCAGAAAGCGACCTTTTGAATTTTGTTCTTGCAAACGAGACTAACGTTTGGAGAATTGGTAAGAACGACGAGCTTTAGCTTTACCGTATTTCTTACGTTCAACCACACGGTCATCACGAGTTAAGAAGCCTGCGCTCTTCAATGTTGCACGCAATTCCGGCTCGTATTCGTTCGACAATCCGCCGCCTTTAACGGTGCAGATAACGTCAAACTCATTTTCACGATTGGTGATGGCAAACGGTTGATTGATAACCATTTTCAAAACCGGACGAGCAAAATATTCGTCGATGGATTTATCATTAATGGTAATATTACCTTTACCCGGCATAATCCAAACGCGAGCAACGGCATCTTTACGTTTACCGGTAGCATAAGAACGACCTTTCTTATCTTTTACCGCCTTACGGGTTGCCTTCGGCTCTTCGGCCGCGGCTGTTGCAGCTTTAATATCCTGCAAAGATTCAATTTTCTTTTTAGCAACCATTATAATGCACTCCTTTTATTCTTAGAGTTTTGAGAAGCAAAATCCCAAACAATCGGATTTTGAGCTGTATGCGGATGTTCAGAACCGGCATAAACTTTAAGTTTTGTCATCATCTGACGGCCGAGCGGATTACGCGAAATCATGCGTTCAACAGCCTTTTGAATTACGCGTTCCGGAAAACGACCGCTCAAGATTTTACCGGCTGTGGTATCTTTTACGCTGCCGATATAACCGGTGTGTTTATAATAGTGTTTATTGGCGAGCTTTTTGCCGGTCAATTTAACTTTGTCGGCATTGATAACAACGACATAGTCGCCGCAATCCAAGTTCGGTGTGAAATAAGGCTTATTCTTGCCGCGCAGAATCTTGGCGATTTCAGCGGAAAGACGACCTAAAATAACACCCTCGGCATCGACAACATACCATTTTCTTTCGATGTCCGACGGTTTTGTTGTATGTGTAGAAATCATTTTAATCTCTCTCTAAAGTTAATGTTAATTCGGTGTTAATATACATAAAGTTTTGCACTTGTCAACTAAAAAATTTATATTTTTTCAATATTTTAACATAGAGGTATTATAATACCTTATATTTAATCTTTTGTTTTTCAATAAAATTTGTCATTTTATGAAAAATCATTGACTTAACCGTTTTATTTTGTTACATTGTCTCCGAATATAAATTATGATGAAATTTTTAACTTAACATATATAATTATGAAAAAAGTTTTATTGATTTTGGTCGGTGTGCTTATTGCATTACTGTTTGTCAGCTGTTCCTGTTTTGACAGTGCCCCTGTTGAACCGAAAATTTTGGGAGTTTCCAACATTGTTGACGATAGCGGTTTAGTTTTTGTTGAGATTGATTCCGTACGTTATCCCGTAAAATGTGTATATGTAGGAGAGACACATCCGCGTGTCGGCGGTGACATTACCATCGTGCCGGTCGACGGTATGTTGGTTACGGTTGTTATGATGGAGGGTAATACCTCTTATAAAGGTGTGCAGTTTATGCTCGGCAAGTGGACCGAAGAACAGATTGAACAAGCATTTCACCGAAACTACACCATACTTGTTGTGGCTTTGGGCGGAATTCTGATTTGTGTTGTCGGCATACTCTTTCTTGCTTATATTGAAGACCAAAGAAAGAGCCGAATGTACGCCAAAAACGATGTAAAATAACGACAATTTCAACTCTTATTTATCCTCCTTCGAACTTATTTCGGCGGAGGATTTTTTATTGTTTAACTATTTCCAGACCGGAATATTCGGCTTCGACAATGCCGCCGATTATAACAGCCACATTGTCAAATCCGGCTTTTTCGAACATTTCCGCCGCTTGCGAAGCGCGATTGCCCGAGGCGCACAAAATATTGAGCGTATCTTTATCTGTTAATCCGTTTTCTTTAATAAATTCAATCGGCTGAAGTTCATTCAATTCTTTATGAATATGTGGAATGCGCAGTGCCGCACGCCGATATTCTTCAGCCGTTCGCACATCCAGAATTATGGAGTTACTTTTTAAGCCACTTGGTTTCACAAAACGCATTTTTCCTCCTTTTTTATATGGAAATAATGCGTTTTTTTCAAAATTTAAGCTACCGGAAGGTTTACCACGAGCGACCGCCGCCTCCGCCGAATCCGCCGCCGGAAAAACCGCCGCCTCCGCTGCTGCTTGTGCTCGAACGGGTAATTCCGCCGTTTTCGATACTCGGCATCACTGCCGAATGAAAGCCGCCGATAAAGTTATTAAAACTGCTTATGTTGTACGCGGCATTCACCGCCCACGGCGGCGGCAACATACTGATGCCTTCAAAGCGTTTAATCCATACGGCGGAAACACCGAGAATATAAGCATAAGGCAGAATTTTATAGAAATAAGACGGATTTTCTTCCACCATTTTTTCCAAACGCTCTTTTTCCGCTACCTCAATAAACTTTTTCAACCCCAGCAATTTGCCTTTAAGCAAGCGCCCTTTATTATTGGGTTTCAACATTTCCGTATAGCAAACGATTGTAATTATTATACCTATCATTCCGCCCACAACCTGTGTGGTATTGATATATGAAATATAGTCCGCTATTGCGCCGTAAATCGGAAGTATAAAAAACGGAGCATATATTCCCATATACAATTTGGCACTCAACGGAGTGTCTTTTTTGATAATTGTCTGCACAAACATTAATAACATAAACGCCACAATCGCTATCAACATTAAGCTGTCAGAATAAATTTTGTATCCCAAAAGAGAAAATATAGTCAGCATTATATTGCCGACGAAACACATAAACACCGTTGAAGGGAAAATACCGCTTACGGAAGTTTTTTCATAAAAACGGGTTCTTTTCTTGTTCGTATTGACATCTTCAAGCAATCCGTTCCATCCGGCATAAAATAAAGGAGATATTTTAAGCATTTTATCCGTTACTTTACCATCTTTGTCAGCCTCGGAACTCAACAACAACAGCAGTTCCCGCTCGTTCTCATTATCCCCTTGATACGGTTGAAAATCGAACAAGGTAAAACTCTTGCCTTTGGTATCTATCTTTAAATAACCATCATTGGCCAGCTTGACAATCAGCGCAATCAAACCTTTTTCCGTAACTTTTTCATTCATAATCAACTCGGCATCAACACCATTCATTTCTTCCGGTGCGCGAAAAGTCACAACCGGAGTTACATGTTCGTCTTTACCGTACAAATACCATATAATAAAGGCTAAAAACGTGCATAAAAACAACCCGAGCCATACAGCCTTTACCATTTTATCGTAAGCCGCCGTATCAAAATATCCCTTCGGCACCTCAATCCGTATGGTAACACCTTCACCCGGTTGTAAAACATATCGTGTTTGTCCCGTTACAACGGAGCCGTCAACAATATATTCGCCCTCACCGTCAAATCCGCTTGTACCGTATCTGCCGATGGAAATTCCTACGTTATTTTCATCGACGGCTTCCGGCATTATTACTCTGAATGCGGCGTGTTGAATCGGCACATCCCAATCCGTACCGATGAGATTATAATAAAATTCCGGCTTATTATCCAAAATTTGTTGCGTAAATTCAATATTGTATTCCTTCGGTCCGGTAATCAATTCATCGGCGTTGCCGATTTGCAACTCAACATTACTCCCATAATCGGCGGTATATTCTTCATCAACGTCAATATCGTAAATTTCACTTCCTTTGCGCGGAATCGAGCGAATAATACCATGCGACGGAGCGGTAAATACCGCCGATATTTTTTCTTTAACCGTGATTGTTTTATTTTTGAAAACCCGAACATCAACTTCATAATTTTCAATATAAAAATTTTCGGCATATGCCGCACCGGCAACGGTTACGGATATTAAAAATACGATTATTCGCCAAAGCTTCATATTTATTTACCTCATTTTTATTTACCTCATTCTTTTTCCGCAGGCTGCTCATCTTCACACAAAGATGATGCTTCCAGTACATTAGTCACTCCCGACGTAAAATTGCGCATAAAATTTTTGATTTTAAAATTGTCGTTTTCTGCCCAAGTAGGTATCGGAATTTCAACACCCTCGAACAATTTCAACCATTCGCCATTTAAGCCCAAAACAAAGGCATACGGCAACACCTTATAGAAATACGACGGATTACTGCGCAGAGTTTTTTCCATACTCTCTTTATCTGCAAATTTGATGAAGTTTTTTAATCCGAACATCTGTCCCCGATATAGTCTACCGATGGCATTAGGCGTTGGCATTTGCAGAAAACATACCAACGAAATAATCGTACAACCGATACCGATTATAATTTGTAACATATCTTCTTTTTGAATATCCGGACTGTAACTCAAACACAACAAACCTATTGCATATGATAAGAACAACCCGCCTATTATTTTGAAAACCAAGTTATTTTTGCGATGAAACAATTTAATACCGATAAAGCCCGATATAAGCACCAACGCCGCAATCAACATATATCCTTCGGATATCATATAATCACGCATAACAAACAGAGTCAGTAAAAAATTGCCGATTACGCAACCGAGCATTATGGCACGACGTAAATATTGCGCGCCGGATTTCTTATAAAAACGCCGTAATGTCTCGGGATCTTTCGATAAATCAAGAAGTTGATTCCATTTGGCATAAAATCTGCCGGACGACTTCAAATCAGAGCTTTCGGCGATATCTTTATCGGCAAACAACATCTGCATAATTTGTTTAACAAAGCGGTTTCTGCCGGTATAGTTTTTAATCTTAACCAACGTAAAATTTTTGCCGATGGTATTGATGGCCAAATATCCCTTGTTAGCCAAAGAGATAATCATGGCCGTCAATCCCTTTTCGCTTAGGTTACCCGAATGTATAATCTCTGCTTCGGCAGCATTAATACCGCGCGGAGGATTCTGCGATACAATTGCCGGAACACGGTCGTCTTGACTGTATGCACACCACAAAAAAAACGAAATCAATGTCAACAGCAATAATCCAATCCAAACATACGAGGCATAATCTTTTCCGTTGTTAATAAAGAAACCGTCGGCAACATCAACTCTGATGCGAAAAGTTTGTTTCGGTTTCAGTCCGTCTGACGTGGTTCTGCCGATAATACGGTCTTCTTTAAGCAGATATTCGGCTCCTTCAGTAGCATTTTTTATTTCTTTTTTATCGATAAACAAATGAATATCTTTGTTTTTCACGCTATCTGGCAATTGCAACTTAAAACGAACACGTTGCACCGGAACTTTCCATTCCGGCGGAACAATTTTAAAATCAAAGGCGTTCTCGTCGCTGAAAATCTGGTAATTATAACTTACCTTATATTGTTTCAGCGCGTTTTTTTGTTCGTCATTGACCAATACCCGCAGCTGCAGTTTTCCCAGTCCGTTGTTCTCTTTGTAAGGAACCGATACCTGAACGTCCGAAATGCGTCCGTGATATTTCGGAATAATATGTTTTATGCTTTTTGTGTCCGGATTATTGAAATATACCGTGATAACTTCCTGAACATTAACACTGCGATCGGTTTCAGCCGTCAAAAGAACATCATAACTCTGAATAAAATAATCATACTTTTCCGCATAATACGGAATTTCCGATGAAGAATCGTAACTTTTTTCGGCACGGGCATCCCCCCCTATAATCAAACTTAAAACAAAAAACAGATAAAACAATCTTTTCATTATTACTCTCATTTATGCATCAACCTTTATATTTTCGCGCTGTTCGGCCTCAATTTCAAACATTTCGGCGCGGCGCATACCGAATATTCCGGCAATTACGGAAGTCGGAAATAAATCTACAAAATTATTATATTCTCGCACCGTTCCGTTATAATATTTTCTGGCATCGGCGATATCATCTTCCACCGAGTTCATTTGCTTCATTAATTGGATATAAGTCTCGTTTGCCTTCAATTCCGGATAATTTTCCGCCACGGCATGAAACCGCGATAAAGCCTGTCCCAATTGCACGTTTGTATTAATTTTTTCATCATTTGATAAATCGCCGTAAGTCCGCGAACGGAGGTCGGCAATATCCGTAAGCACCGTTTTTTCGTGTTTAGCATAGCTTTTTACGGTTTCCAATAGGTTTGGAATCAAATCCCAGCGTTTTTTTAAATATACATCCATTGTGGAAAAAGCTTCTTGCATATAGTTGCGATAACAAACCCCGCGATTGTATCCCCAAATCAGCAAAATACCGACAACGCCGAGCGCAATTAAAATATAAATTCCCAAACCCATAACCTAACTCCCATCAGAAGCAATTTTACTTAAATTTGCATCAATTTTCAAGATATTCTTTATATAAATTCACTAAAATACACAATATCAGGTATTTTTTGTTATGCATAAAAAAGCGCCGCATATTTGCAGCGCTCTTTCTGTTGAAATTTTATTCTTCATCATCGTGCGGAATAATATCAGGTAAAGCACCGATTGCCTGCTTACGCTTCAATTTGTTAACAAACTTGATGGAGCGTTGAGCATCCCATTTGCGCTTACCTTCTTCACTCTGATAAATCACCTTATAAACTTCTATTGCCTGATCAAACTCGGATAATTTGGTCAAACAAGATGCCAATCCGTCATACAGCTTATGTGTATAGCGTCCGTTAACGACGGCCTGTGCTTTTTTATAGCATTTCAATGCATCTTTGAACTTAAACATCTTTTGATATACATAACCGATGCTTATCCAAGCCTGTAAATCCGAACTGTTGATGTTCAGAATCTTGGTAAAGCATTTTAAGGCCGAATCGTTATCCCCCATCAACTGATAGGTTACACCGATACCGTTCCAAGCTTTGGTATTATACTTATCGCCGGCCAAAACCTTTTTAAAGAAAGAGATTGAGCGATCGTACTGCTTGAGTTTTTGCAACGTTACGGCAATACTCAAGAGGGTTTGCGGATGTTTGTTATCTATTTTCATAGCTTCTTCCAACACATCCAACGCTTCTTTATACGAGAACATATGTTGCAAAGCAATGGCCTTACCGTTCAAAGCTTCCAAAGATGTTCTGTCATTGGCAAAAGCTTCGTCAAAACAAGTAATAGCCTCTTTATACAAACCGCGCATACTTAAGGTTACGCCTTTATTATTCAAAACTTCAACCGACTTCGGATTTATAGCCAGTGCTTTATCAAAGCACGCTACCGCATCCGTATATTTACTCATTTTTTGATATGCAAAACCCTGTGAATTCAACGCTTTCCACGCACGCGGATTATCCGCAATAACTTCGGAAAAGCGCTCAATTGCTTCTTCATATTGTCCGGAATCGAGGAGTTCTTGTCCTCTTTTATATGATGTATTTTCGTTTAATTTAACCATTTTTACCTCTTTCTTTACAGAATAATTGTTTAATGAATATCATATAAAGATGATTATGTCAAGTTTTTTATAGCAGCGATAACTGTTTGAAAATAGGTACATCTGTTCTAACTTCTATATATCGGCATAAAAACTTTTGACAATTCTGACGCATTAATTCGCGTTGCCGATGAAAATATTGCTGATAATTGGTTGCAAATCCCTCGACACCGGTATCAAAAACCGCTTTCTGTGTCTCATATTGCGCGGCATAAACACCGTCCTGCGGTGCGATTTCTTCCAACACATCAAAGATATTAATACAACATACCTGATGTTTTTTGGAAAGAGTGGCAATTTTGCGAAATTTTTCGTTATCAAAATGACTGAAGTCGCTCAAAATAAACACTGTTCCCTGCCCTTTTTGATGAAACTGCAACATTTTCAAGGCTTCGCTTAAATCAGCATGATGTTGTTCCATCAATATTTCGTGCGTTTTGCGACTTATTTGCGTAAAAATGTTCATAAGATTTTTTAAATTGTTCTGCGGTTGGAAATAAGTTGTATTCTTGCCGTCAAACAACAACATTCCGAATCTGTCTTTATTTTTGATGGTCAACCAGCCGATTAATGCGGCGATTTTGGCGGCAGTTACCGATTTAAGTTCATTACGGGTACCGAACACCATAGAAGCCGATAAATCAAGTACCACAATGATTTCACGGTCTTTTTCCTCATTAAAAACTTTGGTATAAGGCTCGGATTTACGCGCCGTAACCCGCCAATCAATATCCCGTACGTCGTCGCCGAAAATATAGGCACGCACCTCTTCAAACTCCATACCGCGACCGCGAAATGCAGACTTATTATTGCCCGAACGTTGCGAAGTCGGCTTGTTGTTGCAATACGACATATACGGCAAATACTGTTGTTGGGCAATCAATTCCTCTATGGTAACCGATAACCCTTTATTTTCGTGAATATCATCAGTTGTTTTTTCAGTAAATCCGCTCATATTTTTCCCTACGGCAACGGTACCAGTTTAAGCAAACGCGCAATCACGTCATCGGCCGTAATACCGTTAGCCTGAGCTTCAAAACTCAAAATAATGCGATGGCGCAAAACATCAAATACCACGGCATGAATATCATCCGGTGTCACATAGTTGCGGCCGGCCATCCACGCATGAATTTTGGCGCATTTATCCAAAGCAATGGTGGCACGCGGACTGGCTCCGTATGCCAAAGAGTTTTTCAAACTTGCATCATATTTTTCCGGATGACGAGTTGCCATAACCAGTTGTACCAGATATTCTTCCATAGAATCGCTGAACTGTACGGAATATGCCTCACGCCGTGCCTCAAAAATATCTTTCATACTGATGGCGCAAATATTTTCCTGTTTTTTATTATCCAGCGCATTCATTTCTTCCTCGCGCACCAAATGCAAAATCCTGCGTTCCACATTGATATCCGGTTGATCTATGCGAATATACATCAAAAAGCGGTCGAGTTGCGCTTCCGGCAAATTATAAGTTCCCTCGTGCTCAATTGGGTTTTGAGTGGCCATAACCATAAACAAACGCGGCAATTTATATTGTTTACCGCCGATACTTACCTGACGTTCGGCCATAGCTTCCAACAACGCCGACTGCACTTTTGCCGGTGCACGGTTGATTTCATCGGCCAGTACCATATTGGCAAATATCGGACCGGAACGAAATTCAAAATAACCGGTGGAAGCCACATAAATTTCACTGCCGGTAATATCTGACGGCAATAAATCCGGTGTAAACTGAATACGATTAAAGGTTCCCTCAATACAATCGGAAAGTTTCTTAATGGCTTTGTTTTGTTGCATATATTGTTGTAAACCGATGATTTTTTCTCTGATTTCAGACATATCAAACCTTTCAAAAACTTGTTTGTAAAACGCAAAAACGCGTTGCATTGGGGCAATAATATTATAAATCTATATATAATTTGTTAAAAAAATAAATACAAGCAAAATTTTAAACTAATGTCTGACGGAATTTTTGATTTGGATGATGACAGTGCCGCGCCGATTTATGATAATATCAGCGCGCTCAAACGCTCTTTACCGTGGCTTGATGAGCTTAATCCGGAACAACGACAGGCAGTTGAGACCACCGAAGGTCCGCTGTTGGTGCTTTCCGGCGCCGGCACCGGCAAAACCAAGGTATTGACCACCCGTTTGGCTTATATTCTTTCGACCAAGCCGATACAACCGTGGAATTGTCTGGTGGTAACGTTTACCAACCGCGCCGCCAACGAAATGAAGGAGCGGGTACAAAATCTTATCGGTGATGCCGCCAATTCCGTCTGGCTCGGCACTTTTCACCGCGTATGCGTTAAAATATTGCGAGCTCATGCCGAACTGGTGGGGTTACACGCCAATTTCACCATTTTGGGCGAAGATGACCAAAAACGCCTGATTAAGCACATTTTGGAAAACGAAGGTTTGGATGAGAAAAAATATACGCCGCAGAGTTTTGTGGACAGCATTTCCCGTCTCAAAGACAAAGGTATAACCGTGGAAAAAGCCGCGCAAAGTTTCCGTTCAACCGTTTTGCTCTCAATTTATCAAAAATATCAGACTCGCTTGCTTGAGCTTAACTGTGTGGATTTTGGCGATATTCTTTTGTATACGCTGACCCTGTTGATGAGTAATCCGGATATTTTAAAGATTTATCAGGATAAGTTTAAATATATTATGGTTGACGAGTATCAAGATACCAACGTTACGCAATATCTGTTTTTGCGCCTGTTGTCGCAACAATCTCATAATCTGTGTTGTGTCGGCGATGACGACCAATCGATTTATTCGTGGCGCGGTGCCGAAATTGAAAACATTATGCGTTTTCAAAAAGATTTTATTGACGCGCGAATTATCCGACTGGAACGCAATTATCGCTCTACCGCCAATATTTTGACCGCCGCTTCCGCGCTTATTGCACATAATTCAACCAGACTCGGTAAAACTCTGAAAGTGGCGGAAAACAGTCCGGCCGCCAAATGCAGCAACGACAAAATCAAAGTGGTCAGTCTGTATAACGGCGAAGAAGAAGCCAAATGGATTGCCGACGAAATTGAGGCGTTACATCGCGACGGCACAGCGTATTCCGATATGGCGGTATTGGTACGCACCGCTTTTCAAACTCGCGAATTTGAAGAACGTTTTATATCCGAAGCCATACCGTATCAGGTCATCGGCGGTCCTAAATTTTATGAACGTGCCGAAATCCGCGATATTTTGGCCTATTTCCGTGTAATTTTGCAACCGAATGACGATTTGGCTTTTGAGCGCATTATCAATAAACCGGCACGGGGTATAGGTGCCAAAACCGTAGAAAAAGTACAACAGATTGCTCGCAACAACAGGACGTCTATGTTTGCGGCGGTGCAATCAATGTTTGAAAACGGCGGCTTGAGCGGCAAGGCCAAGGCCAGTCTTGAAGATTTGTTGCAAAAATTTACAGAATGGCGGCGGATTGTCAGTCTGGTCGATCCGGCCGATTTGGCAGAGGATGTAATCAATGATTCCGGCTACATGGATATGCTTAAAAATGATACTTCCGCCGAAGCCGAAGGACGGATTGAAAACTTACGTGAACTCATCAATGTTATGACTGACACCGAGCATTATCCGACTTTATCCGAATTTATGGAACACGTCAGTCTGGTGATGGATAACGACAGTAATCTCGATACTAACAAAGTTATGTTGATTACTCTACACTCGGCCAAAGGTTTGGAATTTGAAACGGTATTTTTACCGGGGTGGGAAGAAGCACTGTTTCCGCACCAAAAGAGTCTGGACGAAGGCGGAGAAAATTCGCTGGAAGAAGAACGCCGTCTGGCTTATGTTGCCCTCACCCGCGCCAAACACCGTCTCTATATTACCACCACTTTAAACCGCCGCATTTATGGCGAGTGGCGTAACAATCAGCCTTCGCGTTTTTTGAACGAAATTCCGCCGGTATGCTTGCAACTGAATAATCAAACCAACAACTGTTTCAACGGCAGCGGCAACCGTTACGGCGGATATGACGACGGCTATCAAAACGGTTACAATAAGCGCGGATATTCTTACAATAAATACAGTTACGGCAAAAAGAAATCGTATAAACCGGCGTTTTCCACCAAACCAAGCTATCAAAGTTATAACGAAGATGAGGAAGAACATTTGTATTCTTATGAGCCGACCGAATATAATTCATACGGCGGATATTCAGCACAATCAACCGCAAAATACCTCGGAGTACGCGTTTATCATGAAAGTTTCGGCTATGGCAAAATCGTAAAAATGTCGGGCAAAATGTGCGAAGTGGAATTTGACGATTGTGGCCGTAAAAAAATAATGAGTGAATACTTGAGTAAAGTTTAAGCAAAAAAGGCATATCACACCGATATGCCTTTTAATAAAAAGATTTTCCGCATTTAATATTCCAAATAAACTTCAACTCTGCGGTTTAAAGCCTCGCCTTTGGCGTTGGTTTCAATCGCTACCGGATGGTAATCGGAATACGCCGCACCGGACATCATTTGCGGGTTCACCCCCATTCCGGCCAGAGTATTGGCAACTTTGAGGGTTCTTCTGGCGGAAATATCCATATTAATAGCCTCTTTGCGGCTCAATATATTGGTATTTACTTTGTGTGAAGCGTGACCGGCGATTTTTACTGTGGCATTATTGGCACGCGCCACCTGAGCGATTTGTCCCAACTGGGCAATTTCCGTAGGATTCAGATAATCGGAACCATCAGCAAAATAAATAATACCGGCCAAATGCGATGTTCTGACGACAACCGGTTGAACAGGCTGTGTAATGCACGGCTGCGGTGCCGGAACCAATGTGCGATTGCAATCCGGTCCCTCAAACAAAGAGCCCCTGTTGCAACAACACCCGCCGAGCAACAACACAAGAGCAAAAACAGAAAGTATTTTATTCATGGTATTCCCTTTCATTAAATAAACTATCTGCCGGTATTTTATCGAAAATATACAAAAAAAACAAGGATTAAATCAGTTTGCACACAGCTTAAAACCGAAGTTATTCCGTAACACCGTAATTGCCGTTAACCACAAGCACCAACAGCGCCAAAAAAAACATCATGGCAAAACCGGCCTTAACCGAAACGGTATCTGATATTTTATAATTGCGATTTAAGGCATACACAAACACCGGAGCCACCAAAAGCAGAGCCGTAACATATCCGGGATTGGGGGCGATTCGCAGTGCCATGGTTTTTGCAATAATCAACAACGAACTGAAACTTACCAATATACAACCGATACGGCGGGTTTTGACCGATAGGATTTTTTTGAAATATTTTTGTTTGTTTCCTGCATTCTGCCGTATATATAAAAGCAAATTATAACAACCGCTGACAAAAGTGGAAACCGTCAGATAATAGGTAAGTCCCTGCCCCAGTGAATGGGCCTGTATCGCAATATATTTGGTGATAATACTCATTGCCGCCAAAGCAACAACCGCCGGCAGGGTGTATAAGGCGGCGGCACGCGAAACCTGACTGTTCAACATTTGCCAATAACAATAACTGAAGCCGCATAATATCAGTATCAGCGTCACAAATACATTACCCTGCCCGAGCAATAATATAAATTTTGTCGGGGTTAATAACCACCAACCGAAAGTGGTCAGCAAAACAGTAACCGCCATAAAACGCGACGTCGGACCGGCGCCGAATTTGGCCGATGCGGAAAAAATATGCGAATCATAAATTCCGATACATATTCCCTGCACTATCAGCAACAACCAATAAACGCCATCGCGAGGAATCGGATAAAACAGCAGACATGGCAAAAAAATAAGGCATATTCCGAAACCGCGCCAAATTCCCAGAATATAGCCGTTGATTTTAAAATGCTGATTAAACAGCAGATATATTGCCGTAAAAAAACCGTATATTAAACCGTTGATTACCCATAACATACACTATATTGTAGTCAGTGTAAGCGTTTTTTCAAGGCGGCGATTGCATACAAAAAACTCCTCGATAATATGCGAGGAGTTTTTATGCGTTAAAAACGATTGTTTATTATTTAACCAATTCAACAACCGCATCAGTAATATCTTTACCGCCGTTAACAACGGAAGATTTGGTCAGAACCACGGTCATGCCTTCGGATTTTGCAACATCGTTGATGATGTTGTTAAGATTCTGTTCCGCAGCTTGTAAACCTGAAGCGTGTTCTTTATCAAATGCATCTTTTCTGGCATTGATTTCGCCGAGGAATTTCTGCGACAATTCTTTTTTGGCATTTTCTTTCTTTTCGGCATTGATTTTTTCATTAGCTTCATCAGCCATTTTGCGCAATTCTTGCAACTGTTGCTGACGATTATTGCTCAATGCGGCAATTTCTTTGGAAGACAATACAACGCGTTGCAAATCAACAACCGCAAAAGCAGCCTTGTTGGCGCATACGGTTTTGTATGTAACCAATGAACCCAAAACAGCAGCGATAATAGCTACCAAAAAGATTAAACCGTAATTCATTCTGTTTTCGTTAGACATTATAATCTCCTTATATTTGATTTTCGTTGCTATGTTATCCATTTTTTATATATTTTCAAGTACTTTTTATAAAAAAATGCACATTATGATTGACCTGTCGTAAAAATCGGCTATGCTGAAACAGCCATAACAATCGAGGGTAAAAAATGAGTTTTTCCGAAGAACTTGCCGTATATATTCATTGGCCGTATTGCAAAAGCAAGTGTCCGTATTGCGACTTTTATAAAGAATTGGCGCACAATGTTAAGCAGGATAAAATTGTTGCCGAGTATATCTCCGCCTTGCGAAAATATCACGAAATATTGCCGGAGCGCACCGTAAAGTCTATTTTTTTCGGCGGAGGTACTCCGTCATTGATAGAGCCGCATAATATTGCAGAAATAATTGGGGAAATCAGCAAATTATGGCCGCTGAAAGAAAATATCGAAATCAGTTTGGAAGCTAATCCCAATACCCGCTCGGAAACATTGTTTACCGATTTCAAAAGTGCCGGCATCAATCGGCTTTCGCTCGGTGTACAGGCATTGAATGATGAAGATTTGCGTTTTTTGGGGCGTACACATAATTTGGCTACGGCACGGCAATGTCTTGAGGAAATTGTTAAAATCTTTGATAATCATTCCGCCGATTTGATTTATGCCCGTCCGCAACAATCACTCCGCTCTTGGCAACAAGAACTTGAAGAAATTACTTCTTACGGGTTGAAACATCTGTCTTTATATCAGTTGACAATTGAAGAAAATACCGTGTTTGCCCGCAAAAATATTCGGCCGCTTGAAGATGATGCCGCTGTTGAAATGTACGATTTTACCCGTGATTTTTTGGCAGATCACGGTTACCCGCAATATGAAGTATCAAATTTTGCCGCCAACGGATACGAATCGGCGCACAATCTTACATATTGGCAGGGCGGTGACTATATCGGCATCGGCAAATCGGCACACGGAAGATATTCATGCAAAGGTAAATTCATTGCCGCCGAATATCCGTTTACGGAGGAACAATTAAGTGCCGCCGAGCGTGCAGAAGAACTGATTCTGATGGGTTTACGGTTAGTAAAAGGTATAAACAAGCAATTATTTAAACAAATCTGCGGCCTCGATATTTATGATTGCGTCAATCACAACAAACTGCAAATGCTCAAAGAAATTGGGCTACTGGAAGAAAGCGATACCCATTTACGCGCCAGCAAACAGGGATTTCCGGTATTAAATCAAATCATCGGCGAATTATGTATCTGAATATGCGATTTAGGCGTTACCGGTAATACCGACAAAGCGCTCTAAATTTAAGCCGAGTTCATCCAACGAGCGTTGCCATTTATCGGAATCGTTGGTACGAAACATTAATTCTTTATTGGCATTTACCACAATCCAATCATTATTGTAGATTTCAGTTTCCAATTGTTTCGGCTGCCAAAACGAATAGCCGAGCGCCACCAGTTTTTCATCCGGTCCGTGGTCAAAAGCAATATCGGCGATGATTTCGGTGGTGGAAGAAATAGCTATACCGTTGCCGACAATAATCGTGCCGTCTTTGAAATAATCGGTGGAGTGAAGCACCATTCCCCTGACCTGTTCGAGCGGACCGCCGGTATATAAATTGATTTCATTGAGTTTTTCATAACTTTGCAACGGCAACTGCATGGTTAAATCAGAAAAAGTGTATTTATCCAGCGGTTTGTTAATGATGATTCCCATGGCACCGCGTTTTGTGTGCGAACAAACATACACCACCGAGCGCTTAAATATCTCATCATCCGCAAGCGCCGGAGTTGCCACCAATAATTTGCCGTTTAAGGCATATTTTTCATCAAAGTTTTCCATATTTGCACACAAATTAAATAATCTTTTCTTTACCTTTTGAGTATATCATATTTTATTATGAATTAAAAGTTTAAAATAAACAATGAAACACCTGTTTTTTTATATAGTTTGCTTTTTGGCACTTTTCAACCGCACGGCCGACGCTTTGGAAGCGCCGCAACTTCCCGATGATTTTGCGGGGGAGCAGACACGGGAATATATTGCCAATTATATTGAAGACGATACCTACGAAACGACTTTTTTACAAAATCTGAATATTTATTATGAAATCGGTTCGTATTTGTATCAGAAATATCCGTGGGAAGAAATAATTCAAGATGATTTTATTGAAAAAGTCCGCGTATTTTTTCCTTACGACAGCGAAGAATTATTGAAGAAAAAGCACAAATATCTGATAAATACTGCCTCTTTGTATCAGATGGGGCGTGATTTATATATAGAAATGGCCAATAAATATTTGGTTCCGCACGTTTATCGCAAGGTACATGATGAATCGGAGTTTGACCACCCTAATGAAATATCATATATTCCGACGGCCGACGATGAATATGTAAAGGTATATAATTTCAAAAAGTTTCTGACTTACAGCAATAATTCCGACGAGTTGAATGCAATTTCCGATTTTAAGCGCAACAGCGAAAACAATAATGATATTTTAACGCAGATTGACCGAATTGCGGAAAAAGTAGATTGGAAAAAAGTCTGGCTTTACGGTACGGTATACAAAAATCCGCTGTTTTCCGAACTGGGTATCGGTGAAGCGCAGCGCGGTGACGGTGTAAACGTGCGTCTATTGGCACGACATACCTACACCGAAGGTAAAGAAACTCTGGATTACGGTGTACAAATAGTAACTCATCCGCGACGCTTTGTTTTAGCCAACAATTTAAATAAAGATTTATTAAAGCCGCAAATGGATTTTACCGGTTCAAAAAATGTAGCCGCAGCCGAAATATTATATCCGATGCCGCAAAAAACCGACATTTTGCCGCAAGCACATAAATATTTCGGTAATTTTATCATTCCGCTGAAGATAACGCCGCAAAAACGAGATGAAGGCATTACGTTGCAGACTCGTGTAAATTTGACGTTGTGCGATTATGAACTCAACTGCCGACCGCAAGAATTTGATTTGCATCTGTATTCGGCAGTTACCGGTCCTGATAAGTTTGATAACGGATTCGATAATTTGTTTTTCAACAGTTTGCGACGAGTTCCGTCTGCCATGCAAAAATATTTATCTTTACAGCAGTTTAATGTTATTGAAACCCCTGTCGGTCAGCAACTTTTCTTGGAAGTAGCCACCTCTAAAAAAATCAAAGACATTGAGGCTTATATTGAAGATACAAAAGGATTTACCCAGTTTACGGCTCCAGATTATATAGTGGGTGATGACGCCGTGAAAATTTATTTCAAACCGTTGCAAGATGATATAAATAAAAATTTGAGCAACACGGAATATACCATATCCCTCAACCTGAACAACCGTATATTCTATCGAGATAATTTGGTGCCGAATACAATCTTATCATTGCAAAAGGCCAACATTCCGACAACTGCCAAAACCGTGTTACTTGCCTTTATAAGCGGTATAATGTTGAATTTTTTGCCGTGTCTGGCTCCTTTTATGCTGATTATCATATTGGTACTCATTCGCCTTTCCCGCAAAAAACCGAAAATGATGAGTAAAACCGTGACAGACTGGATAAAGGGATGTACCGTAGGTATGTCAGTTGCCGCATTGCTCTTCATCGGTCAAAAATATACGCGTAGTAACGTCATTTGGGGAATCCAATATGATTGTACCGCCGCGCTGATTTTTCTGCTTCTCGGTTTCGGTGCTTTATTGAAGATTTTGCCGAATATATTGACTTATATTACTGATATGGCCGCCGCCAACCGGCGCTCAATATTTTTCGGAAGCGCAATAATCGGCGGAGTTATGTTTATATTCGGTATTTCCCCGTATTTATCACAACTTATGAATATAGCCTTATCGCTTTCGATATTGCAGAATTTTACGATATTGATACCGATGGTAACCGGACTTGCGACAATACCGCTGTCGGCGTATTATCTGCTGACTAAACTGCGAATACAACGCTATTTGTTTGGTTGCCAGCAAGATATTATCAAACTGATACGCTTTGCCGGTTGGGCGTCATTGTTGTATATTTGGTTGTTTGGCATCTTTTTATATGGTTTGCCGTATGCCTTGTTACTGTTTTTAATAATCATAATTTGGATGTTTGTTTGCGAATTGTATCAAAAATTTTTGGACTATCTCGGCGGTGCACTTGATGAAAACATAACTGTCAGACAAATTCAAAATATCCGCCGCGGCAGTGCGGTATTTATGGGGATGATGTTTATGCTGTTTTTCTGCGGCTGTGTTTATGCGGCCGAACATATACGCGCCGGAAAAGTGATAAATCTGACTTCGCCGCAAGAAGTTGAGCAAAAAGTTTCTGTCGGCATCAGAAAGCCCCTTTTGGTTATTGTCGGTGCCGATTGGTGTTTCAAATGCCAAATCAACAGTCGCTGGACACTTAATCCGCTAATACTGAAACAATGGCAAGATCGTTATGATATAGAGATTGTTCGGATATCGCAAACGCCTTATGTAGCACAATATATGTACGATAAAGAACAATATGATTTGCCTTTCTACATTCTGTATACCGAAAAATATCCGCAGGGAATAGTACTAAACAGCGAAGTTGAAGTAGAAAATATGGAACTCTTATTAGATTGATTTCAGGTAAAATGATATAAAAAAACACCGACTAATCATCGGCGTTTTTTATGTTGAAGCAATTATAGGATTAATCTCTGACTTCATTTTCAAAAGCAATGGCTTTTTTAGCAATTTCTGCCGTCGTTTTTTCACTAGTATGTTTAATTGCTTCGTTAAGTGTTTGCGGTTTAATATTTTTACTCCATTTCCCGTTGTCAGTTGTAAATATTTGATTTGTTTTTGGTTAAATTTTGAACAACCGTATTATCCGGTTTATCTGATTTTACAGCTACGGATTTTTCCGGTGCGATTGTCGCATTCCTTATCTGTGAACGATTTTCTCCGGCAGAATTTTCTTCAGACGCCTGTGTTGCCGAATTATTCCTCGGATGAGTACGGCGATATTCCGGCAAATATTCATGGTCAAACTTCTTAAAATCAAGACGAACATTAGGTACTTTAATGATTTTTATTTCATCAATACCCAAAGCGGTCAAGTCGTCATTAATACTGTCGCAGTTGCCGATTTCCTCATCTCTGACTTTATTAAGCGCAATATGAGGCGCAACACGCGGACCATAAACCGAGGCTTCGCCGTATGCTCTTTCAATCAACTGGTCACGCAAATAAAATTCGGTTTGTTTTGTTCTTAAATCGTGCTGATACAAAATATCGAACACTCTTTCCATCTGCTGATTGTTGAATTTTTGTATCGGGGCACCCAAGGCTTGTAACTGAGCCTTTTCATCAGGCAACAAACCGTTTATACCGGCCGCGTTCATAATATTTCCGCCGTGTTCGAGAGCCGACTTATAGACTTCAAACGTTTTCCGCAAGGCTTTATAAGCGGCAATCTTTTTAACCGCACCTATTTCGGTATCGTTTTCACGTAAGATTCCTTTGATTTTACTCTTAAACACATTGGCATACGCATCGGTAAACGCCGAATAGCGATACGAGTTGATCATACCGTCGATAAACGCCTGTTCGCTCTCGCTGACACGTTTACCGTTAGCCCGATTATGCTTATTCATTTGTTTAGCCAAGCGATATTTGTAATCGGCAAGTTCTTCAGCCGTTAATTTTTCTTGAGCCGCTTTCAACATACCTTTCACCTTGCTCGAATCGAGCCCCATTCCGATAGGAACTATACCCTTTTCAGCCATAGCTTTACGCCACATTCCTTTTTCATCATTCTTCGGCATACCTGCCGGAAATGTAATTGCCGTATATCCCAAATCTTTAAGTTGGCCGACAACATCTCCCAACATACTTTCATCAACTTTTTTGTGGTTAGGAACACGATAAGCAAAATGCAAAACTCCTTTGTTGTCAACATCAATAAACAGCTTCATTGAATATGTATATTTTACACCGCCGTCTTTGGTTTTTAAGCCGTCTTTTTTGCGATTATCCTTATCTTCGCTATCATAAATAATGAACTCGGTCCAACCGCTTCCGAAGACTCCGGTGCTTGTTTTCCAATACGACAAATTCTTTTGCTTATGCCAACCTTTTTCACCGATAAGTTTTTCAAAAGCCTCAACCGCTTTCTTTTTGCTGATTTTTTTCGGAGCCGCATTGGCCGAATTTTGCGTCGGCACCGATACCGACCTTGCTGCATTAATGGTACCGGTATTTTCCGGAGCATTGATGTTGTCGATTTCTTCTGCCGCATGGGCATCTAAATTATCCGGAACATCACTATCCGGTACGGCGGCGGTGGCAACACCTCGCGCCAGTCGCTGTATTTTGCCGATATTTTCCGGAGTTTGTTCCGCCACGGCCGTTTCGGAATCATAATCTTGAGATAATGTTTCCGAAACAGCTGCCGAAACTTGTTCTTTTTCCGGTAAATCGTACGACAAATCATCTTCGGACACACCTTCCGGCAATTTACCGTCGGTAGTCAGGCTGATATTCTGCAACTCGGCGTTCAACTCTTTTTTGCGCTGTTGTTGCATTGCATATTCTTTGGCGTTTTCTTCGGCAATCTGTGCGGCTTTTTCGGCCTGACGAGCCTCTAACACCTGACTTATTTTTTCTCTGATGGCAGCTTCGGCCAATGTGCCGTCAAAATTGCGGATTTCCATATCCATAACAGACAATCCGTGCTGTTCGCAAAACGCAAAAATTGCATTAAGCTTTTCGTCGTCGAGATTATCCTGTGTTTCTTCATCTAACGAAAGCTGCATTTTAATTTGCGGCGGCGTATTCGGCTGATTATATTCCATCATCCCGATATTATATTCCACATCGGCTTCTTTATCGCTGATATGCAGAGCCAACTGCTTAACCCTCTCGTTTCTGTCGGCGCGCATTTTGAAATATTGGTCTTGTGTTAAAATATCGCCGTTGTCGGTTATATCCACCTCAACAAATTGTATTTCTTCGGGATTACCGTATTTTTCGTTATTATCTTTAATGCGATAAAGTTGAGCAAATTCATCGCCGTATTCACGCAGATAACCTGCATATTGTTTAACCGAATCATATTCTTTCTGTATCGGTTGACGTGAGCGATTGAGATAGATATATTCACGTTTCAGTTCATCTTCGCTATAACCGTTGTCATCGCCGTTTTGTTGTTGTTCGCTGATTGTATCCAACTCATGACGATATTCATCAAATTCATTCAATTCTTCTTGCAAAGAAGATTGTGTGGCGACAAATTTTTTGCGCAACTCTTCTTCCGTATATTCCTGCGGAAGCCGGTCAAGTCCTTTGTTTTCAAGGTAAGACTGAGCAACGATAACGTCATCTTTTTCCATCTGATTTTCGGCCATGAATACCCCCTATTTTTTTAATTTGCCTGTAATATAACACACTTTTTTGCAAATAGCAACAACTTTTGACAAAAAATTCTAACATTTACGCAGAAATAAAACTCTGGCCAATCCGTAAACCCGTTCATCAAGTAATTCCAATGTTTCCGGCAACAAAAAACGTTCATCGTTACGCAATTCAACCACACATATTGCTTTTTCGTTCAGCCAACCTTGCAACAAAAGTTGTTCCAAAGCCTGTTCCGTCAATCCTTTGGCATACGGTGCATCCATAAACACCATATCATATTTGCGACGTGCCCGCGACAGATGTGTGGCATCGGTTTTTATAATATCAAACCGCTCTTTTTCCGCGACAAACAATTTAGCATTTTTATTAACCGGTACAGTATCGATGTCGGCAAACGTAATGTGTGCAAAACCGCGTGAAAGTGCTTCAAAACCGAAAGCGCCGGTGCCGCAAAAAATATCCAATAAGTTCAAATTAGAATAATCGCCCCCAAGTTTAGAATACAAAATATTGAATATTGCTTCACGTGCCCGCTCCGAAGTCGGACGCACTTCTTTCCCCTCCGGAGTCCATAATTTTTTGCCGCGATATTTTCCGCCCACGATTCTCATAGCTTATCTCCGAGTTGTTCTTTAAGCACTTTTTGCGGCACTTCTTTTACTTCGCCTTTTTTCAAGCTGCCGAGTTGAAACGGCCCGTACGAAAGGCGAATTAACCGTGCCACTTCCAGTCCGATTGACTTCATCAATTTACGTACTTCGCGATTTTTACCTTCGTTAAGCGTAATCAAAAGCCAACTGTTGGATCCGTTTTGGCTTTCCATTTCTATTTTGACCTTACCGTATTGCACCCCGTCGATGGTTACGCCCTTTTCCAGTTCCGCCAATTTTTTCGGTTCAACTTTGCCGTGCACCCGTATTTTATAGCGACGACTCCAACCGTTGGCCGGCAGTTCCAGTTTGCGTGAAAGTTCGCCGCTGTTGGTCAACAAAAGCAAACCCTCCGAATTTAAATCAAGTCGCCCTACGCTGATAACGCGCGGCATTTCCGGCGGCAAATTATCAAATACCGTCGGCCGATTATCCGTATCTTTATGGGTGGTCAGCAAACCGGTCGGCTTATGATACAACCACAGCCGTGTTTGTTCGATTGCCGGCAGTTTCTCGCCGTCAAGCAGGATTTTCTCGTTGCCCTCCACATTAAAAGCCGGACTTTCAATCAGTACACCGTTTACGCTCACCCGTTTCTGCTTAATCAGCTCCTCGGCCTGTCGTCTGGAGCAAACTCCGCTCCGTGCCATAAATTTTGCAATTCGTTCCGTCATTTTTCTTCCTTTTTTGATAATTGTGTTTTATAGTAACAGACAAGTATAAAAAAAGAGTGAACAATGACACACGAAGAATATATGCAATTTGCGCTTGATTTGGCACATCAGGCGGCGCAAAAAGACGAAGTACCGATTGCTGCGTTGATAGTCAATCCGACTACCGGCGAGATTATTGCTTCTGCTGCCAATGAAAGTGCCCACGGCTCCGATGCCACGGCTCATGCCGAAATTTTAGCCATTCGGCGCGCTTGCGCCAAACTCGGCACTACTCGCTTGTGGGATTTGGATATGTATGTAACACTCGAACCGTGCACCATGTGTGCGGCGGCGATTTCGTTTGCCCGTATCCGTAATCTTTATTTTGGCGCAACCGATGAAAAAGGCGGGGCAATCGTCAGCGGAGTTAAATTTTACGAAGCCCCTACCTGCCACCATCGACCGCAGATTATCGGCGGAATTTGTGCCGATGAATGCGGCAATTTGCTCAAAGATTTTTTCAAGCAAAAACGCTGACAGACTCATAATAACGCGTATATTCTATCCGGCTTTGATTTTTTCCACTTCGCCGCGGGCAAGTGCATCGCAGCGCTCGTTTTCGGCGTGGCCGTTATGCCCTTTTACCCACACCCAACGTATTTCGTGCCGATTTACCAATTCATCAAGCCGTTGCCACAGGTCAATATTCTTCACTTCCTGTTTTTTATGCGCCGTATGCCAGCCGTTTTGTTTCCATTTTGCCATCCACTCGGTAATACCTTTCATCACATACTGGCTGTCGGTATAAAGCGAAATATTGCAAGTTTTTTTCAAGGCACTCAATGCCGCAATCACCGCCATCAGTTCCATCCGATTGTTGGTGGTATTTTCTTCGCCGCCGCTTAATTCTTTTTCTACGTCTTTATAGCGCAGAATCGCGCCCCATCCGCCTGCTCCCGGATTGCCGGAACAAGCGCCGTCCGTAAATATTTCCACCCGTGCCGTCATTCAAATTCCTTCAAAAATTCGCTGAAAAACTCATTTATCAGCAACTCGGCATTATCTTCGGAACGTATGGCCTTCGCCACAAACGAGCGCAGATTGTTTTTGGCACCGAAAATACGGAAAGATTTCGGCATTGCTCCATCGGCGCCGACAACTCCGTTTATCAGCAAATCATCTTCAATAAATTCCGACAATACAATTTCAATATGCGCAAACTTCATAATTCCGCGCGGCGGCAAACGCAACTCAGGTTTGGTTATAAGGTTAAGATGCCCCTCTAAGCCGAGCATATTCGCCGTCATATTATAATCGGAAAAACGCACCCGATTGTATTCGCCGCCGGTATTATCGGTAGTGCAAGTTAAGTACAACTCGCGTGCTATGGCGTTGCTGTCGTTCAAACAAAGCACGTCGAAACCGATTTTAACATATTTTTGCGGCGGAGTATCAATGGTTTTCGGATACAACACATCTTCCTCATCATTTTCCACCACTTCCAGAGTGCGATTTTCTAATTTAAGTGCCACATTCGGTTGCGGACGGCGTCCGAACATACCGGCAATAACCGCATACGGTGCCGGCACATTGTTGGAACCGGAGCGAATATACATAGTGTTGCCGACGGTAGTCATCAGCGGCGCAATCTCCGACTTCGGAATATAGGTTGCCAGATAGCCGTCACCGTTTTTATCTTCGCAAATAATATGATTGCGCACTTTGTTATGGCTCGGAATGGTACAGCCGGAAATGGCGCTTTCCACCCAGCTCATAAAACGGTGCACATTACCTACCTTCACTTTGGCTTTGGCTACATCGCCGATATCCATATCGCGCGAGCATTCCACGCCCCAGACGATTACACCGCCCTCGGAATTACCGAAACCGGATATACACTTTGCCAAGTTGCGCCTGTCATCGGGACTCAAAGACCAACCGTGTTTGCCGGTGGAAGAAGCCTGCTTAAAGTCCATAAACAGCTCCTCGGTTTGGCGGCTGCGAATAAACTCATCCAACGCATCTTCGCCGAAATAAACCAATTTTTCAAATATATCTTCCGCCCGCGACATAGCTTGCTCCTTTGTTTGTTTGAGTGCATTATATCTGCCACAAAGTAAAATTTAGCAATTCATCGCATTCTTGGCAATACCGGCCAAGGAGGTTTCTTTATAGTCCTGATTCAAGCTCAAACCGGTTTCGTACATGGTTTTAATAATACTGTCCAAGCTCACGATATGTGTTCCGGTGCGTTGCAAAGCCAGACGGGCCGCATTAACCGCTTTAATTGCTCCCATGGCATTACGCTCAATGCATGGCACCTGTACCAAGCCGTTAATCGGATCACAGGTCAATCCGAGATTATGCTCCATCGCGATTTCTGCGGCGTTTTCAATTTGGGCATTATTCCCGCCGAATGCTGCCGTCAATCCGCCAGCTGCCATTGAACAGGCAACACCTACTTCTCCCTGACATCCGACTTCGGCACCGGAAATTGAGGCATTGGTGCGATATAAACTGCAAATGGCCGAAGCCGTGGCCAGAAACGTAATCGCGGCATTTTTCTTTTCGGTTTCATTACGGAATTTACCATAGCGTTCCATATAGCGCATTACCGCCGGAATCAGACCGGCTGAGCCCATAGTCGGAGCTGTAACCATTCGTCCGCCGCAAGCGTTTTCTTCCGCTACGGCAAATGCCCATATATTTATCCAATCAATCGCCGTCAGCGAGTCCGTATCATTATTATTGAAGCGATTTTGCAAACGCTCATACATTTCTTTGGCATGACGTTTTACTTTTAATCCGCCCGGCAAATAGCCGTCTTTTTGCATACCGATATCGATATTTTCCTGCATAATCTGTGCCAATTTCAGTATCTGTTTACTGATTGAGAACTGTTTACCCCAGATTTTTTTCTCATTTTGCAACACCAGCTCGGCAATCGTCATTTTATTTTGTTTGCAAATCTGCATTAATTCGGCACAAGTTTCAAATTGATACGGCACCTCATAAGGCTGGCGATCAATGCGGTGTGTAATTTCATCACGTCGGGCAATGGTGCCGCCGCCGACGGAAAAATAGACCTCTTCAAGCAGAACCTTGCCGGATGCATTGTATGCGGTAAACATCATACCGTTTGAATGTTCGGTCAGGCAGATTTTTTTATCTAAAACAATATCATCATCAAACGAAAAATCTATCTTCTGCCGGCCGCCGAGACTAAGTTTTCCGCTTTCTTTAATCTGCGTGATATAATCGGTCTGTGGCTCAATATCTTCCGCATTCAGGCCGGATAATCCGTAAGCCACGGCATTGAGAGTACCATGACCGATGCCGGTCAGTGCTAACGAACCATATAAATGCGTTTTCAGACAAGCAACTTTATCTGATAAATTCTGCGCCTGCAAATTATCAACAAAGCGCTTGGCTGCACGCATCGGACCGACAGTATGAGAACTTGACGGACCGATACCGACGGAAAATATTTCAAACAGACTGTAATACATTTTGCGACCGACTATTGGAATTTTTCAAATAAAGCTTCCATTGTCTTAACAAAGTCGTTATATTCTTTGCGCGATACTTTGCCGTCTTTATCGGTGTCCATCACCTCAATAACCATATGATTGGTGGTATCTTTGGTGCTTGTACGAAAAGCCTTTAATTCTTCTCGGGATAATTTACCGTCATCGTTTGTATCCAACGTATCGAAATTTTTACTTAAATCGGGAGTTTCTTCAGACTGAGCTGCCGCCACTTTTGAATAAAAGGCAATATATTCCTGCTTATCAACGATACCGTCTTTGTTTGCATCCAACACCTCGTATGTATCTGAATTTTGCTTATCCAACGACTGTTCCTGAATTACGGTAATTTCTTCAAGTGTAAGATAACCGTCTCCGTCCGAATCCGCCAAATTAAAATCTTGAGATACACGGTCAGCCATAGCCGGAGCCGCAAATAATATACTTGCCAATAAAGCGATAAGATGTTTCATTTTTCCTCCTTATTTGCTTAATTTATTGATTGCATTGTTAATGCGCTTCAATGTTTCATCCTTACCCAAAACACACGCTAATTCGGTGGCACCGCCCGGTGTTGTTTCCAAACCCGAAAGCGCAATACGCACCGGATAAAGAATTTGCCCGTTTTTCATTTCGTTTTCCTGTGCAGCTTTTTTCATTGTTTCAAACAAATTTTCATTGGTCCAATCGATTGTTTTTTCCAAAACAGGCAACACCAATTGCAAAGCTTTTAAAGCGATATCGGCATCGGTTTTCATCTTTTTATTGATATAAAGTTCGACTGAATATTCCGGAACCTGCGCCAAAAATACGGTTTCGGCCGGAATTTGTCCCAAAGTTTCAACACGAGGTTGTAACACTGCACTCAATGCTTTAAAATCAAGTGTTTGCGGTAAATCGTTATAATAAGGCAATGCCAGTTTATGGAATTCCTCAGCCGACAAATTGCGAATATAGCAACCGTTCATCCAAGTCAGTTTGGTAATATCGAAAATTGCCGGAGATCTGTTTAATCTTTCACTTGAAAAACATTTTTCAAGTTCTTGAAGTGAAAAGATTTCTCTTTCATCACCAGGATTCCAACCGAGCAAAGCTATGTAATTCAAAATCGCCTCAGGCAGATAACCTTTAGTCACTAAATCTTGAAACGAGGCATCGCCGTTACGCTTACTCAACTTATGTTGTGCATCTTTCATTACCGGCGGAACGTGAACATAAATCGGCGGTGTCCAGCCGAAAGCCTCATAAATCAGATTATATTTCGGGGTTGATGAAATATATTCATTACCGCGCACCACATGAGTTATCTGCATCAAATGGTCGTCGATTACATTAGCAAAGTTATAGGTCGGCAGGCCGTCGCTTTTCAACAGAACACCTTCATCAAGTTCATCGTAATCGATTTCGATATCGCCGTAAACCACATCATGAAAGACCGAGGTGCCTTTTTTATTGATATTTTGCCGCACCACAAACGGCTCTCCGGCGGCAATACGTGCCTTTGCTTCCTCAAGCGGAATATGTTTGCATGGGTCTTTTAGTTTAATATGTGCTTCCGGAGTATCCTCATCAACATCCTTATCTTCTTCTTTTTGTGCGCAAAAACAATAATGTGCACCACCAAGTTCAACCAATTTGTGAGCATATTCGGCATATAGCAGTTTACGCTCGGATTGCACATAAGGTCCGTAATTACCACCGATATCCGGCCCTTCGTCCCAATTCATACCGACACGTTTCAGAGTTTTGTAAATAATGTCGGTAGCACCCTCCACATAACGTTTTTGGTCGGTATCTTCAATGCGCAAAATAAAGTCACCGCCGTCCGATTTGGCAATCAAGTATTCATAAAGTGCCGTACGCAAGTTGCCGATATGCATATATCCGGTCGGGCTCGGGGCAAATCTGGTTCTGGTTTTCATTTTTTCTTCCTTATAATTTAAACAGCAATTAGCTTACAGAATAAAACAAAAAATAAGGAATGCAAGCATTTTATGTATTTTTACGCTTGAATCAACTGACACATGGCACCGATTAAATTCTGCGCTCCCTGACAAACATCCGTCATATTGGTGGCAAGCATATAGGCCGGAGTGGTACAAACGCGGTTTTCACGGTCGATACAAACATCGGTAACCCCTACCTCTTCGTGCACAACACCGAGTTTTTCCAACTTTTCGACCGTTGTGCCGCCGGCGCCGAGAGTAAAGTGTATTTTTTTATCCGCCAACGCAACCGCCACCATGGCCGGAGCAATACACATGGCACCGATAACAAGTTTCTTATCATAACATTCGCGAATAACGTTGTAAATACCGCGATTAATATCACAATCCGCACCCTTGGCGGCAAAATCGCACCAATTGGTAACCGCACCCAAACCGCCCGGAAATACTATTCCATCAAAATCTTGCGCCTTAAACTCTTTCAAATCAAGGATATTACCGCGAGCAATCCGTGCCGCCTCCACCAAAACATTACGATTTTCATTCATAGGCCGGTTATTCAGGTGGTTTATCACTGCCGCCTGTTCGATATTCGGGGCAAAACATTGATAAGTACATCCCATATTTTCAATACATAAAAGCGCAAAAACCGCCTCATGAATTTCTGAACCATCGGCGCGTCCGCAACCGGAAAGTATTACGGCAAAATGTGGATTTTTGTTCATTTACATACTCCTTTTTTTAATATTTCTGTTGATTTATCCTAATCAGACAATATAATGCTGTCAAATCAATTTTTTTAGTGCGGAGGAATATTTTCATGGATGTGAATTTAACGACATTGAATAACGGATTACGTGTTGTTTCTGTGGAAAGACCGCAGACGGAAACCGTATCGGTCGGAATTTGGATTAATACCGGAAGCGCTTGTGAAAAGCCGGAAAACAACGGTATTTCACACTTTTTGGAACACATGGTGTTCAAAGGCACACAAAAGCGCACCTCTTTGCAAATTTCCGAAGATATTGAAAATGTCGGTGGCAGTACCAATGCCTACACTTCGCGCGAATTTACGGTTTTTTACGCCAAAATGCTTAAAAATGATTTGGAGTTGGCGCTCGATGTTTTGGCCGATATGGTTATGGCTCCCGCTTTTGCGGAAGATGAACTGCTTAAAGAACGCGAAGTTGTGGTGCAGGAAATTAAGCAGACCAACGATGACCCCAACGATATTGTGTTTGATTATTTTCAGGAAACAGCCTTTCAAAATCAGGCTCTGGGACGCAGTATTCTCGGACCGGCGGAAAAAGTGCGCTCGTTTAATGCCGACACCTTGCGCGATTATATGAAACATAACTACGCGGCGGAAAATATTATTGTCTGCGCCGTCGGCAACTTAAAACACGATGAACTGGTAAAAATGACCGCGGCCAGAATGTCGGAATTGCAGCCGCACACCGATTTTGTTAAGGATAAACAAATATATACCGGCGGCTCATTCATCAAAAAGCGCGATATCGAACAGGCTCAGGTTTTATTGGGCTTTAAAGGCACCGATTATTACAGCGACAAACGTTATCCCGTATCTATTATGTCAACCGTTTTGGGTGGCAATATGTCATCACGCCTGTTTCAGGAAATAAGAGAAAAACGCGGTTTGGTTTATAGTGTTTATTCTTATCATAACAACCATATGCATAGCGGCTTGTTCGGTATTTATGCCGGTTTGGAAGCCGACGAAATCAAAAATTATATTCCGGTGGTGGCGGACGAAGTTAAACGTATTGTCAACGAGCCGATAAGCAATGCCGAACTTAGCCGCGTAAAGGTGCAATTTAAGGCAGGGATGCTGATGGGGCTTGAAAGTTCGTCATCTACGGCCGAAGTGGTGGCCAGACGTCATATTCTGTATAACCGTTTTATCCCGATGGAAGAAATCATCGATAAAATCGAGAGTATTACCAAAGATGACGTGATGGCGGCGGCGCAGATGATTTTCGGCAGCCCGATGACTTATACTCTGCTCGGTAATTTAAAGAAGTATCCGGATTTTGAGCAAATGCAAAAATATTTTAAATTATGAAAATTTATTAAATATAATATTGACAAATAAATTTTTTTATGTATAATGCAAATTAATACATTATATTTGCGTAAAATTATCTATCGTATTGTATCCGAACGAACTGCTTAAAAATCAGCTTTGGTGCAAATATCTCGGTTTGAGTTTAATTCCGACCTTACGAGTTTAAGGAACGGTCATATTTGCGCCCGTTTTTATATAATGCGATACTATAACAGAGAGGAACAGAAAATGAGTTACATCAGCGGAACCAAACTCAAAGGGGATATTTTTGATTATCGCCGTTTGAAAAATAAAATTACCAACAGCAAAAAACTGAATGCAACGCTTAAACAAAGCGAATCCGTATTGAAGGATTATGCCGACGGACGGATTGATGTGCGTGACAAAGATAAAAAGATTATGGCTCAATACATTGAGACATTTTCCGACACTTATCGCCGTGAGCATTTACTGAATAAATTACAAAAAAGCTCTCTGTTTGATGTCAAAAAATATCTGGCTGACAGTAAACGTAATTATTGGCAGAAGCTGTTTAACCTACAGCCGGAAACACAACATATTTCGGTTGCCGGTATGAAGCGCCGAATCAACAAATATAACAGCTTAAACCGCAGATTGTCCGATGGTTGGTATCATAGTGAAAAAGACTATCAAAAACAGTATATTTTCGAAAGCGAAGCCGAGAATTATGCGGCCGGTTTTCTTAAGGGAAGTATTGAAGTTACGCGTGATGAAATTCCGACACTGAAAACTTATTTCGGCACATTTCAAAATCAGCTCAATGCAACAAATATTGCCAATGCATTGAATGAAATCGACACAATACCGCTGTCCAATTTTGCCGAAAAGAGAACTCCTCTCTGGAAAAGATTTACACAATCGGTTAAAAATAAGTGGAACGGTATGGTTGCAAGTTTCAAGCCGAAAAAAGCCGTAACAGTCAAAATGAGTCGCAGCAACTGGGCTGATGTTGCCATTGTTTCCACCCTTTTCACTCTGGCCGGTCTTTCTTTATTTAAATCCGATTCCACAGCAAAGGATTCTCGCAACCCTTTCGGATTGGAAATCAAAAAAGATACTGCACCGAAACAGCAAGATACATCTATCAAAACCGATGCATTTGTTCCGGTGGCGGCAGAAATGACGGCTGAACAGAAGATTTGGAAAAACTTTTATAATACCAAAAACGAAATTCAGGCGGCCGATGCCAAAATTGACCTCAATGACCTGTATAAGAAAATAGAAAACAAGCAACAGGCCGGTATTTTTACAATGCCGGAAAATGTCAGCGTCGAACGTTTTGCTTATACACATTTAATGTATAAGGCACACGGGCTTAATTCGCCCTTGGATGCGGTTGTCAACGGTATGCAAAGATTATCCGCCGAACAACAAGCCGCTGTTGAAGAAGCAATTAAAATTGCCGGAGAAAACGGTGTCGGCGTTAAGAAAATTGCCGCATTACAAAGCAAACGCATAGGGCGTGCTCTCGGCAATCACAGTGCTTACGATATGGCTTCGAAGGATTTGAAGCAAAAATATATTAACAGCGTACACGCTGTAAAAAATCTTCAGCAACGCTAAAAAGCGATAAGATATATGCACAAAAAAAAGAGGCAAGAAATTGCTTCTTTTTTTATTTTTTTAATAAATTGAAAACATAATACTTTACATACACAAAAAACCGTATATAATTCAATCAGTTGGAGGGATTTATCTATGCAAAAAAGCCAGCAAATCGGTCGTTCGATGATAGAAATGCTAGGTGTACTGGCCATAATCGGCGTACTTTCCGTCGGTGGTATAGCCGGTTATTCCAAAGCCATGATGAAATACAGACTTAATAATACCGTAAACCAGATGTCTCATATTATTGCCCGTATACGTTTGGCTTTCATCGGGCAAAAAAGTTACAGCGGCATGGGAGGCGATGAATCCGATGTTAACTCGGTTATGGTGGGTGCCGATATTATTCCTCCGGAATATCTTATACGCGATGCCAAAGGTAATATTATCAAACCGTATGCCTTTAAAAACCCGTTCAAAGGCAGCTTAAAGATTCGCAACAGCGATAAATTAAAAGAAGGCGACAAAGCGGCTTTTGCCCTCCGTTATGACTTTATTCCGAAACCGGCTTGTATCGAATTGGCCACCACGCCGTGGGATGCAACAAATGATACCGGCTATATAGGTGTGGTTATCAACATTCCGGCTCCGCAGGAATTGCGGCAAAATAACTGTATTCCGACTCCGATAAACAGGATGGGTTCGGCCATTCATTGTGCAAAAGACGGAATTATGCTCAAAGAGGCAGCCGCTCACGCGTGTTCCGACATAAAAGACAACTATCTTGAATTTTTCTTTTATTGATTTCTGCCCGATTTAAGTGCCGAAATATAAAACGAATTTATTCGATGATTTTCGTTTGGCAAAATAATTTACGCTAATATTTTATTTATCTTTTGGGATTAATATATCATCATTAAGGGGTAAATGATGAAAAATAAGATATGTCTGGTTTTTGCGCTTCTATATGGTTTGTTGAGTTTTTCTGCCGCATACGCAGATGACGCGATTAAAAGTACGGAAAATACCACCATCCGCCTTTATCATAACGGCGAAGATAAGGTGTTGGCCGAGTTTGTGATGCAGCCGGATTGGCATATTTCGTGGAGCAATCCCGGCGATGTAGGTCAACCTACCGAAGTCACGGCTATCAATTCCAAAATTGAAGTAACGGCTCAATCAATTCCGGTGGCGCGCACTATCTATGACATTATGCACGAATATCTGTATGAAAACACTGCTTATTATGCTTTGCAGGTCGATAATCTCGATAAGGCGGAAATAACCTTCAGCTTTGTGGAATGTAATGATGTTTGCAAGCCGGAATCTCTAACCTTTAAGATGGCGGAAATCGCGGCATCGCCTGATGTACAATGGCTGGAAATGCAACAACGGGCACAAGCTACTTTTCCGCAAAAAATAACCTTAACCAGCCCGCTCGGTGAAAATCGCTTACAGTTGAATATGGATGCGCAAACACCTCTCTATTTTGCCCCGACGAAAAAAGATATTATTGATGAAATGAGTATTGAAACCGAGCCGAATGCCGAAGGTATAAGCGTTAAATGGCAATCGGATAAGCCGCAACAACTCAAACAGGCTCTGATTATTACTCCGAATAATGCTTATTTGGCGGATATAGAATATAAAAGCACGCTCACGGATACTCTGCTGTATATGATTATTTTGGCTTTTATCGGCGGCATTATTCTCAATGCCATGCCTTGCGTGTTTCCGATTTTGAGCCTGAAAATATTTACGCTTTTGAAACAGCCGCAAACCGGAATAACGCCTTATAAAAATGCCGTTTTCTACACGCTCGGAGTGCTGTTGTCATTTATTGTTCTGGCAGTGATTATGCTTTGGCTGAAAACCGAAGGCAATAACATCGGCTGGGGTTTTCAACTGCAATCATCGTGGTTTGTGGGGATTATGTCCATAATATTTTTGCTGTTGTTTTTATTTATGGCCGACATTCTGCATTTTCCGAATTTTGCAGGCAATACCATTCATCGTCTGTCCGGCTTTAACGAATTTACCACCGGATTTTTTGCGGTATTGGTAGCCAGTCCGTGTGCCGGTCCGTTTATGGGGGCGGCCATCGGCTATGCCTTTATGCGCACCAACGCCGAAGTTATGGCAATTTTTACGGCATTAGCGCTCGGTTATGCCCTGCCCTATGCTCTGATTGAGATGTTTCCGCAGGCTTTGCACCGAATTTTGCCGAAGCCGGGAGCTTGGATGCAAAAGCTGAAAATCATTCTCTCCGTGCCGATTCTGATTACGGCGATTTGGCTTGGTTCCATTTTTTATACGCAAATTATGACCGATACTTATGCCGCCGACACCACAGAACTTGATTGGCAACCGTTTGATGCCGAGAAAATTGCCGAACTTAACGAGCAAGGGCGCAATATTTTTGTAGACTTTACCGCCGATTGGTGTTTGACTTGCCAGTTTAATGAGAGATTTATTTTGAAAAGTCAAAGATTTAAGGAATTTGTGCAAGAAAATAATGTGGCATTATTTGTGGCCGATTTAACCGAACATCAGGAAGATTTGGGAACTGCGCTTTCGTCTTACGGACGCGACGCCATTCCGCTTTATGTGTATTATCATCAAGGCAAATACGAGATTTTACCGCTGTTTTTCAGCGTAAAATCCTTACCGCAATAACTTTAACCAAAGAAAGGAAAACTTATGAAAAAACTTCTACTTGCTTGTATGGCGCTATTTTTAGCCTCTTTCAACACCTCGGCGCAAGAGGTTAATCCGGAAGACGTGATTGTGCTTAAACTCAAAGACGGCGATGTTTATATTCAAACATATCCGGATGTGGCACCGAATCATGTGGCGCGCATTAAGGAACTGGTACGTCAGGGCTTTTACGACGGCTTAAAATTCCACCGCGTGATTGACGGATTTATGGCGCAAACCGGCGACCCGCGCGGTAACGGTACCGGCGGCAGCGGGCAAAACCTCAAGGCCGAATTTAACAACAAGCACCACGGACGCGGCACGGTTTCGATGGCCAGAGCCGCCAATCCGGATTCTGCCGACAGCCAGTTCTTTATCTGCTTTAAGGATGCCGGTTTTCTGGACGGTCAATACACCGTTTGGGGACAGGTTATCAAAGGTATGGAATTTGTAGACAACATTAAACGTGGCGATCCGGCCGACAACGGTACGGTTACAAATCCGGACGTTATTGTTTCGATGAAAGTTCTGGCAGATATACAAAAATAATATTGTCCGTCATTGCACAAAACAGCCCCGTACCAGAAGAGGTACGGGGCTAATATTTAATTTTCATCAATACAACTTTGCAAAATTTCAGAATCAGGTGCATTATCCTTAAATTTTTGTAATTCTTCTTTTGATAATTTGCTGATTTTATCTTCCATACATTTAAGAACTTTTTTGCGTATGATGTTTTTTCCGTAGTCACTCATTTTCTTTTTTGCATTTTCTTCCATAAGCATAATTTTCGCCTTGGCTGTTGTTGAAATAATTTCATCTACGCTATATTCGGAGAATATGCAATCCTCAACCTTTATAAGGGCTTTTATGTCATTCTCATTATATGCTTCCATTTCTTCACGAGATAATTGGTTGATACATTTTTCAAAACTGCCATTCGGTAAGCCATTATTTTCCAAAAAATAATTATATACGAGATATTTTTTATATTCTTCATCGGAATCATATTTCTTCAAGCATTTAGTAGTTAATATCGAGTAGAAATTACCAATTTTCACTAACTTACTGTCATTTTCATCTTTGTTATGCGTTTTAATATACCAGCGTTGATATTGTGGCATTTTATAAAATGCTTCTTTGACGCATTCTTCTGATTTAGAAAACGGATATTCAAAATTTGCCAAATAATCGTCATCACTCAAATAATGATAGCAACGGCTTACTTGCTTATAATAAGCATCTTTTTTATCCAAAGGGAGAGAACTTATTATTCCGCTATGCGCTACTTTATCGGCATAAGCCAATTGTTTGAATATATCCTTATTATATTCACTGTTAAAATATGCTTTGCATTTGCAATAATCAGGTGAATTTGGTGCTTCTACCGAGCATGTTTTGATATATTTGTTGATTAAAAATGTGTTGCTGTTCATATATGCATAAGCACCGATGCCGCCGATACATAAAATTGCCGCCATACTAGCAATAATCACTGTAATTTTCTTCATTTTAGTCTCCTTCGGGGTTGGTTAGATTATTGATTTGAGATTTATTTACTAACCTCATCAATTCTTTCAGATATGTTCGCTTCGGATTATTCTCTCCTAAGTTTTCTACATAGACTTCGAGACATTCAGGACAATATTTATAAAGAGCTTTGATGAATTCATCCTTTCTAGAATGCATTTTTTGCAATAAACCAAACATTGTGTGTATATAATCTAATTTACGTGCATATTTTTTCATATAAAAAATTGCTAAATTGTAAGCTTCAGGACTACCTATATCTCCAAGAGCAGCTATTTTTAAGTCAACCGCATAACGATTATTTTCATTTTTCTTAAGTAAATCATCACATATAGCAATGGCTTTTTGATATTCTTGAGACATTCTGAATTCTTTTGCTTTTTGCAATTCTGTTTTCACTGGCTCTATTAAAAATTCTTGATTTGCATAAAACTCTTCCAAATCATAATATGCATCTTCCATTTCTTCATACTGTCTATCAATCATATCAATTATATTATAGTAAGCATCTTCATAATAAGAACAATCTCTATCGTCGGTATCTACTCCTTCATAATAACATTGATTATCACTATCATTATAGTAGTAATTATTATGTTTTACCCCGCCTATAGATTGTTGCATCTGCTCTATTTCTTCCTGTAGAAATTTTTTTATTTCTTCACTATTACTCATAATCGTATCCCCTTTCACACCATAAAAAAATCCACCTTAAATAAATAAGGTGGTCGGAGAGTTCGTAAATCATATTGGTATCAATGATTCTTTTAGCCTTTCAAACCACTTGTGATTTTTGGACATACGCTAAAAGCTCCCCGACCATATTGCTATGAATCGGGGATATATTTGCCGTCGGTTGCTACAAATAACCGACAACTTAACGATGTTATACCCTAACACCGATACCAATATAGGCTTACGACAGCCCGCACCTTTTTATTTAGGTACTAACCGAAAATTTCGGCTGAAATTAGAATAACAAACTAAAATTTTTTTTGCAACATTTTTAAGCTGCATATTTTTTTGTATCAACATAATACAATTTAAGGCTCTCGGTGGAGAGCCTTTTTTTATATGAGTAAAATATCCGGATAAACCGCACTCAGTTAAACACGGCCATTATCAAAAGCAAGCCCAATCCGAGCGGAGCAATATAGCGCAATGTTACCAGAAAATAACGGGTAAAACCGCTCGATACGTGTGCACTGCGGCGAATGTTATGGATAATCGGTTTCATCGCCTTATAGCCCACAAACAGCGCCATCGTCAGCGATACAATCGTCGCCGTATATGTCGAGGCCAGCCAATCGGCAAACGTGAACAAATCGCGTCCGAAAATCTTCCAATCTAACAGGCCGGAAAATGAGGCCGTTACTGCCGTAAAGCCCAAGCCGGAAATCAGCATTACCAACAAAGCCGCCGTAAAACGCGAAACTTTCAGCTTATCAATAAACAAATTGGTCGGCATTTCAAACAGCGAAACCGTCGAAGTTACGGTCGCCAACATCAGCAGCAAATAAAAAGCCAATGCCCAGAAGTGTCCTCCGTTTAATTGTTGAAAGACTAAAGGCAGGCTGATAAACGTCAGCCCCGGACCGGATTCTGCCGACATTCCGGCGGAAAAAATTGCCGGTATAATGATTATCGCACTCAAAAGCGCCGCCATCGTATCAAAAAATTCAATACTGCGCACCGACTTAAACAAATTCTCCCGCGGCGAAAAATAGGAGCCGTAAACCAACAAAATGCCAAAGCCGAGCGACAGCGAAATAAAGGCCTGTCCCAAAGCGGCGGTAAAGGTTTTAAACAGCGGCGTCCAACGGAAACCGTCGGCCGTAAATCCCAAATGCGTCTTATCAATCGTCAGCAGAAAATCAATCCCCTTCTCTGCTCCGTTTAAGGTTAGCGCCCGCACACTCAACAGAATAAATATCAAGAACAAAACCGGCATCAGATAAAGTCCGGTTTTCTCAATGCCTTTGCGCACTCCGCCGATAACCACAACAGCCGTCGCCAACAAGAAAATCAAACCGCTGCTGTATTGAATCGTAAAGTTCTGCGTCAACGATTGAAACTCGTTTTCAAGATTGTTTTGGCTTATCAACATCAACTTGCCGCTGACCGCCTCAAGAAAATAATACAGCACCCAGCTTGCCACCAAAAAATAAAATGAGAGGCACAAAAACACACCGAAAGCCGAAAACCAACCGCCGAAAAACGACCAAAGTCCCAAGTGTTTCATTCCGGTTTGTTCGCCGATTAGCCTATAAGAATCAATACAGTTGCTTTTGGCGGTACGGCCGATGGAAATTTCCGCCACCATCAACGGATTGCAGATCAGCAACAAAATCAACAGATACACCAAAATAAAGCTCAAACCGCCGTATTGTCCGCACAAATACGGAAAACGCCAGATATTTCCCAAACCGACAGCGGAACCGGCAGCGGTTAAAATAAAACCCCATTTGCTCGAAAAATTTTCTCTTTTCATTGTGTAGTTCTTTTCTGTAAGTTGCTAATTTTTTGTGATTTTTAGCACAATTATTGCAAAAAATCAAGATATTGATTAATTTTATGCGAGTGCAAAACCAAATGCCTGCTATTTCACGGCAGTACGATAGTGGCTGCGCGTAATGGCCATAGCCAAAGCGTCGGACGAATCGTTGTTTTTGGGCTGACACCCCGGAAGTAAAATCTTTACCATCGTTTCCACCTGCGTTTTTTCGGCACGCCCTACCCCGACCAGTGCTTTTTTAACTTTAGTCGGATCAAATTCATACAGCGGCAAATGATTATGCCCCACAGCCAAAATTACCACACCGCGTGCCATACTCAATTTGAGTGAAGTTTCCGGATTCTTATTCAAGAAAGTCTTTTCAATCGCCGCCTCCTGCGGTTGATATGCCGTAATTACATCGTTAAGCGTTTTAAAAATAATCTCCAAGCGGTCTTCAATCGGCATTTTTGGGTCAGTCGGAATAAAACCGTCCGCAATATATTGCAGACGGTTTCCGTTTACATCAATCACACCCCAGCCGGTCGAGGTTAAACTCGGGTCTAAGCCTAAGATGCGCATAAATTATTCTTCTCCGGCGAGCGCGTTCATCACATCTTCGGCAATTTCCGCATTGTGATAAACGTGTTGCACATCTTCATCATCTTCCAACGCATCGATAAAGTCCAAAAACTTGCGCGCGGTTTCAATGTCGGTAATATCAACTTTTACCATCGGTTTCCAATCCAAACGCGAAGCTGACGGAGTGCCGTATTTGGCTTCAAGAGCCGAGGTTACCGCCGACAAATCATCCGGCAAAGTCTCAATCTCGTGATTTTCTTCATCGGTTACCACTTCATTGGCACCTGCCTCCAAAGCCGCCTCAAACATTTCATCCGCACCGGCAACGCTGACCGGATATTGAATATAGCCGATACGCTCAAAGTTAAACAATACCGAGCCGCTTTCACCCATCTGACCGCCGCGCTTGCCGAAAATCGTCCGAACATTACCGGCCGTACGGTTTTTATTATCGGTCAGAGCTTCAACGATAACCGAAACTTTATTCGGCGAAAAACCTTCGTAGCGCATAGACACGAAATCGGCACCGCCGGCAACCGTGGTTGCTTTGGCAATGGCGCGTTCGATATTGTCTTTCGGCATACTTTCGGCACGAGCGGCCTGAATAGCCAAGCGTAAACGCGGGTTTTTATCAGGTTCCGGCAAGCCGCTTTTTGCGGCAACGGTAATTTCGCGTGCGAGCTTGGCAAATACGCGCGCTTTTTTGGCGTCTTGAGCGCCCTTGCGATACATAATGTTTTTAAATTGCGAGTGTCCTGACATTTTTATCTCCTAAATTCAATCGTCTGTTATGCGCCTTTATAACTTAATTATATATTTTTTTTCAAGTTTTTTTTGCAAAAAAAACACACATTTTATTAATTATCTTCAACCAGTTCGGTGGCCGTCAGCAGAAAAGCCGGTGTATTGCGTCCGAAAGTATGGTATCTTTTTACCAAATTCAAAGCTTCGGCGTCTTTACTGTTTTCGCGGCGCGGCAAAACTTTTTTCGGCTCGGTTTTGGATTCTTTGCGAGCCTTTTCTTTTTTTGGCTCTGCCTGTGGTGTCGGTATCGGCTGCGACACTTCTTTCGGCATAACCTCTTTCGGGGTATCGGCAACGGCAGATGCGTTTTCTTCAGCTCCTGCTTTCAACTCCTCATCTTTGTTGATTTTTATTTCTTCCGGTGTTTGCAAAATCTTATCCAACAATGCCTGAGTTTCTTTGGAACGACGATTGGTATAAACGATATTTTGTTTTTCCGACGGCAAAACCGCTAAAACTTTTTCCAACTGTTCCAGTTGATGCGTTTTTTTAATCAGATTGATATCATCAACCACCAAAACATCGGTTTGCGACAAGTCGATTTTATCTTCATCCAACAAATCGGACAGCAGTTTCGGCGATGCAATAACCACATTGGCTTCATCATCGATATTTTCTTCGACATCGTCAACATTGCCGGCCGTAATTTCGTGGTATTTGTTAAACACGGCGAATCTGTCGGAAACGGTAACCGAAGCCTGCGCGCCCGAAGTAATAATCAAAATATTATGCGCTTTTTTATCGGCAATAATATCAATCAGCGGCAACACATACGAATATGTTTTGCCACAACCGGCCGGAGCAATCGTAAACACATCTTTGCCATGCAAAATCGACGGTATAACATCGGCTTGCACCGTTGTAGGCGTGATAATTCCGGCTTCCGTAACGGCTTGTATTGTTTTTTCGGATAATCCCAGTTCTTTAAAATCCATTTTTAACCTCTTATACTTCCGGTAGTGAAACTTTGGTCTGCTTTTCCGGCGGAACCGGAGAATACTCCGAGCGATTAAGCGACTTTCCGGCAATAACGTCTTTGATTTCATCGCCGGAGAGCGTTTCATACTCAATCAGAGCTTGCGCCAATGTTTCGAGTTCTTTGTCATATTTTTTCAAAATTTCCGTAGCTTGTGCGTGTGCCTCGGTCAAAAGACGTTTGATTTCGGCATCTACCAAGCGTGCAGTTTCTTCACTCATATTTTTGTTTTGCGTAACGGCACGGCCCAAAAACACTTCATTGGAATTTTCGGCATACAAAACCGGCCCCAACAAATCACTCATACCCCATTCTGTAACCATGGAGCGAGCCAAGTTTGTTGCTGCCGAAATATCGGCCGAAGCGCCCGATGTAACTTTATCATAACCAAACTTCAACTCCTCGCTGGCACGGCCGCCCATACATATCACCAAACGCGATAACATTTTGGCGCGAGTGTACGAATATTGGTCTTTTTCCGGCAACTGTTGCACCATACCGAGAGCACGTCCCCGCGGAATAATCGTCGCCTTGTGAATAGGATCGGTTTCCGGTACATGCAACGAGCAAATGGCGTGACCGGCTTCGTGATAAGCCGTCAGTTTCTTTTCTTCTTCATCCATTGCCATTGATTTGCGTTCGTTACCCATCAACACTTTATCTTTGGCATTATCAAAGTCTTGCGCCGTCACTTTGCGCTTATTACGACGCGCCGCCAACAAAGCCGCTTCATTAACCAAATTGGCCAAATCGGCACCGGAAAACCCCGGAGTACCGCGAGCAATTACCGATAAATCCACATCTTTAGCCAGCGGAACTTTGCGTGCATGAACATGAAGAATAGCTTCACGCCCTTTAATATCCGGATTGCTAACCACAACCTGACGGTCAAAACGCCCCGGTCGCAACAACGCCGGATCCAACACGTCCGGACGGTTGGTGGCTGCAATCAGAATAACGTTTTCATTCGGTTCAAAGCCGTCCATTTCCACCAACAGTTGATTAAGTGTTTGCTCACGCTCGTCATTACCGCCGCCCAAACCGGCACCGCGATGACGCCCGACCGCATCAATTTCATCAATAAACAAAATGCACGGGGCGTTTTTCTTGGCCTGTTCAAACATATCACGTACACGCGAAGCGCCCACACCGACAAACATTTCCACAAAATCGGAGCCGGAAATCGAGAAAAACGGCACATCGGCCTCGCCGGCAACCGCCTTGGCCAGCAAGGTTTTACCGGTTCCCGGAGGGCCCACCAACAACACACCCTTCGGAATTTTTCCGCCCAAACGCTGAAACTTAATCGGGTCTTTCAAAAAGTCGATTATTTCCTCCAATTCCTGCTTGGATTCATCGGCACCGGCCACATCGGCAAATGTAACTTTCTTATTGTTTTCTATTAATCTGGCACGTGATTTACCGAAACTCAACGCTTTGTTATTGCCGGCACTGGCCTGACGCATAAAAAACACCCATACACCGACCAAAAGCAACATCGGCAGCCATGAAATAACAACGCTCCAAAAAGTTTCGGTTGATGTATCTTGCGGTTTTGCCTCAACTTTAACATTGTTTTCCAACAACGTATCCACCGTAGTCGGACTGTATGGCGCATAAGTCGTAAACTTTTTACCATCGGCGGTCATACCCGATATTTCCGCCCCGCTGATGGAAACATTTGTAACCCGTTTATTCTTGACGTTATCCATAAAATCAGAAAACGACACACTTTCGGTCGCGGCCGTCATCGTCCGTTTTTCTGCCATACTGAAAAAGGCCGTAAGACCGATAAGAACCAAAACCCAAATAACAGCGCTTTTACCAAACTTCATTTAATTATCCCAAACAAAATACAAACTCTCATATAAGTAGTCTCAATTACGCGTATATTAAGGGGCTTTTTTTCAAAAAACAAGCATTTTTGCCGACTTAATAACTTTTGCACATAAAAAAAACAAACGCCCGTTTTTAAACAGAGCGTTTGTTCTACGATTCAATCGGATATGTGTCTGGCGTATTCTATAGCATCAACAATCGATGTATTATGTTCAATCAGCCCGATACTGTACGAAAATTCGCCATCGGAAGCTTCATTGACGTAAATAGACATCTTGTCGCCTCTAAACACGGCTTTAGTACTGCTTAAACCTCGTATTTCACGAGTATCCAGCATAAAGCGCATACACCTCGGCTTTTCCAATTTTTCGACCTTCCCGTCGGGAAGTTTTTGTTCTTCAGTCACGTTCAGATAAAGAACTGCCGTTTCATTTTCGCCGTTAGGTACGAAATACAAAGTATCCACCGTACCGACAAATTTCATTTTTTTCATAAAATAATTTTTTTAATTACATCAGATAAACAAGCAAAATTGTCCCCAAAGACCTAAGTGGTTAATCAAAAATTCATAGCACTTCGGCACTTTCTTATTCAGCTTGGCTTTTTCCAAAAGTTTCTTGCGCGATTTTGCATCGTATTTATAATACTTCCACAAGTCTTCCCAATCAACTTCTTCCGGATATTCGGTCAGAAATTTATTGTATAAACTATGGTGTTTTACAAACAAGTCAAACTTTTTATTTTCCAAAAGCTTGTCATCGCACCCCGCAAGATAGAGCTCTTCATACAACTGTTTCTGCAGACAATAATCGATAATTTCGTCCTTTGGCAACAAACCGCAGGCATCTTTCATTTCCAATATCTTTATTGCCATTCCGTTATCAATCAGATATTTCCATCCGTTTTTCAAAGCCAATAAACAGGAAAAACGCTTCTGTTCCATCATCATCGGCGCATACTTGGCAAAATTTTGCTTCAATAGCGCGACGCACACATCGGAATACGTCATCCATTCACCTTCTTTTTCAAGAAATTCCGGAGCATTTTGCGCCACCAAATCAAATTTGTGACGCCGACACAGAGTTTCCCACAGCTTCAGTTCCAGACACTCATCATCGGTAGGCCAATCGTCTGGCAGCTTATCCTGATAATACGGCAAAACGTCGGCCAGTTCCTCTACCGTAAAGTAGGCTCTCATCCAATCAATAACCGGCACCGTGTACTTTGTCACTAAGGTCAACACTTCTTTGATTGTATCTTTGAAATAACCAAAAAATACCAGAGTTGTCAGCATATCTGCCGTCAGCGGCATATTGCTCTGCACCAATTGTTTAAAGCGCCCGATTTCATGGTGTTCCAAACAATACCAAAACATTTTTTCGTTTTGTTCAAACGAATTAAGCGGCACAATTTTTTTGAAATTTTCCATATAAATAATTTTTAAATTATAACATATTGGGCGCAATTTTAGTATAAAAACCGCGACAAGTCAAGCAGAATGTACAACCGATTTACGCCCCAAACAAAAAAGCCGCCGCTCTAAAATAAGCGACGGCCTTTTTTTTATAACTCACTGACTATTTCAGTTTTGCCTTCAAATCGGCAATCAAACCGTCAATACCGTTCGGCGACTTTTGAATATATGACGTATATTCGCTGCGTGATGTTTGCGCCAAACTGACGTTTTCGATAATGATATCGACAATGCGCATATTGCCGTTGGTTTCTTTAACTCTCCATTTTACGGAAGCAGGTTTTCCCTCCTGCATCGGAACCTGAGTATTTACAAACACCTGGTCCGGCGACTTGGAATTTTCCGTTCCCAAAAATTCAAAATGTTTGCCCTTAAAGTCATTAAAGCGTTCCGACCAAGTTTGCACGTTCAGCTTGCGATAAACGTCAATAAATTCATTCCGCTGTTTCGGTGTAGCGGTACGCCAATAACGTCCGAGCACAAACTTGCCGATAAAATCCAAGTCCAAATCCTGATTGAACAACTTGGTAAAACGTGCTCTTCTCTCGCTGTCAGATATATCCGAGTTGACCAATTCTTCAATACCCTGCTTGGTAACATCTTTAATAAACTGCTCGGCCTTGGCGGCGTTAACTTCGGCATTTGCCTCTGCCCCAAACATAAATAAACCGGCAAACAAAAATGCTAATAACTTTTTCATTTTTAAGTTCCTTTCCAATAAATTATTCGTCATCCATATCGTCAAAATCAAAATCATAACCGGCATCTTCGGCCGAAACTTCTTTTTGGCCGCAAACACCTATTTTCAGACGATTCTGAATATACGCCGATTTAATGGTGCTGTACGGATCAACCGAATTGGCGGTCAATTTATCCAAAAACTCGATATTTGCCTCACGCAGACTGACAAAACCGAGGGCACTGATGCCATAGTAGAACGAATAACGTTCCCAATCCTCGCCGAATGATGAGTATTTTCCCACCCAATAAACAGGGTGCATATAAGCATCGGCAACCATAGAGGCCGTGGCACGCGGAGTGCTCGGTCCGAATAACGGCAAAATAAAGAACGGTCCGTCCGGCACGCACCAAGCGGCAAGCGTCCTGTCAAAATCCGTCAGATTCTTGGAGATTCCCCAACCTGAGGCCACATCAAAAGTACCGAGCAAACCCAGCGTAGAATTTATCAAAAAGCGCCCCAACGATTTTCCGGAATCAAGTAAATCTCCCTGTAAAGTATGGTTAACCACAGAAATCGGCTCTTTCATATTATCAAAGAAATTGCGCACACGTTCGCGGACAAAGTCATTGGTAACGGCACGATATCCCAATGCTACCGGCTTAATCACATAGTGGTCGGCGATAGCGTTAAAAGTAAACATGGCACGGTTATAACTTTCCAACACGCCTTCATCGTTTTCTTCTTCGGCATAAACCGGAGTGGCAGACAGCGCCGCCAAACAGGTTGTATAGCATAAAATTTTAAATATCTTTTTCATTTTTTCATTCCCTGACAACATAATATATAACGAACTTACAATAAATCAATCAAAAAATTTAACTTGATGGTATGTAAAATTTTAAACAACAAAAAATCCTCCGTAAAACAATAAAACGGAGGATTATAAAAGAGCAACGCTTTGCTCCGAATAAATACTTTTGATACTGAAAATTCAGCTCGATGGGGGTATCTGTCGACAGCCGCATCGAGTGACAAGCGTCAATTTCACAACTGACGGTCATCTCTGTTTGCACGTAAAAATACCCAACATAAAACGTTTCACAACGCCCTATGCAACATTTAAATGTTTAATTATATTATAATAATACAAATGGTATTTTATTTTTAGTGCAATACAAGAATGATGTCAAGCATATTTAATAAAAAAAATACCCCTGCCCGATTTTACGGACAAGGGTTATTTTTAAATTCTGGCAATCCAATCGAAAATTTTTTGTTCATAATCGGCTTCAACATCCTTGCGGTGTTTCAGCACATTGAAAAATAATTTTCCACATTGCCTCGGTGCCATAAACGGACTGCGGGCAACGCGCAACGGATACTTCTCGGACAGACGCATACCGGCCTGTATAACACGCTTGGGAATCATCCTGTCAAAGTCCGCAATACAACGACCGGCGTAACGTTCGGTACCGACTCGGTCATATAGAGCGGCAGCTTCCGATAGCAGCGGTAATCCGTCGGCAAGAGCCATACCGTTATACATCTGGCAAACTTCCCTGATATCTTCCCCCGGAACGTAATAATATGCGTTCAGGCTTCCGATTTCCGGAAACTGCTGCGGTAAAAATTCCACAGTGCGCTCCAAAAGTTTGCTTAACCGTTGAGTAACGCAGAAAATGAGCGGACAACCTGATGAGAACCTACAAGTCAGATAATCGGCGATTTCCTTGATGTTATCGCTGATGTTGTTGCTTTTATCCAACACCGTAGTCTGAAAATTGCCCAGTCGCATAACCGTCATACGCAACTTTGCTCCCTCGCTGACCATAGTACCGTCATCCAGCCGGTTAAGGTGCTTGGAAAGCGGTCCGTAACCTCCGACGCAGAATACGTTCGGATATTTTCCGAATTGCCGCTTGGCTTGTTTGGCAATGGTAGCGGCGTAATAAGCCGACACCGGATCATCACCGATTGCCACCACAAAACGCGGTTCAATCAACAATCTGCCGTATTTATCCATACAGTCAGATTCGTGGCGGAAAAAGTCAAACACAGTTTGAGCATCCAGCCAATCTTGGGTTCTAAAATCTATTTCCATATATAAAAAATTTGAATAATAATATGTTTGAAACTCTGCATTTTGCCGCCCGAAGGGTTAAACGTTCACAAATTATTGTCGGAGTGTCAGATACTCCTCCCTTGCATGTCGTGCGGCGTTTTTTTGGTATTGTACTTTATCCGCGGCATTTTTTTTAGATGTCGAGTTATTATTTTGTCCCTGTATACGTTCTCTGGTTTGTTCGATTTTCTGCTTATTAGTTTCCGCGGCCTTTTGAGTGGCTATATAATCGTAATAATCAGGTGCCAGATGAAAATACACATCATATTTCGGCATAACCATTACCTCGGAAACACGGTGTTTGGCATCATGACGACGGCCGTGGGTTTTTCCCGGAAAAGTAAATTCCCGTGCCGATTTAATAAAATCATCGTGTTGTTTTTTTAAAACTTCTTCCACCGTTAAATTCGGATTAACACCGGCTATTTGCTCAGCCACTTTATGCCAATCCGATAAACGTTGTTGCGTATTTTCAATAATTTCCTCACGATTTTGGGCAATAATATTGTTAATTTTTATTTGGTGCCGCGGTGCTATTTTGGTCAGCAACTGCTTATTTTCCGGAGTAAGATAATCATAAACATTTAAATCAAAAACTTTTCCATTCGAATCGCTAACCTGAATGGTAAAGGCAGCATCAATGGCGCGTTTGTAGTTTTCTTCTTTTATTCTTTCCGGAATACCTGAAGTATCAGACATTGAATGAAC
>CADBEI010000013.1 GCA_902793695.1 uncultured Pseudomonadota bacterium | reverse complement strand
GCATATATACCGATATTTTTTGCAAACGTCAAGAACTTTTTTATCTAAAAATAACTTTTTTTATAATTTAATTGTTTTTTGCCACCAAATCAGACAGCGGAACAATCTTTATTCCGCGCTTTTCGATATCTTTCAGCCAATCTTTCAAAGCTTGCAATGTCTGCGGATAAGGATGTCCGATGGCAATCGCATAACCCTTGCTTTTTGCCACTCTCTCTGTTGCTTTGAACTGCCCCATAATATAGTCGTAGCGCCGCTCGTTATCCAAAAACACATCACGCGCCACATACGGCACCCCGTACTCTTTGCTGACGGCGCGACCGACCGAGCGTGACGTGGTTTTAGAATCCAAAAAATACATTCCGCGCTCTTGCAAAACTTCCATAACTGCAGCCATTGCCGCTCTATCTTCCGTAAACGCACTACCCATATGATTATTGATGCCGCGCATACCGGTGCCTTCGAATCTATCCATCATTTTAAGCAATTTTTCTTGAATTTCCGCCTTGCTCATTTTCGGCGACAGCGTCACCGGTGCCAAATCAGCCGGAACTCTCGGCATCATCGGCGCATGCAACATAACATCCAAGCCGGCATTTCGCAACTTATTAACCTGCTCTTTATTGGAAGCCCCGTACGGCAAAAACGACACCGTTATCGGCTGTCCGATGGTTGCCATCTGGTTGGTAAAAGGCACACTCAACCCGATATCATCTATCACTACGGCAATCTGCGCCTCACCTTTTTGCGGCTGTATGACCGCTTTTTGTTTGTTATCTGTTACGATTTTTTCTTCCGGTTGTGCCGTTTCTTTTGCCTTGATTTCCACAGTTTCAACCGCTCCTTCCGGCTTTATTTCTTTCGTTTTATCCGAATCTTCGGCAGAAACCATTACAGCGTCTGCTGATTCTTCAACCGCAGTCTGTGCTGTTTCTGTTGTCGGAACAACAACTTTTTCACCCAAAACCTCATTAATAAAGCTGTCATTTTTATTTTCGACCGCAACTTCGCCAGTCGTCGGCAAATCATCTGCAACAGAACCCTCCTCTTTATCTTCCGCATAAATTACAGAAGCATTCTCCGTTTCCGTCGTCGCAATTTCTTCGACACAGGTCGTACCGGCGCAGAGACCATCATAGCAGGCAATGCAGTGTTTACCCAACTTATATACTCCGTTAGCGCAAACTCCGCGCACACCGTCAACCTCACATAAATTATCGCCGACATAAACTCCGCGAACCGCCACCGGATCCGAGGCTATTGCCTGACGAAATTCATCAAGTTTTTTCTTTTTTTCGACCTGTCTTTCCATTTCGGTCTGTTCAGCTAACGCTATCCGATTAAAAACATGCGCCAGATGAACACCGAACCCGTTATCAACATCATCTGCAAGTCTTTGCAATGCCACATCATTTTTTTCCACAAAATCGGTTTCAAAAACAAGTGGTGCGATTTTATCACTCTCAACCGCCTGCGGCAAATCGTATTCCTTAACATCAGCCGTAAATACCACCGGTTCCGGACTTTTAGACTTATACAACAATGCGGCGATTTCGCATAAAATCACTAAAAACAAAATACCGGCGAAGATGATGCCCTTTTTCATAATCGGTCTCCGTTTAATCCTTTTTGCGCAATGTCGGGAAAGCAATCACATCACGAATGGTTTCGGCGCCGGTCAGCAAAATCGACAAGCGGTCAATCCCCATGCCCATACCGCCGGACGGCGGAAATCCGTTTTCCAAAGCGCAGATAAAGTCTTCATCAAGCATTTGCGCCTCATCATCCCCATTTTCGCGTGCTGCCACTTCTGCTTCAAAACGCTCACGCTGTTCCAACGGATTGGAAAGCTCGGAATACGCGCACCCGATTTCCATTGTTCCGAGATAAGCATCAAAGTGTTCCACCAAACGCGGATTACTGCGATGCGTTTTTGCCAGCGGCGAAATATCCCGCGGCATATCCATCACAAATGTCGGTTCAATCAACGATTCTTCAACCCGTTCATCAAACACTTCTTGCACCACCTTACCCCAGCAACTGCAAGCGCCGGCATGGAAATTCGGCGGAACGGTTTTGATAAATCAATTTCCTTTTCTCCCAAAGTCAACGTGGTCGTTCCCAAAACATCAGTTGCCACAAACCGTATCAATTCTTCAATCAAATTTGCCATATCATTATAATCGGCATAAGCTTGATATGCTTCCAAACCGGTAAATTCCGGATTATGACTCTTATCTATACCTTCGTTGCGAAAGTTGCGGCCGATTTCAAACACGCGATCAAAACCGCCTACCACCAACTTTTTCAAATAAAGTTCCGGTGCAATACGCAAATATAAATCCATATCAAGCGCATTGTGGTGTGTGATAAACGGCTTGGCGTTGGCACCGCCCATAATCGGGTGCAACATCGGCGTTTCCACCTCCAAAAAATCACGACTTTCAAAAAAGCGCCGTACCGCTGTTTTATAAATTTCTCTACTGTCATCATTCATAATAAAATCAACGTAGCGCTGACGATAACGGGCATCCACATCGGTCAGACCGTGGAATTTTTCCGGCAATGTCTGCAACGATTTGGCAATAATATCAAATTTTTCGGCAGCTATGGTCAATTCGCCGCGCGGAGTACGACGCACAAAACCGCTGATACCGACAATATCGCCGACGTCGACGCATTTAAGCCGTTCCATATCTTCTTCCGGCAGAATTTTTTTATAACAAAATGCCTGTATTTTTCCGCTTTTATCCTTAATATCAACAAACATCCCGCTATTACGCACCGCCATTGCCCGTCCGGCAACGGTTACGCGGTCCTCGGTATCGATTCCCGCTTCCAAATCCTTATATTTTTCGTGCAATTCCGCCGCATACGCAGTCGGTACAAAGCGATAAGGGTACGGATTATAGCCTTTTTCCTGCAGGGTTTTTAACTTAGCCAATCGAGATTCTCTGTGAATATTTGTTTCGTTTGCCATTTTTTCTTCTTTCCATAAATACAATTACAAAATTGCTATGACTATAAACCGCATGATTCTTTATGACTATAAACCGCATGATTCTTTTTTGCAACAGAAAAGAACAACGGGTTAAAAACTCTTTTATGCTTTTTATTATCTATTTGCCATGAAACAGCTTGGTTAATTTTACCACATCTTCACTGCTTAAAATTTTACGTACCGCTACCGTTTTTTGATAGAGTTTGCCACAATAAAAAGTATGGTGCCAACGAAATTCGTCCTTCAACGTACAAAAACTTTCCAAAGGTTTTTCCCATACACTTTCGGCAAACGGTAAATATAAGCGATTATATAAAAACAGCGGCCATTTCAACGGATGCCACAATTCCGGCTCGGCATAATCCACAAAAACCGCTTTACCGCCGTTGGTTAAGCCGTTTAAGGCATTATCCATTACCTGTTGTCGGGTTTTAAGCGGCAATTCATGCAACAGATTATAGCAAATTATCACATCATATTTTTCATCCCAAGGCAACGCCGCATTATAATTCATAATCGTAATGTCGGTATCTTTATAACGCACCTTTGCCTGCTCGATCTGCGCTTCCGAAACATCGAATATATCCAGTTTTCCTTGTTTTTTCACCTTGTTGTAAACTTGTTCGATTTCCGTGCCGAAAGTCAGGCCTATTTGCAAAACGTGGGCATTTTTGGTAATATCATGCAACAAATCTTTGATGATTTTTTTGGACGACCAACAACTGCGTAGCGCCGTAATGCGCGAATCATCAAAAATTCCCGACAATATTCTGTTGGAATAAATTTTATTGGAAAATATCCGCATATAAGGCGGTAATTCGTTAATTTTTGCCATATTTACCTCTCTTTTTATTCCTTCAATAACCCGCATTTATCAGCTTTGCGCACCGCTGCGGTACGGTTGGTTACCTCCAATGTACGCATCAGTTGCGTAATATGAATCTTCACTGTTCCCTCGCTCAATCCCAATTTATACGCTATCTGTTTGTTTGATAATCCTTCGGCCATGCACTCCAACACTTCTTTTTGCCGCGGTGTAATATTATGATAATCGATAAGTTTTTCCGCAGGTTTACTCAAATCTTCAGCCATTTTCCGCACCGATTCCGAGGATGATTTCAGGCTCATTTGCAAAATCTCCGGCGGAATATATATTCCACCCGCCAACACCAAATTTATGGCACTGATAATCAAGTTTTTCGGAAATGCTTTGGATACATAGCCGGAAACTCCGAGATTATACGTTTTTTGCAAAATTTCCCGTTCAAAAACCGCCGAAATGATAATTACCGGAATATCCGGACACATATGATGAATCTTGCCGATAGCCTCAAGCCAATCGCTGCCGGGCATAGCCAAATCGGTCAATATCAAATTAAAATCCCGCTGTTTTTCCAACACGGCAAAAATATCCGTATAGTTTTTGGCAGTTACAATTTGTGTTTGCGGATATTCTTTATGCAAGATAAATTCAAGCCCCTGCAAAAACAATTCGTGGTCATCCGCAATTAAAAATTTCATCTCTTACCATCCCCCGCGGTAACAAAAAATATTGCATAAGTACATTTTCGGTTGCCAATATAGCACAATATATGTTAAAGAAATATAAATTGCAAAAATTAAAGAGGTTACAAATATGATAATTACCATCGACGGACCGGCCGCTGCCGGCAAAGGCACCATATCTTCGCGCTTATCACAAAAATATAAATTGGCCTATTTTGATACGGGTATGGTATATCGCGCCGTCGGCTTGCAAATGGTGCTGACCGGTACCGATTTGCAAAACAACGCTGCCGCTGCCGAAATTGCTCGCAATTTGACTTTTCCGCAAATGATGGAATTATCGTTGCATCCCGATTTTCGCTCGGATATCGGAGGTCAGGCAGCTTCCATTGTTTCAGCCTATCCCGATGTGCGCAGCGCACTTTTGAAAATGCAGCAGGATTTTGCGCTCAATCCGGTTTTTGCTAACGGCAACAAAGCAAGCGGTGTGGTCTATGACGGTCGTGATACCGGAACCGTGGTTTGCCCGCAAGCCGACTTAAAACTTTTTGTAACCGCTTCAACCGAAGTGCGGGCCATGCGTCGCTATAAGGAGTTTTTGCAAAAAGGTATTTCCACTTCTTACGATAAAGTTTTGCAAGATATGGTAAGCCGTGACGAACGCGACAGCAAACGCGCCAGCGCACCGCTGAAACCGGCCGAAGATGCGGTTATTATCGACACTTCGGATCTGAATATTGAAGAAGTTATGGCCGTTATAATCCCGTTGGTTGAAGCCAAACTTTGAACTATTCATCGGTCACATCTTCATCCAAATACAAATAAAGTCGCGGAAAGCTGATTTCGTTCATCCATTCGCCGAGCGCCGTTTCAATCGGCACAAAGTAGATTTCCGTTTTGGAAAAAACCGAAACGGAACACCATAAACCGAAAATCAAAATTTTTTTCATTTTTATTTATTTCCCGCATTTTTACCCGATAATTGCCACCATAATCGAGCCATTAAAAACTTGACGTTTTAAAAATTTGTGCTATCTTCGTTGAGGTTTATAAATATAGAGGAAAAAATGAAATACAAGGTCATCGTTTGGGATTTGGATAATACTTTATATCGGGAAACACCGGAATTTCACGACTTGATGGATACTATCACCGCCAAAGCCGTTATTGAAGATTTGAAACTGCCGATAGATTTTGCCACTGCCAAAGCTATGGTTACCGAATCATACCGCACATATCGCGACGGCGGTGAATTGTTTGTGCAAAAATACGGCGTTTCTCCCAAAGATTTGTTTGATGCCTATCACAAACGCAAAGAAAACAATCTCGGACCGATTAAACCTTATTACGGATTATTGCCGCATTTACAAAATCTCAACTGCCCTCAATATATTTTTTCCACCAGTTCACACAGTGCTTGCGAAGCAATTTTGAAACATATCGGTTTGTATGAATTTTTCGAGGGACGCTTTTATTCGGTTGAAGAATTCGGAGCCTACAAAAAAAATTCCAGCGCCGATGTATATCTTAAATTTTGCGAAGCAGCTAAAATCAATCCGGAAGATTGCCTTTTTATTGACGACAGCTACTCAAATTTGGAATTTGCAAAAAAAGCCGGTATGACGACTATGCGCTTATGCCACGGCAAACTCAACGATAAAGGCGTCGAATACATTGACTATGCTGCCGACAATATTGCTGATTGTCTCGGGATGCTCTATAAAATGTGTGCTTAAGAATTATTCGGACACAACGAGCCTTCAAACTCATATGCCTCAACGGAATCAATTTGCATTTGCTGACTCGTCATATATTTCACAAACGAATCAAACAATTTACTCATTTGTTGCCGATACTTATCATTGAGTTCGGCCGAAGCTTCATCCGCCGTGATTTTGCTCGAAGTAGGAATAACGGTTACGCCTACTTTATCAACGATTTTCGGAAATTCAATTTTTACGGTCTGCAAAAACTGATTGAGGCTCAAATAACCTATATCCAAATGAGTTTGTTCGTGACGCATTGTTATATTGAAACGGCAAGTGCCTTTTGCCAATTCCTTATTGATATAAACCGTCGGTTCATACCCGATTATCACACTCACTTTTTGCGGATAATAGCAGCGATATCCGGACACCTCCGTACCGACAATATTACTTTCCACTACCGTGTACGGCGACAAACTGGTTAATCCGTTAAGTTTGTGCGTCACCTTTAACGGATACATCTCATCCATAAGCTCAACCAGTTGCTCTGCCGATTTTTCGTGATTTATTTTTAACTCGCCGTAGTTATATCTGATTTCAGTCTGCGGCGGATTTTTACGTATTTCTTTTTTGCACATTTCTTTGGCAAACCTGAGTGACGCGGCATAAACTTCTGCCGGCAACGTCAGCCCGATTACGGTCATAAGTGCCAATGTCAACAATTTTCTCATAGATACACCATAACACTCAAATATTAAGCCAAAGTTAAGACTTTTATTTTATCATATCAACCATGAACATATATTCGTTTCTGTTTTTTTTATGCGGTTCGGCTCTGTTGCCGTATGTTGCCGCAAGCAGGCCTCCGGCCGATTTTTATATACCGCCGGCGACCGTTTCCGCTATGCAGAAAACCGAACAAACACCCGAACTCAAACCAAGGCCGCAAAATTATAATCGCGGCGCTGTTCCTGTTGCGACAAAACAACAATTACCGCAACCGACAAGAAATACGGTGCCGAAACAACCTAAACCCACAGCACAACAAACCACGCAATCTCAAACCGCTCGCACGGCGCAACCTGCCGTCGTAAACTACAAAAAAACACGGCCGTCCCGAAAATTCCGTGAGGCGCCGGTTGAGGCTATTTTAGCCAAACAACCTTTATCGCAAAAACAACTTGAACACTACAAAAAAAATATTATTCGCTCTTTTACTTTGTTGCCTAAAGATTTGCACGACATCTTGCAAAAAGAACTGCGCGAAATCAATGCCGAAACCGAGCGTATGCAACAAATAAAAACCGGTTGGAAACAACAACCGTCCGCATACAAATTTGTTAATTATCAACTCCGACCGCAAATAAACAAAGGTATCAGCCGCAGTCGTGACATTTACCGACGCCGTAAACAAGCTTTTGATAATTTGCTGAAAAACGCACCGGCCGACAAATATATTTCGGTAATCGAGTCCACTGAACCTTATCTCTACATGTTATATGATGTCATGCAAGCTACGCGCAACAAATCGCCGAATATAAAATATGCCGCGATGAAATTCATCCGCCAAGCTGAGCCTCCTTCAGAATCAATATTCAGTAATGAACCGACAAGTGATTACTATATATCCATTTTCGACCACGAATATAATAATATTTTCAGCTATCAGCGTCAGCACGTCGATTCCAACCAAAATCGTCGGATTTTGGCGGCTCCGAGTGGCAATAAAGAGGTAGATAACAATTATCAAAAACTCTTTGATGACTACCGTGCCGACTTACGCCGCATCGGTTACGGTCTGGATATTACCAATCCGAACTTATTACGACAAATCGGCGAAATGAAAAATCAAGTCATAACCCTTGAATATTAATAAGGCCACGACAAACACGCCCGATATGCAAACTCCGATTTTTCCTGATGATCGATGCTGTCGAGACGATTGTTGTTAATTTTCGATATATCTATCCATTTTTCGGTGATTTTCTGCGTATATTCCCAAGTTTTTTCTTGCAAATTTATCTTGCATCTTTTCTTTTCGTTGCAGAGTTCCACATATTGTAAAACCATTTTGCGCAAACCGTTTCCGACCTCATCAAGCATTTTTTCGGTTGCTGTTTTCCAAATGGTAAAATGTTGTAGCTCGTGACGCATTAAAGCTCGCGCTTTACAATCTTTATATTCTTTTGCAATATACACTGTAGAGCCGGAAAAATCATAGTCAACGGTTATATGCGGTATGAGGCAAATATGCTTGCCCACACGCTTAAACGCTGAGTCTATCCTTTGATTGTACTTAATAGAAGATCCAAAACATCCTGCCGCGTGAGTGTCTCCGCAGATTTTTCCGACCATTTCGATGGGTTGAGTATTATCAAGCATTAAAGAACCGTTATTGTAATTGATGCTGACCAACTTCATTTTTTGTGCTTCTTCAACACAATCATCAGCCGCCCGTGCCTCGTTCAAACTGCCGAAACACAGGATACTGCAGAACAATCCTATAAATAAAAAAACGTTTTTACCCATATAGATAATTTATCTTTTAACCCTTAAATATACGTTAATATTTTATGATGTACAATCATCTTGAGGTTAATATGAAAATACTTTTGCTTATTTTTACGCTGCTGTTTTTTACACTGACTGCCTATGCGCAAAGTGTCGGTTTTTTCATTCCGCAAAAAACCCTTGAAATGATGAATCGCACGGAACGACTGCCGGAAATCAGAACGCAACCTCAACCTGTTGTCAATCCGCAGGCAAATCGCCCGAACAATAATTCTGCCGCTTCGACACCGACAATCGCTCAACCGCAAACGCCTAAAGTTGCCGCGCCTAAAACTCAACCTGTGATTCCGCAACAAAAAACTTTAGCTAACGACACTGTTCGCCGGAAAGAAGCACCAAAACCGCGTCCGGCCGATGAACCGATGGTACCGCAAACCGGAACGCCGGTTATTCCGGTCACCGCCGATGATGTTCCGGCCGATATTCAGCCTGACAACACTCCGACCACTCCGCCGCAAAAACCGACGACACCGCAAACCGAAACGCCGACCGTACCGGATATTGCCGACGAAGTTGCAAGCAATAACACACCTGTTGTCAAAGAAAGTACACAGCAGCTTGAACCTTCGGCTTATGAGCAAATTCTCAAAGAATATGAAGAAGACATCCGCAAGATAAGTCAGAATATACCGGTTGCCAACAAACGTTTGGACGATATGCTTAAAAACTATCGCGATGAAGTTTTGATTTTGGACTAATTGTCACCGATTCTTAAGGCTTCGATAAACGCCGATTGCGGCACCTCCACCTTGCCAAACTGGCGCATGCGCTGTTTACCTTTCTTTTGATTATCCAACAACTTGCGTTTACGCGTCACATCGCCGCCGTAACACTTGGCGGTCACATCTTTACGCATCGGCGATATGGTTTCGCGCGCCACAATGCGCCCGCCAATCGAGGCTTGCAACGGAATTTTGAACAAATGCCGCGGAATTAAATCTTTCAAACGACCGCAAATCTGGCGACCTCTGGCTTCCGCCTCGGTGCGATTGCATAAAAACGCCAAAGCGTCGACCGGTTCTTCGTTAATCAGAATCTGTACTTTTACCAAATCCGCCGGTGCATAGCCGATAAGCTCATAATTAAAGCTGGCATAACCGCTTGAAATCGACTTCAGACGGTCGTAAAAATCAAACACGATTTCGCTTAACGGAATTTTATATACCACCATCGCCCGATTGCCGACATAGGTCAAATCCTCTTGTGTACCGCGACGTTCGGTGCAAAGTTTCAAAATCGAACCCAAATATTCGTCCGGCACCATAATCGTCGCGCGCACCATCGGCTCCTCAATCAGCTTAATCGTCGACGGATCCGGCATATCGGCAGGATTGTCAAGTGTCATTTCAACACCGTTGGTCATATACAGCTTATACGCCACCGACGGTGCAGTCGTAATAATATCCAAGTCAAACTCGCGTCCGATTCGCTCTTGAATAATCTCCATATGTAATAAACCCAAAAAGCCGCAACGAAAACCCAAGCCGAGCGCACCGGAATTTTCCGGCTGATATTCAATACTGGCATCGTTAAGTTTAAGTTTAGCCAGAGCGTCGCGCAACGCGTCATATTGGCTGCTGTCCACCGGAAAAATCGAACAAAACACCACCGAAACCGACGGCTTAAATCCGGCGAGCATTTCGGTGCAAGGTTGGCGATTATCGGTAATCGTATCGCCGATTTTGCAATCATCAACGCTTTTGATACTGGCGGTAATAAACCCGACTTCGCCTGCGTGTAAAACGTCAACATCTTTCATTTTCGGCGTAAACACCCCGATTTTATCAATCACATAATCCAAACCGGTCGACATCAGGCGAATGTTTTGTTTTTTGCGCAAAGTACCGTCTTTAATTCGCACCAAAATCACCACACCCAAATAAGAATCATACCAACTGTCAATCAAGAGAGCTTTGGTCGGCGCATTTTCTTCTCCGGTCGGTGCCGGCAAATATTTAACGACCGCCTCCAACAAATCCTCGACACCGGCTCCGGTTTTGCCGGAAACTTCCACCGCATTCGAGGTATCCAAACCGATAACATCTTCAATTTGCTGCTTAACTCGCGGAACATCGGCCGACGGCAAATCTATTTTGTTGAGTGCCGTCACAATTTCATGATTATTATCGAGCGCCAAATACACATTAGCCAGCGTCTGTGCCTCCACTCCCTGTGTGGCATCCACCACCAATACCGAACCTTCGCACGAAGCGAGCGAACGCGACACTTCATAAGTAAAATCGACGTGTCCCGGCGTATCAATCAAGTTCAGCAAATAAGTTTTACCGTCTTTTGCCTTATATTCGAGCCGCACCGTCTGCGCCTTAATCGTAATCCCGCGTTCGCGCTCAATATCCATGGAATCCAACACCTGTTCGGTCATTTCGCGACTTTGCAATCCGCCGCAATATTCGATAATGCGGTCGGCAAGTGTAGACTTTCCGTGGTCAATATGGGCGATAATCGCAAAATTTCGTATCAAACTCAAATCTGTCATTATAAATCCTAGAACATCATCATTCCGAACCCGACAGGGCATGGGAATCTCACAAAGAATTAATCATTGCCCCCAACATAATGTATTTTTTCGGGTTTATCAATATTTATTGCCAAACATTCCGCAACAAAAAAGGAAGTATCACATTTCAAGTGATACTTCCTTCTTTATTTTCGGTATGCCTCTTTTATAATTGCGACGATACACCAGAGAACAAATACGAAGATGTTCATCACTACGATGACCCCCCACGTATCAATATGTATTGTTCCCAACGGTATGACTATCCCTCCAAAAGCCAAGATGAAAGATAGTGTCATCGCTATTAATGACAAAAACCCTCCACATGGCCATAACGCAATCGTAGAGGCAACTGCAGATATAATCCACAGTCTATACCATACCGATACACTCCACATAAGGGATACAACCTCCATTGTTTTATGGAAGTTGCTTATGCCTATGTATCTGGTTATTTTTTCGACTTTGAGCAAAAGCTCAAGGTCAACACAAGTAGTTTTTATTGTCATAAACCATGCCACGACGGCAATGACAAATGACACTAGACTTAAGGCTCCCCAAAAGTCAATTTCTGCTTTCTTTTCCATATCTTCTTTTTTTTTGATGAAACTTCTTTGTAATAACACTCGAATAAAAAGCCGTTTTTCCAAGCGGAAAATCAACTTTGTCATCATAAAACGGCAAACGGGTTGCGGTTTTAAACAACACAAAAGAATTATGAAAAAGCAATATTTAGTCTTAAAATAACTAAATCTCATACATAATCCTTATTGTTTTTAACGGTTTAATCATAGCACATATAGCATAATTTGTCAATATAATTGCGCTTTAACTATTGCCAAATATTGAAAAATATGTTTTAATGGGTAATATACAAATTAGGGAGGTTTGCCATGCGCAAAATGATTGATATTGATTTCGGTTCTTCGCGTTATAACGAATTGGTTGAGTTGCGTTACAAAATTTTGTTGGAGCCGCTGGGCTTAAAGTTTCTCGATTCGTTTCGCCCCGAAGAAGCCAAATATCTGCATATAGGTTGTATTGAAATGCTTGATAATCGCTTGGTCGGCGGTCTGATTTTGGCGCCGGTAGATGATGAAACCATTCGCCTGATGCAGGTGGCGGTTGATACTATTTATCAAGGCGAAGGCGTCGGGCGCGAACTGGTGGCTTATGCCGAAAAACGTGCGCGTGAAGCCGGATACAAAAAAATCGTCATGCATGCCATGCTGTTTGTGGTCGGTTTTTATGAAAAAATGGGCTATAAGGCCGAAGGCGAGCCATTTGACGAACAAGGAATTACCTTTATGAAAATGGTGAAAAAGCTTTAAGGAGAGCGCCATGTCCAAACTTGATGAAATTCGCATGAAACATTTTTGGTCCTTAAACAAGAAGTTTGTGGTCGCAATGGAAGAGTTTAAGGATAATTCCGAAGATGAGCGGGCATGGCCGATTATTGATGCGCGGCCGTACGAAATTATGGATGCCGATGCCGGCAACGCGCAAAAAGCAAAAGCGTTTGACTATGTTCTGAACGAAATTTCCCGTGTTCACCCGCGTGCCCATTTTGCTTATTGTCAAGCCTTGGAAAAGCGTTTGGATTATACCGAAAGGTATAACGATTCCGCTTTGCAACGTATTTCAAAAGAAGCATATTTTCATCGCGGCGACGGTACTTCGGAACTCTATAAAAAAATCATTGCCAAAGCCTTTCAAAAAGCTAAGGTAAAAACCGGATTTCCAAATGCCAAAATTGCCCGAGACTATCTGAAACAAGAAAAGGCTAAAGAAATAAAGGATGATTTAACCCTTCTTCAAAACCAGATTGATGATCCATTCGGCGATCCGGTGCAAAAACTCAACAAAGTTAAAGAAGCATTGGCGATGCTGAAAAAAGAAAAATATCTAGGCCCGATTCAATCAAATGAAAGCAAACAGTCTTTTTGCGAAGATGCCGTCAGAATTTGCCGTGAGGAGCTGTTTGACACAAAAACCGCAGACGAATATCTTGCTAAAGCCTTTGATTTTAAGCGCCGTGCCGCCAACGCCAAACGCAAGTGGGCACAGCGCCGCAACTTATGGACGAACGAACAAGAACAAAAATTTTTGCAAGAATTCCGTTCCGACGGCGGACGCAGATAGTTTTTATTTTTCCAGCACCGTCAAGCCGGCAAGATAGGTATTTACCAAAATCTGACAAATCGTATGTTTATCCGCTTTGGCAAACGGATCGAGCACATCTTTGGCTAAAAACGAACTGACGGCAAACATACACAACCATAAAATTTGCGAAGAAAGTATCTGCTCCGGACGCTCCATATCCGGCACACTTTGCAACACCAATTTATTGAGCAAATGCACAATATCCGCCACTTTGCGCAGATAATAAATCGAATAAATGCGCTCCGGATGCGTTAAATGAAAATTAAACAGCAAATACCACAGATTCTTATTTTCAAGCACAAAATCAACAAATTCCTGCACCAAAATATTGGCGTCGGTAAAAGCCTCATCGGAAACCGCCGCACGTTTGAGCCGCTCATACAATGCCTCCAATGTCATAAAATTTTGAATAATGATAAAATTATCCATATTGGAAAACTGATTGTAAATTGCCCCCACCGAACAACCGGATGCCTCGGAAAGTTTACGCACGGTCAGAGCATCAGTGCCTTTTTCTCGCACCATCTGCCGCCCGATATCAATTAATAACTTTTGTATATTATCCTTTTCCATTTGCCTGAAATAAACTTCATTAATTTAATAAATTATTTGTATTTTAATGTTAAAATAGCGCAAAGAAAAACAGGTTTCAATTTATTTTTACGGTTATCAAAGGAATAATTTATGCGCGGTTTTATTTTAGGTTTATTGGGAATGATTGCAGGCTTGTTGCCAAGCACAAGTAAGGCTCAGCTTGATTTGGAAGAACTTTTGAGCGAACAACCGTCTGGAGAAGAAGCCGTCATAACCACCGAAAAAAATACAGATACCGAAAAGCTTGCAGAAGAAACAACCGACGTTTCCGAAAATGGCGGTATCGCCGCGCAAACTGAAGATAACACTGACAAAAAGGCAGAAGCGGAAATAAATTCGGATACGCCTATTGAAGACAGTACAGATGAAACCGCCGTATTGCCGGAAGATATTACGGAAAATTCCGAAAATACGATACCGGATACCACAATCGCCGAGCCGGCGGAAACCGTGACGGAAAATCTCGTCCAAAGCGACGAACCGGCAAAAGTTGCAACCGCACAGGAAGACGATTTTATGGCACAATATATTGATGAATTAAGCGAGCAGGAACAGGAAAATTCACAAGCCGAGGCCGTACGCAACAGTGCCATGCAGTTGATTATGCAAAAAGACAATTCCTCCGTTCTTTCGGATGACGACGCTCGCGAATTATTGGAAAAAAGTGCCAAAATTCGCGAAGAACAGAAAAAGTTGTTGCGAGAAAACTATACGGAAGAAGCAGCCGCGACAGAACAAACCGCCGCGCCGGAAAACACTGATGAGCCTGCTGCCGACGCGCCGAATAAAAACGCGCCGTTCGGCCTGACTTGGGGTGCTTCAAAAGAAGAAACCGAAGCACAAGGTTTTGAACTGCAACAGGTTAATGCGGAAAATATAGTTAACATTTTTCTTATAAAAAATCCGCGGCAAAAACGCGCCGTTTTCAATCAGGTAACCGCCGTATTCGGGGCACAGAATCATTTATATGCGATTTATGCTCAAACTCCGCCGCAAGACGATATACCCAATGCCGAAAAAACCTTAAAACTCTATCATGAATATTATGCGGCTCTGGAAAAAAAATACGGCAACGCCAAAGAGCATTACAGCCCGAACAAAGAACATTCAACCTCTTTGAAAGAAGTCGGATACGACCTGTTTTTACAAGACTTAAAAGAAGAAAAAGCCTTTTTATTCACAACCTTTACTGATAACGCGCTTAATATAACCCTCTCGGTTTTGGCTGACGACGACGCACACGGTTATATTGCGCTTGATTATGAAAACACACAAATACAATCACAAGAGAAAGAAGAAAATCTCAATGATTTAATAAACGATTTATAAGGGGGACGACACCATGGTTAAAGTAAGTTTTTGCGGAATTTCCGGCAGCGGTATGAGCTCTTTGGCTCAGGTTTTGAAACTTTCCGGTTACGAAGTGCAAGGCTCCGACCGCAATTTTGATTTAGGCCGTGATTTAGCCACTAAACAAGCCATGGAGAAAATGGGAATTACCATCTTTCCGCAAGACGGCTCCGGCATTTCTCATGATTTGGCTTGGCTTTGTGCCTCCACTGCGGTTGAAGACACAATTCCTGACATTAAAATCGCCAAAGAAAAGAACATTCCGATAAAAACACGTCCGCAACTGCTTTCGGAAATTTTCAACAATTATAAATACGGTATCGCTGTCGGCGGCACCAGCGGCAAAACCACCACCACCGCCATGATAGGCTTTATTTTGGATAAAGCCGCCAAAAACCCGTGTATGATTAACGGCGGCCTGCTCCGCGATTATGAAAACACGTCGGCCATATCCAATATGATTTACAATCAGGGCGATATTTGTGTGGTGGAAGCCGACGAAAGCAACGGCTCCATCGACTTATATAATCCTTATATAGCAGTGGTAACCAACATCTCCGAGGATCATAAAACCATTGAAGAACTGATGACGATGTTTCAGAACTTTGCCAATCGCGCCTCTCGCAGCATAATCATCAATGCCGATTACGAGCTGTGTCGCAAGTTGGCGCACAACAAACCGTGCCTGACCTTTTCCACCCGCAGCAACGATGCCGATTTTTATGCAACAAACATCAGACCGTTGGCCGGAGGCACCAGATACGACTTTAACGGCACCACTTATACCTTAAATTTAATCGGCGAATTTAATGTGGCTAATGCTTTGGCAGCTATTGCGGCTTGTTCCGAAATGGGCATACCGACCGACACTTCCGCCACGATTTTGCAGGGTTTTCACGGCACCAAACGCCGCTTGGAAATTATCGGTGAAAAGAACGATATTACCGTAATCGACGATTTTGCCCACAATCCCGACAAAGTAAAATCTTCAGTCAGTGCACTGCGCCAATATGACGGCCGCCTCATCGTTATGTTTCAACCGCACGGCTTCGGGCCGATGCGTGCACTCGGCAAAGAAATTATGGCGGAATTCGTACACAATATGAATGATGACGACGTTCTGATTATGCCGGAAATTTTCTTTGTCGGCGGCACCGTGACCAAAGACATTTCCTCGGCCGATTTAATTGATTGTGCCAAACAACTCGGTAAAAAAGAAGCTTATTTTGTGACCGATAAGGCTGCCGCCGCCAACAAAATTCTGCAAATCGCAAAACCCGGCGACCGCATTGTGATTATGGGCGCTCGCGACAATTCATTGACTGATATGTGCAAGCAAATTTTGGAGAAACTCTGAATGATGAAAATAAAATCCGGTGATAAAGCGGCCATTATCGCACCATCGGCACAAATCGGCGATATTGCAAAAATACAGCCGGCCATCGAATATATCAAGAGCTTGGGACTGATTCCGGTATTGGGCAAAAACTTATGCAAAGTCAATCGCTATATGGCCGGTACCGATGAAGAACGTGCTGCCGACATCAATTCTGCCTTGGCCGATTCGCAAATCAAAGTCATTTTCTGTGCCCGCGCCGCCGCCGGAGGCTTGCGTACCTTGCCGTATATTGATTATGAGTTGGCAAAACGTTGTCCCAAACCGATAATCGGTTTTTGCGACAATGCCGCCGTGCAAATCGCATTATGGCATAAAAGCGGTCTGGTTTCATATAACGGCTTCGGTTTGGCCTATGATTTTCGCTCAAATACGCTTGATTCACAAATAGATGCAGACTTACGCCGTTTGTTAAGCGGCGAAACTTATACGATAAAATCTGGCAAAACCTTGCGTAAAGGAACTGCCGCAGGTAAACTCATCTGTGTAAATTTAAGCACATTGATGCGTATGGCCGGAACTCCGTATTTTCCGGATTTAAGCGGCAAAATTTTACTTATTGAGGACGTGCACGAGAAAGTCTATCGCATCGATTTGATGTTGCAACAACTTAAGCAACAACCGAATTTTGCTGAAATCAACGGCATCATTCTGGGCCGCTTTACCGATGCCGAAAGTGACGCTGAAGACGGTACGATTGACGATTGTTTTGCCGATTTTTTGCAAGACACCTCTTTTCCTGTTATTGCCGATTTTGATTTCGGCCACACACCGTCGCGGCGGGTACTGCCTGTCGGCGGCGATGTCGAGCTCAATGCCGCTACGGCTGAACTAAAAATTCTGCACTATTAATCCCGCCAATCGATGCCAATTATCAATGTTGAGTTTGGTCACCAAACGCAAATAAAGGTCGACACCCTCCCACAATTTACTGTTAAACGCCAACACCATTCCGGTAGTATATAAGTTGGCGCCGACAATAAATATAATTGAGAAAATATATCCCTCTTTGATAATATCGGTCTGTTTGGGATGTACTTGTTCCAACACGGTTGCCCAATAATAAGCAATAAAATAACCGTATATACCGTAAACCAGCCAGTGCCCGTCGCTCATTTTGAGTAACGACGGCATTATCAGCATATAAAAAAACGCAAACAGCGGAAAGAAATACGGCGCCAACGTAATCAACCAATTACCTCCGCCCATAACCACCATAGAACCACCGCTGCCGTCGGGATTTATCCGTACTCTGCCGGCATTATGAAAAGTCAGCAACGCAAAAAAAATATGAGTCAATTCATGAGAAATAACCTGCATGGTGTGGCAGTTATTATAGCCGGCCACAAAAATCATCAGAACATACACCAAAATACCGCAACCCAAAGCATAATACTTCACACTGCGAAAGTAGAAATAATCGTACGATTGCAGCAATGCCGGTATCGACAGCAGCAAAAACACCGCCACCGGCCACTTTAACCATTTTAATATAAAATCAATAATTCGCGCCATTTTCCCTCTTATTATCCAAATATTAACTTAAATATCCTAAAATTCAACTAAAATAAACCATCTTCCACGGAGGCGTATATGACTTTTGATCCGAATACTTTTGACTTTTTAATCAGTGAAGAAAATGAAGTGATGCTGATAATTTATGCACGCGATATTGCTCCGGAGGACCCGATTGTCCGCCTCAATCCCGACCAAAAAAACGTTGAACTGTATCGCCGCAAAAACGACGCCTTTACTCTGGAATCCGTCAGCGACGACGTGTTTGCAATCTTAAAAAATGAAGAAAAACTGCTGGTATGCGAGATTCTGCCGACCGAAGATCCGGATGAAACCGAGATAGTTTATACCTATGAAGCTTTGATTGTTGAATAACATACCAAAAAAATGAAATTTTTTATACTGTAAAATCAATAGTTTATTAAATTTTTTAATTATACATACCTGAATGTATATTTATTTTATTGCATTTTTTCCCGTTTTAAATTACATATAAATTATAAACAGATTTTTTTAAGGAGGAAAAAATGAAAAAATTAATGTTTGTGCTTGCATTTTCGCTTATTTTCAGCCCGATGCTGGCCAATGCGGAAACAATCATCGTGGTTGACCAAAACAACATTGTGCGTCAGCAGCTGTATACTCAGCCGTCGTCGACACAAATTATTCAGCCGCAACCGGTTTATGTTCAGCCGCAACAAGTGTATGTACAACAACCGCCGCAAACCGTTGTGGTGCGCCAAACTGCCGTTCCGCGGTCATACTACTATGATCCGATTGCGACCGGTTTGCTGGTAGGCTTCACCGGTGCGGTTATCGGCAATGCCCTGTTTCGTCATCACCATCATCACGGAGGAGGACACCATCACCATCATCACTGATAACAAAATTTGAACAACTATACAAACTTAGAGTATTTTCATGAAATTCAGCCGCCGGAAAATCCGACGGCTGTTTTTTATATTCCGAATTCACAAACATTCTACGGGCGTTTGCCGTATTCTACCAAACGATGCCGCACCAATCCGCGCAAAGATACTTCCGGCCGCGCTCCGTAATGCATAATCACTTCCGCCGCCGTAATACCGCCGATGGTGGCACAAGTTCCCAAACTGCGCCCGTTGGAAAGTCCGTAAAGAAATCCGGCCGCATATAAATCGCCGGCACCGGTGGAATCCACCACATCTTCTATTTTTTCGGCCTCCACAAATATTTTTTCGCGCCCGTGCACCACCACCGAACCGCGGCTGTCGCGAGTAATGGCGGCAATACTGACCAGCGATTTGATATCATCCAGTGCCGCATAAAAATTATCCGTATCAAACAACAGTTTCAATTCTTCTTCGTTGGCAAACAAAATATCCACATAGTCGGCAATCATTTTAAGCATACCCTGACGATGTTTTTTTACGCACGATTTTGCCGAAACGCTGAACACCACCTCTCGTCCGTGTTTATGCGCCAGTTCGCAAGCCTTCAGCATAGCTTTTTGTTCTACCGGCTCATCCCAAAGATAACCTTCCAAAAACAAAAATTTCGATTCGCTGATGATTTTCTCGTCAATATCATCTTCCGAAAGCTTACGTGCCGCCCCCAAATAAGTAAACATCGAACGCTCGGCATCGGGAGTTACCAACACCACGCTGCGTCCGGTAGCCGGTCCTTCGGTCAACGGCGGCGTAAAAAAGTCGATACCGGCCATGGCGATATTACGCTGAAACAACTGCCCTAATTCGTCATCATGTACTTTGCCTATATAAGCACAATCTGCACCGAGCGATGCCATACCCGAAACGGTATTTGCCGCCGCCCCGCCCGAAACTTGCAATTCCGGAATCACGTCGGCATAAATCTTGCCGGCCTCTTTTGCCTCCACCAAAGTCATCGAGCCTTTATCCAAACCGCGCTCGGTCAAAAAAGTATCGCCGACCTTAGCCAACACATCAACAATCGCATTGCCGATACCTACCACATCATAAACCGTTTCTGCCATCATATTCTCCTTAAATATGTAAAATCAAACCGATAACCGCCGACGCCGCAATATAAAGTATCGGGCTCTTTTTGAAAATCCGCATTGCCGCAAGCAACCCGAACATCACTGCCAACGCGGTGTAATCGGTAATTGTTTCTTTAGCTATACTCCATCCGGCAAATAAAATCAAGGCTAAAACCGCCGGACGAATTCCCGCCAGTATTTTATCGACATAAACATTGTTTTGCCACTTGTGCAAAGCCTGCGCCACCATATAAATAACCGCCATCGACGGCAAGACCTCACTCAATGTTGCCGCTATTGCCCCGCCGACACCTGCCGTCTTAAATCCGGCATAAGTTGCCATATTGATACCGACCGGACCCGGAGTTGACTGGGCAACCGCAATCATATCCGCCAATTCTCCGGAAGAAAACCAACCGTATGTTTCGGCCAAATCAAACAAAAACGGCACCGTCACCAAACCGCCGCCCACGGCAAACAGCCCGATTTTGAAAAATTCCCAGCACAAGAGCGCATAAATCATTTTGGTGACCTCCTCCCAAAATTCGGAACAAAGGTCGCACCCGCCGCCAAAATCACGATTAATATCGCCGAGAGATTAAACAACCACATCAACAGCGCCGCCACAACAAAAACCAAATAGCCGCGCACATCTTTGATGCCCTTTTTCCACATATTCCATACGGTATCGATAATCAAAGCGATTACGCAAATTCTGATGCCGCCGAACGCCCATTGCACATATTGATTATCCATATATTGCTTTAAGAGCGCCGCCACCAAAATAATGATGATAAGCGACGGCGAAATCACTCCGAGCGTAGCGCTGATAAGTCCGCTGATTTTGCGTAGTTTGTAGCCGATGAACGACGCGGCATTAACCGCAATAATCCCCGGTGTGCATTGCCCGATGGAATAATAATTGAGCAATTCCTCCTCGGTCACCCATTTTTGCTTTTCCACCGCTTCCTTTTGTAAAATCGGCAACATGGCATAGCCGCCGCCAAAAGTAAACAGCCCCATTTTGAAAAACAGCGCGTATAATTTCCACAAACTTACCATTATTATCTATATACTTTTTTCGGACTGCCTTTTTTCTTCCCACCGCAAAACTTTTTTCTGCTGCGGTTGCAATTTTTTCTGCACGGCGATGTTTTTATCATCACGCACATCAAGAGTTTTACGCAAATCACTCATTTTGCCGTGAATATATAGTTTCTTTATTGCCAAATCAAGCATTTTACAGTTAATTACTCTGTAATTATAGATATTTATTTCTTCAAAGTATTTTTTTACCGACTTACCGTTTTTATCAACTGCCAATGGATTTGCACCTGCCGCCAACAATATTCCGACCTGTTGCGGCTTCCACACCCTCATCAGTGGTACAACTCCTTTACCGTTAGCTAAACTCGGATTAGCACCGGCCGCCAAACATAATTTTAGCATCCGCGGATCGCCGTATTTTAACGCATTATTTAAAGAAACATTAGGATCCGCGCCGTATTGCAGCAAAAGCTTAACACTGTCGGGATTATCTGTATAGTTTGTTATATGATATTTTGTGTCCATATAACTTTTAATTCTGCTGTCAGGATTCATCCCGTGCCTAAGTAAAACTTCCAAAATCTCCGGATGATCATTCAAGGGATTATTCCAATATGTATCACATTTCTCCAAAGCCTTTTCAAATCCTCTGTTTTGCACCAAACCCGAGCTTAGTGCTTGAGCCATATCGCGATATGCTTGGGCTCTTTCCTTTGCCGCAGAAGAACGTTTTGAACATTCATCTGCCATTTTTTGCAATTCGGTTATGGCATTATCCACAGAAAAATCAACCGGTTGCTTAAATTTCAATGGCGGAAGAGCATACATTTGACTGTCTATATTAACTTCGGGATTATAATTAAACGAATAACTTTTTTCTGACGGATTGATTTTGCCGGCCTTATACAAAGCATAGGTTTCATCATCCATTACCGTATATTTGGGAGCTAAAAAAATACAAGTAGCAACATCCCAACCGTCTAATAACTCTTGATTATACCGAAACATAGTATCTTCCGGAATATACAATGCATCATAATCTTTGGCAATGGCTTCAAAATCAAGTCGGCGTCGGCCACTTGAATTTTCAATGGTATATTTTTTCATTTCGGCACTACCCGGCAACAGTTCCAAAATCTTGCAATCTTCCTTCGGTACAATATGCCAACGCTGTTCTCCGTAAAAGCCCACACGATAGCCCTCGTTCCGACACCATTCCATCCATGCGGATTCTCCGGTTTCGGGATTAGCCGGCGAAGTCCACAAAACATTATCCGGCTTTGAGCGGAATCCGTCATTTTCCGGATGTATCCACGCTTTTTGCGTCATATACAACGGTCCTTGCATGATAAAATCTTCTTCAATCATATTTTTCTCCCTTAATACAACGTATACCATAACTTTACCATAAAGTCCATACAAAAGAAAAATATCTTGACAAAATTCACAAAACAATCTAACATTATGTCTGAATTATGTATCACTTATATATTTTTTAGCCCTATGAAAAAAGTTTTTGATTTTCTCAGGAGCGATGTCAGAATCAAGACTTCGCATATTTGGGTAATCGGTTTGGGTATTGTCATCGGACTCGGCTTTTTCATCAATTGTGCGATTGCGCCGTTCGTGGAAATTTGCGAACCGATAGACTACAACCAGCTGATTCTGGCTGCCAGCATCGTTGCCGGATTGGGTTCTGCCCGTCAGGTGGTGTTGGCAAAGTTCAAGTATCTGGAGAATCTGGGTCCGCTGTCTGCCTCTGACAAGGCCACGGCTGAAGAGATTCTCAAAGAGAGACTCTGGGTTCCGGCCATCGGTTGGTGTCTGGTAATCGGTTTCGCCGTCAATATGCTGGTGTTGCCGTTTTTCCACAACTTCCGGGCGGTTGATTGGAGTTTTCTCCAGTCCTCTATCGGTATCTTTCTGACCATTTCAGGTGCGCGTGAAATCGGCGTCTACTCGCAGTCTAAACAGCAAAGCGAGCGTCGCGCCAAGATGAACGCTCATCAGGAGCCGGAAGAAACCTGAATTACTCAAGTTCCGTTTCCTTAATCGGAGCGGAACTTGATTGCAAAAAATCAGTACAAACAAAAAACAAAAAAAATGGGTATTATTGAATCATTTACGTGGGTCGAACAGGTTATCTTGATTATCGGTTGCCTTATGGGGTGTGTGGCCGCTATAGACTCTAACTTTAAGGATGCTATAGAGATACCGCCTCTGACCTACAACGGTTATGGCAATCAAGTGATTAATCGCTACTTGTTCGTCATCGGGGTTATGTTTTGCCTGCTGGCATGCTTTACGGCAGACGATAAACCTATACTCTCGCTTATCGTATGCCTATGCGGTTTGTGCCTGATGTGGTTTTTCACATTTGTTTTCTTAAGAAGCGCAGTCAGCATAATCCGCTGGTGTCACAAAAAGCAATAAAAAAATAAAACCGTCTCCTTAATCGGGGCGGTTTTATTTTTTATTCCAAAAAACATTTTACATTTTCTCCGCCGGCAATTATATTATACGCAAAAAAGGAGAAAGAAAATGCACAATACTCAACATATAACCGCTGATTTAGTCTGGCTCGGTGCCAGCGACCGCCGCTTAGCTCTGTTTGAAAACGTTTATCCGATTCCCAACGGAATTTCCTACAACTCTTATCTGTTGCTGGATGAAAAAACCGTATTGTTTGATACGGTCGATTCGGCAATAAGTCATCAGTTTTTTGAAAATCTGCAATATGCGCTTGCCGGCCGCACACTTGATTATGTTGTGGTGCATCACATGGAGCCGGACCATTGTGCCGAATTGGATTCGTTGTTGCGTCTTCATCCGGAAACAACCGTTGTTTGCAACGCGCAAACCAAAAAAATGATTGAGCAATTCTTTGAAATAAATCTGCCGGCGGAGAAATATTTATTGATAAAAGAAGGCGATTCGCTTAATACAGGCAAACACACCTTGCAATTTATTTCTGCCCCGATGGTGCATTGGCCGGAAGTGATGATGACTTATGATACAACCGCTAAAATTTTGTTTTCAGCCGATGCTTTCGGTACCTTCGGTGCTTTAAACGGCAACATCTTCGCCGATGAAGTTAATTTTGAACGTGAATATTTATATGAAGCACGCCGCTACTACACCAACATTGTCGGTAAATACGGTCCACAAGTGCAGAATGTCTTGAAAAAAGCCTCCGCGCTCGATATTAAAATGATTTGCCCGTTGCACGGCTTTATCTGGTGCGAAAATTTAGGATTCTTTATTGATAAATATGCCAAATGGGCAGCCTATGAACCGGAAGAAAGAGCTGTTGTCATCGCTTACGGCTCGATTTACGGCAACACCGCCAATGCTGCGGAAATTCTGGCGACCAAGCTGGCGAAAAAAGGTGTAAGAAACATCCGCCTTTATGATGTTTCCGTCACTCATCCGTCATATATTATCAGTGAGGCTTTCCGAGCTTCGACTCTGGTGTTTGCCGCACCGACTTATAATGCCGGAATTTTTGTAAATATGGATAATTTGTTGCGCGAACTGACGACACATAATTTGCAAAACCGTGCAATAGCGCTGATAGATAACGGCACTTGGGCACCTCTTGCCGGCAAGCAAATGAATGAGGAAATCGCCAAATGGAAAAACTGCACTCTGATTGAACCGACAATATCGCTGAAATCGGCGCTCAAAACCGAACAACTTTCCGCATTAGATAGTCTGGCAGAGGCCTTGGCGGCAACGCTCAAATAAAAAACTCGCCGTTAACCATTTAATAAACAAAATGCAATATAACCTATTGTTGTATATACAATTTTAGGAGACTTTTTTATGAAAAAATATATTGCAGAATTATTCGGAACATTCGTTCTGGTATTTATCGGTTGCGGTACGGTAGTATTTTCGGCTCCGTACGTTGGTTTTACCGGTATTGCTTTGGCATTCGGTTTGGCGGTTATGGCCATGATTTATGCCATCGGCCCGATTTCCGGTGCCCACATCAATCCGGCTGTTACGCTCGGCGTATTGTGTGCCGGTCGTATGAACCTTAAAAATGCCATCGGTTACATCATTTTCCAATTCATCGGTGCTTATCTCGGTGCTGCTGCTTTGGTTTATATGTTGCAAGGTAAACTCAACGCATACAGCATTGTTGAATCCGGCTTGGGCCAAAACGGTTGGGGTTACAACTACGGCGGAGGATACACTCTCTATGCGGCAATGGCATTTGAATTTATCGCCACTTTCATTTTTGTAAAAGTAATTTTGAAAGTTACGGAAGCAGATTTGAAAATTGCCGGCGTTGTAATCGGTTTAACTTTGGCGGTATTGCACATTTTAGGCTTACCGATTGACGGTGTTTCGGTAAATCCGGCACGTAGTTTCGGTCCGGCTATATTTGTCGGCGGTCAGGCTATGACTCAATTGTGGATGTTCTTGGCTGTTCCGGCCGTTGCCGGTATCTTTGCCGGTATCTGCTCGCGTTGTTGCTGCTGCGGTTGCTGCGGCGGTGCTTGCAAAGCAGAAGTGGAAGCCAAACCGGAAGTAAAAGCTGTTGCCGCTGAAAAACCGGTAGCACACAAACATTCTCCGGCGCATCATTCCGCTCGCAAAACCGGCGGTAAAGCTCCGAAAAAATAATCCGAATTTACGATTATAAAAACCAGCCTCGCCCTGATCGGCGGGGCTTTTTATTTTTGACAAATAACGGTTGACAAATAAATTTATATATGCTACTTTTCGTGCAGATTTATTTATTATCAAAATATTTTTTTATGAAAAAGACTATCTTATTCTCGATTGCCGCAATCAGGCATGAGAGCAAATCTTGGAAGTTTTATCCTAACGGCTGCAATACGCCGATTGTATTCAAGGATGCTTTGCTCAACCGAGAACGCATACCCACGTCCGGCCAGAAAACCTGCAAAATGTATATTGAGGTTGACGACGACGTAATCTGCCGTTTGCGTGTTGATTATTACAACCTGTGGGAACTTCCGAAGAAAGGCGCCCGCAACAACGCCCCCGTCTTGCCGGAAGCTTATCGCATAACGGGAAACGAATGTGCAAAAAAGAAGCACAATCAATGTGATTGTTGTTCATGTTGCCCGTGGTGTCTGCATATAGCCCCCGCCGGCTACATGAAACTCGACTACCCGTCGGAGAGTTATGTATTTAGAACAAAGTGAAACTCAAGCCTTATCTTCGCGGATAAGGCTTTTTTCATTGTTTCAAAAGTACGTTAATTATTTGAAAATACGTAAATTTAATATATATTTCAAAAAAAACAAAAAAAACACTTGATTTATGAGTTTTTAACGTGTATAAGCAATAACGATGGTTGAACGGGCGCTTAGCTCAGCTGGAAGAGCATCTCGTTTACACCGAGAGGGTCGGGAGTTCGAACCTCTCAGCGCCCACCAACAACAAAAAGCACCGCAAGGTGCTTTTTTAGTATCTGCATTGACAGAGGTTTGAACTCCCGAAACGGGAGTTTGACTACAAGCGAAAGGCGGGCGCG
>CADBEI010000012.1 GCA_902793695.1 uncultured Pseudomonadota bacterium | reverse complement strand
CGCCGTTTTCGGAGTTAATTGTACGGACTATCTGCGCATGGGTGATGCCGACGGTTTCGCCAAATGTGCGGGGTTGTCGGGCAAATGGGAGATGGACGGCAATCAGGTTTATCGCACTGAATAGGCTGTTTATTCTTCCGTTTGAGCGGTTTCGTTGTCACCGTTTAAGTTATCCAGAAAGTGGCTCTCTATTTTGATATATTGATTGAAAAGCCATTGTGAACGCATAATCAGCCAAATTGAAGCCAACAGCAATAAAAAGATTACTTTAGGATTTTCGGTTAAAAACTGGTGCACTGCGGTTACGATAAAGAAAGAGACGACCAACATGCGCACACTGGTTAAAATCAGCAGCGACGGGCGATAGATTTTGTTGGCAAACCATAAATCCGTGTAGATTCTGGATACACTGTCTTTGGAAATAATGCTTTTTACGGAGCCTTTGACGGTTTCGGTGTTGTCATGAATAACGGTTTTTATGTGTTGCGGCATCATAAATTTGTGTTTTTCGGTGTTTGTTACGGTCTCATCCTGATTATTAGAAAACAGTCGACGCCGCAAAAGATAAGGTGTTACGTGAAGTCTTTTGCGGAGATTTAAGTTCGGAAAGAGGCGTTTAAATAAGTTTTGTAAATATTCGTACGGCAATACGGAACACAGTTTCTCTTTTGTTTTGACAGAGGTCGCTTTGACGGTATTTTTAATATTATCGGCAGTAACCGACGGCAAGATGTTGCGGCCGGCCAAACCGGTCAGGAACGGCGACATCAGTAAAAGGGCAATCGCCGTTGTCAATATGCGAGCGGCCAAATTCGGCATCCATTCCATGGCATAAGGCCGAATCCAGAACTTTACAACGGCAATAATGGCTGCCAGAATAAAGGAAAAGATAAACATACGAATAAAGGATATTTTGAATAAATCCGCCCACATTTGGTTTTCTTCGGAGGCGACGGCGTGCGATTTGGCGTTCTGGTTGATAAATGTCAGCCAACTGTCCGGCAGGGTTTGTTCCAAGTATTTTTGGAATTTTGCCGCCGATTTTATCATAATCGGAGTTAGGAAGGTGGTGATTACCGAAACGGCCACGATAATCGGATATACAAAGTCGTCGATGATATTCAGACTGGTGCCGAGGGTGGCGATAATAAAGGCAAATTCACCGACTTGTGCCAGCGAAAAGCCACAGGAAACCGCCGTTTTTAAGCTTTGACCGGATATAACCAAGCCGAAAATAGAAAATATTACCATACCGATTAAAACTACGCACGTAATTACCGCAATCGGGTATGCATAAGTGATGAACATTTGCGGATTTACCATCATACCGACGGTTACGAAAAAGACGGCGCCGAAAAAGTCTTTCAGCGGTTTGATGATGTGTTCGACGCGTTGAATGACACCGGTTTCGGAGAGTATTGAACCCATAATAAATGCACCCAAAGCCGAAGAAAAACCAAAATATACCGCCAAATAAACCATAGTCAGACAAAGGGCAACCGCGACCAATAGCAGCATTTCATCGTTCACAAAGTCTTGAAGTTTGCGTAAGGCGGTCGGAATCAGATAAATGCCGGTCACAAAGCATAAAATTAAAAAGGCGGCGAGTTTTAAGATACTCAGCCCGATTTCGCTGCCGTCGATATCGTTGCCGACGGCCAGTGTCGGTAATAAAACCAGCATCAAAACTCCGGCGATATCTTCAATTATCAGGATACCGAACACCAAGTCGGTGAACTTTTGTTTTTTTATGTTTAAGTCGTCAAAAGCTTTAATGATGATGGTGGTGGAAGACATGGAAATCATGGCGCCGAGGAAGAAACTGTCGGAGGTGCTCCAGCCTATCAGCATTCCGACGTAATAGCCGACAAACAGCATTAAAAAGATATTGAGCAATGCTGTGATAATTGCCGATTTTCCGACGGCAAACATTTTTTTGACGCTGAACTCCAAACCCAAACTGAATAAAAGGAAAATCACCCCGATATCCGCCCACAAACTGAGGTTGGCGTGATCGGTAACCGTCGGCACCAGATTGAAATACGGACCGGCAAAAATACCGGCCAACAAATATCCCAAAACCATCGGCTGTTTGAGTTTTTTGAACAGTAACGTGGTAATGGCGGCATAAATCGTAATCAAAGTTAAATCAACGATTAGGGGATGCAATCCGTGCATGACTCTTTCCTTAAGAATGTTGTGATTGCGCTCATTCTAGCGGGAAATTTTTTACAAAAGATTAAACTACCGAAAAATCTTTATTTTTTCTCATATTCATAAAATTTTGCACGCATTTCCGGCGGAATTCTGGTAGGACGATGCGAGGCAACATCCATATAGATTACTTTGACTTCAAGAGTGGCCAATAAGTCATCTCCGCGGCGTATTTCTTGCATTACCGTAGAGCTGGCGGCACCGATTTCGGCAACTTGACAGGTCACAATCAACGCATCATCCAATACGGCGGATTTTAAGTATTCAATATGGCAGGAGCGTACGATAAATCCGGTTTGTTTTTGTTCCAAATCCTGTTGCTGATGTACGGACAGCATGCGCAAAAATTCGGTACGGGCACGCTCGGCAAATTTGAGATAATTGGCATAATAAACAATACCGCCGGCATCGGTGTCTTCATAATATACGCGAATCGGATAGGCAAAAATATTGTCAACGGCAGTGCCGGCTGCCGGCAAAAGATTAAAAGTCGGCATCGGTTTCCTCCAATAAATCATATTGTTTGCTCGGTTTTGACGGCATACGAATCCCTAAATATTTGTAGCCGAGTTGTGAAATTATGCGGCCGCGCGGAGTGCGTTGCAAAAAGCCGAGTTTGAGCAAGAACGGCTCAACCACTTCTTCAATGGTGTCGCGTTCTTCGGAAAGTGCTGCGGCCAAAGTATCGGCTCCGACAGGTCCGCCGCCGTAGTTTTTGACAATGCAATTAAGATAACGGCGATCAAAATTATCCAGCCCGAAATCATCAACATCAAGGCGTTTTAAGGCCATATCGGAGATATGCTCATCAATGACTTTTTTATCGGAAACCGCACCAAAGTCACGAACACGTCGCAATAACCTGCCGGCAATACGCGGAGTGCCGCGCGAGCGTTTGGCGATTTCCATGGCGCCGCTGTCGGAAATTTCAATATTAAGCAGACTGGCACCACGCTGTACGATTTTCTTTAAGTCTTCGTGTGAATAAAAATCAAGCCGGAGCGGAATACCGAAGCGTTCGCGCAACGGGGTGGAAAGCAAGCCGGAGCGAGTGGTGGCACCAACCAAAGTAAACGGTTGCAAATCAATGCGTACCGAGCGTGCCGACGGCCCTTCGCCGATAATTAAATCTAGCTGAAAATCTTCCATCGCCGAATAAAGCACTTCTTCAATTGCCGGATTTAAGCGGTGGATTTCATCAATAAACAGCACATCGTTACGTTCGAGGTTGGTTAAAATCGCCGCCAAGTCACCTGATTTGGAAATCATCGGCGCCGAAGTGGCATGAAAACCGACACCGAGTTCTTTGGCTACGATGGAAGATAAGGTGGTTTTGCCCAGTCCCGGAGGGCCGAACAGCAAAACGTGGTCCAGAGCCTCACCGCGCTGACGAGCCGCGGTTATGAACACTTTGAGGTTGTCGCAAACTTCGCGCTGACCGACGAAATCGTCAAGCGAGGTCGGGCGCAGATTAATCGGATTGTTGCCGATTTGGCTGTCTTCCGGCTGTTCTTTGGGACTTACTATACGAGTATCATCGGTCATACTTCAAATTCCTTGTTGGCAAATTCTTTGAGCGCCAGTCGAATTAAGGTGGCGACATTGGCGTCAGGATTGGCGGAAACTACTTTGCTTGCGGCGTGATAAGCTTCCAAACGCTGATAGCCGAGATTAACCAAAGCCGAGGTAACATCTTCGCTTTTGGTGTAATCAACTTCTGCCTGCGGGGCAATCTGAGCTGCGGCAGGTTCATCGGCGGGAGCGGAAGTCAGCGGATGTGCGGAAGCGGCAACCGGCACGGTAACGATTTTATCTTTAAGTTCGGTCACAATGCGTGCCGCCAGTTTGGGACCGACACCGGAAGCACGGCAGAAGGAGGCCTTGTCTTGCGCTCCGATGGCCTGCGAAAGTTGGGTAGGGGTTAATACCGAGAGAATGCTCAAACATACTTTGGCACCTACTCCCTGCACTTTGGTCAGGGTGTTAAACCACTCTTTTTCCCAAGCATCGGCAAATCCGAACAGCGAAATATCATCTTCGCGTACCGTCATAATTGTTAAGAGCGTAGTTTCTGCACCGAGTTGCAATTTGCTCAAAGTTTTGGCCGAAGCGGCAACCGCGTATCCGACGCCGTTGACATCGATGATACAAGTATCTTCGCCGATTGAATCTATAATTCCGCGTAATTTAGCTATCATTTTGTTATCCTTTGTTGGCAACAGGTTATACGATATAAGACGGCGGTGCAAGCTTTTTGTTGCGTTTCTGCAAAGCAAAAAATGCGCCGAAAGAAAATGTAACAAAAATGTAATACACAAAATGAAAAAAGTGTGATATAAAGAGAGTATAAATAACGTTAAACAGGGAGAAAAGAAATGGCTGATAAGAGTGAGCAAGTTAAGACAATTGAAGATATAATTGCAGGATATGAAGATTGGTTGAAAAAGTACGGCAGTATGGGATATATGTCTTCTGAAGGTCGGGAAGGTCATATTAAGGAACAGCTAAAACAGTTGGCTAAGACCAATTATGATGTTTATACCGCTATGCTTGATAGTATAGCCCATGGTAAAATAGAGGTATCAGACGATTTAAAGGGTATCTTCAATGAATTTATCAAACAGAGAGAAACTGAAGGCAAAAGCAGAACGAATCGCGGAAAGTTATATGAAGTTGTAGATAAAGACCTCAGAGCGCTTAAAACACCGGAAGATAAGAAGGCCTTTGCAAACAGATTGGAAGCCTATGCCAGACAAAATGGGTATGCCAACGACTACTATAAAACGGCGGTTGTTTTGGTAGCCAGCAAAGAATATTCGGAAGATGTCGAAAATATGGTAAGGGACGTTCAGAAAAAAACAAATGAGAGAACTAATACTGAGGAAAAGGTGCAACAACCGATAGATAATCTGACGCGGGAACAGGCTGATGTTATGCTCAGAGGACTTCCGAGCCCGCTTTCGGATGAACAAAAGAGAGTATTTACGGGATTTTTGAAAGGAGCGTCCAGAGAAGACGACCCGAGCCACAAGATTTATCTTGCCGTGCTTGACTTGGTTAATAATCCGGAAACGGCAAAAAATTATTCAGATGAAGTAAAAAATCTCGTTAAAGAATCGGCAAAAAAGCAGGAACATACAACCGATAACAATATCAGTTTCGGTAACACGGCCGCTACAAACCATTCCCGCACTTCCGATAACAGCGGCAGTGCCGGCGGTAATATGACGCTTTCCGCCAATATGGATTATGCGCTCAAAATGGGACCGACGGTCTTGAAAGAAGAACTTGAAGGAATGGGGTATAAATTTGATGCAAGTATGATTCGTCATGGCGCAAAAGGGGACTATATTCCGACCAGATTGTTGAAACAATGGTTTCAGGAAAATCAATTATCAGTGGAGCAGATTAATAAGTTGAACGCGCTGGTTGATGATCGGGCGGCGTTTAATGCTAAGGTTAAAAAAATTAACGACCGTGACGAATATGTTGCGACAACACCGCAAGCCGAAACCGTGCGCGAAGAGGAGGCGGCAGCGGTTTCCAATGCTCGTACCAATTCCGGCGCAGATAAAGGTGGTGCTGAAGAACAACTGAAAGGTATGGGAGTAAATACCGGTAATGAGTTTAATTTGGGGCAAATGCTCAATAATGTGAAAGAAATGAAATATAGCACTGACTTTAATAGCCAAAAAGAGCAAGAGGGTTTACAGAATGTAGAACAAAATTCAAAACGTGAAGAAGATTTGGCTGCCGCTCGCGAACTTTTGAAAAAAGATCCGAAAGAATTTATGAAGAAAATAAAGACTCATGAAAAAGCAGGTGAAACTTATGATTTAAAAGTTATGAGCGTAGCTGCAAATGAAGTCAAGCAGGAAACCAAAGAAACGGCTCAGCGAGATAAGGAAAATGCCGAAGCCAAAGCAGACAGAGAGGCTAAGCGCGCTCAAAAAGCAATAGAAAAAGCTGCCAAAAAAGCAGAAAAAGCCGCCCAAAAAGCCGCCCAAAAAGCCGCCAAAAAAGCGGAAAAAGAGAAAAACGGCGGAAATATTTTCACGGCGGAAATATTTTCAATAAAATGAAAAAATCTGCAAACAAAGCCGGAAATTGGATATCTGATACGGTAAATAAGGCTGCTGACGGAGTTAAGAAAGCCGTCAAAGGAAAAAGTAAGGAAGACAATGCCAACAGAACAATTACTCTTACTCATGATGCTAAAGGAAATGCGGTATATACGGTATCCGGTTACGGCAAATACAGTGTATCAAACTTTATGACGAAAGATGTTAAGTTGAGCGACGGTGTGTATACCGTTTTCAAGGATGCACAAGGAAATACGCTTAATTTGCATTATGACGGAGGTAATGTATCCGGCACATACGCCGGTGGCGGTATCGGCGATAACGTTTCAAAGAAATTGACGGAGGAACTGAAGAAACAAACGGAAAAACAAGCACAACAGCAAGTTATATCCAACCAAAAAACCAATGCTTAATACATAACTTTGTTTAAGTATAATCCGTAAGCCGGCGCACTGATGCCGGCTTTTTTACGGTCACAGGCTTCCAAAATGTGTTTGACGTCTTCTGGTTGCAGTTTGCCGTTGCCGACCTGCATTAACGTACCAACCATATTGCGTACCTGATGATAAATAAACGAGCGCGCTTCAACCGTAAAAATTATTTCATCGCCGTTTTGTGTAATATCCAATTTATCTAAAGTTTTAAGCGGCGATTTGGCCTGACAGCCGGAACCGCGAAACGAACTGAAATCGTGATGTCCGAGGAGATATTGCGCACCTTGTCGCATAGCTTCCACATCGAGCGGATAAGTAACGTGCCAGACGCGATTGACGAGCAACGGGCTGGCGCCGCGGCGGTTGAGGATACGATAGATATAGCCGCGACCTTTGGCGGAAAAGCGCGCGTGAAAATCGGGGCCGACTTTTTCGGTTTTGAGCACGGCAACCGGTGCTTGTAGTTCGCGCAACAGGGCATTAATGCTTTCTTGCATTTTGTATTCGCTTAAGTCCGTATCCAAGTCAAAATGCGCCACTTGTCCCAAAGCGTGAACACCGGCATCGGTACGACCGGCGCAAAAAACTTCGGTGGTTTGGTGCGAAAATCCGAGAATAGCTTTTTCCAAAAATTCTTGTACACTCGGACCTTCACGCTGTTTTTGCCAGCCGACAAGATTGGTACCGTCATATTCTACCGTAATTTTATAGCGCATATTTTTTCCTTTCGGACATAACTTAAAAAAGCCACCAATAAGGTGGCTTTTTACATTGGTGCCGACAGAGAGACTCGAACTCCCGACCCACTGATTACAAATCAGTTGCTCTACCAACTGAGCTATGTCGGCGCTTAATTCGTAACTCTTATAACTTATGTTTTTTTGCTTGTCAACATTATTTTTGCCGCTTATGCTTTTTTCCAAGTAGTGCCGGATGGCGAATCTTCCAAAATGATGCCGCGTTCTTTCAGCGAATTGCGAATGGCGTCAGCGGTGGCCCAATCTTTGTTCTTTTTGGCTGCGGCACGTTGTTGAATCAACTCCTCGATTTCAGCCGATTCATCATTATTTTTGCCCTTAAACCAAGCTTCCGGTTCGTTATACAACAGCCCCAACATATAGGCACTGGCCATAAGTTCGGATTTGAGCGCAGTACGCTCTTCGGCAGTTTCGGCCTTGTTCAGATTATTTACGGTTTCGTGCAGATAAGATAAAGCCAACGGGGTATTCAAATCATCGGCCAGCGCTTCAATAACTTTCGGATTTGGCGCCACTTCTTTGGTCGGCACATCGGCATTTTTCAGCAAAGCGTTGTAGAACTTGTCCAAAATGCTTTTAGCGTTCTGTAATCCCTCAAACGTAAAATTAAACGGCTGATGATAGTGCGTGGTTAAAAACAGCAGGCGCAAAGCCTCGGCCGGATATTGCGCCAAGATTTCATCGACCGTGTAAAAATTGCCGAGTGATTTACTCATTTTGACACCGTTTATCATCAACATACCGGTGTGTACCCAATAATGGGCAAAATTCGTTCCCGGAAACGCGCCGCAAGATTGCGCCAACTCATTTTCGTGGTGCGGAAAAATCAAATCGGAGCCGCCGCCGTGAATATCAAAATCGTTGCCGAGCAATTTGGAACTCATCGCCGAGCATTCCAAATGCCACCCCGGACGACCGTAACCCCACGGACTGTCCCACCCCGGCTGGTCGGCATCCGACGGCTTCCACAAAATAAAATCGGCCGGATTCTTTTTATAATCGGCTACTTCAATACGTGCACCGGCCAGCATTTCCTTCATCGAACGACCGGAAAGACGACCGTATGCCGGCATTGAATCCACATCAAACAAAACCTGTTTTTCGGATTCATAGGCGTGGCCGTTTGCAAGCAGTTTTTTGACGAGCTCAATCATATCGGCAATATATTCGGTGGCGCGCGGACGATAATTCGGAGCGAGCACGTTGAGTTTTGCCATATCATCAATATACCAATTATAAGTTTGTTCGGTAATCTCGCGAATGGATTTTCCGGTTTCTTTGTGCTTGTTCAAAATCTTGTCGTCAACATCGGTAATGTTGGAAACATAAGTCACGTGTTCTTTGCCGTAAACATAACACAACAGGCGATACAATACATCGTAAATTACCGGAGTTTTGGCGTTGCCGAGATGGGCTTTGTCATAAACGGTCGGGCCGCATACATATACTCGCACATTGTTTTCATCAAGCGGTGTAAACGGAACTTTGCGTTGTTTTAATGTATCGTGCAAATAAATTTGTGTCATACTTTTTCCTTATATTATGCTTTTTCGCCTTTGAGACGTTTTAAGGTTCTTTCATAGCCGATGAGAGGCAACAGAGTTTTCAGCTCAGGTCCGTTATCGAGCGCGGTTAAAGCCTTGCGAATCGGGTGAAACAAATCTTTACCTTTTTTGCCGCTTTGTGCTTTAACTTCATTAAGCCACTCATTGAACGTGTTTTCATCCCACGGTTCCGGCGGTAATACCGAAGCAGCCAAATCGGTCAATGCTTTATCTTCCATAACCGGAGTTACTTCGTGATGGCAAATATCAGCCCAAGCCTTAATGTCATCAACCACATTTAAATTCGGGCGCACTTTGTTCCAGAATTCTTCGCTGACGTCAACGCGGTCTTTAACTGCGGCATACGGCATGGAACGTACGAATTTGGTGTTGAAATGTTTGAGTTCTTCTTCATCAAACTTCGGTTGCGAACGGCCGAGTTTGGCAAAATCCAACGATTGCGCCAGTTCTTCAAGCGAATAATACGGCTCAATGGCATCCGAGGTGCCGAGTTTGGCCAAGAAGGAACAGATTGCCAATGCCTCCACACCTTCGGCTTTGAGTTCGCGCACACCCAAACTACCCAAACGCTTTGAAAGTTTGCCTTCAACACCGGTCAAAAGCGGCAGATGAGCAAAAGTCGGAACTTTGCCGCCGATGGCCTCAAACATCTGGATTTGTGCCGCCGTATTGGTAACGTGGTCTTCGCCGCGCACAATGTGGGTAATGCCGAAATCGGAATCGTCAATGCAGGACGGGAAGTGATACAGATAACTGCCGTCTTCGCGAATGATAATCGGGTCGCTTAATTTTTCTGCCTCATATTGGCAATGTCCGCGCACAATATCTTCCCATTCGATAATCCCCGGATTGAGCTTGAATCGGTAGTGCGGTTTGCGTCCTTCGGCTTCAAAACGTGCAATATCATCCGGCGTATAGCGCAAGGCCTGACGGTCATAAATCGGCGCTTCGCCTTTGGACATGGCGCGTTTGCGTTTGATTTGCAATTCTTCCGGTGTGTCGTAACACGGATAAATGCGACCTTGAACAATCAGCTTGTCGCGCATGGCATCATAGCGTTCGAAACGTGCGGATTGACGCGCTTCTTCGCACCAATCAAAACCGAGCCACTTCAAGCTTTCACGCATGGCATCTTCATATTCTTTTTTGGAGCGGGCAAAGTCCGTATCATCAATACGGAGCATAAACTTTCCGCCCAGTTTTTTAGCCAAGAGCCAGTTAAACAGCGCCGTACGTGTGTTGCCGATATGCATAAAACCGGTAGGGCTCGGGGCAAATCTTACTTTAATTTCTGACATTTTATTACCTAAATTTGTTTGTTTAATTACGGCATAATACAAAGTTTACTTTGTAAATTCAATACTAAAATACACGTGGCGGATAATTTTTTACTGACTGCGGGTTTAGCGGCTAATTTAACAGAAACGTAACAAAATGGCACTTGACAAAATTAATCATTCGTGGTACAAATTAAGAAAAGGTAAGGATTAATACATGGTACAAGAATTGGAAAATAAGGCAAAAAAAATGCAGGGCAATGAAGAAAAAATCGTCCTGACAAAGGAGGAAATTGCCGAAGCCAGAAAAATGATTCGCTCGGTAATTTCCACCAGAGAGAAAATTACCATGTACGGCTTGGCCGGTGTCGCCGCCATTGCCGATACCTTACGTAAAGTTGTTCCGCAGTTTGCATCCAGGGGCTACGGTTGGCTCGGCGGTAAATTAGGTGCCGATTATGCCGGTGTCGGGATAACCGGAATATTTGATAACGTTGCCAATTATGTCTACGATCGCATTTCATTTAAAATGCAAAATAAGATTTTGCGCGACTATGATACCCGTCCGGAAATGGAGCAAAAAATGCTTAATCCGGAAAAGATTGCCAATTATGCACAACGCATGGGCGAGTGTGCCGGAATGTATATGATGCAAAACGCCAAACAATGGATAGGTTACACCGGTGTTGCTGTCGGGGCAGCACTGACCGTCGGAAGTTTATCTGCGGCGTCCGTTGCTCCGTTCTTGCCGGTATCGGTTGCTACCGCTTCGGCTGCGGTTTTGGGCAGTTCTGCCGTTGCCGGAATCGGAGAATATTTTATTCAAAAGCGCTTGAAGGGTAAAAAAGTAGAAAATAAAGATGAGATTGTTCAGGCGCGTAATAATGTTTTGGCACACACGCGTCAAATGTTGGTTAATTCACAAATGCGCGCCAAAACCATGGCCGACGAGCAATCATATTCTTCATTGCAACAAAAACAGCAATCGGCACTTAAACCAAGTCGCAACTTTTTGAAAACGCTGAGCAAGTATCTTCTGGGATTAAAAGGCATAGAAATTGCGGCCGGTGCCGTTGCTGCAGGTGCGGCATTATACTACCACTGTGGCTTCACTCAACTCAGCCTTTTCCGCAAAATTGGGCATTGATGAATATAAAGAAACTTTTGCCACCATGTTCAGAAGATATAAAAAAGGTATCAAAGATTTTGTTTACGGCAATGAAAATGTCAAAACCAATGCTAATGTATTGCAGATAGACAATATAGCCTATCGTTTTCGTAATAAGGATGAAAAAAGTCCGGTTTACGGTGAATATGGCGATAAAACGGCGTTTACAACAAAGGAAGATATAAGATTCGGACCTGGAATAACGCTTTTGAGCGGGGCCAGCGGTGCCGGTAAAAGTACGCTGATTACTTTGCTCAATCACGGAGATCACGTTACTGATGGTGCAATTCGTATCGGTACGACCAATGAAAACGGCAATTTTGTAGGGCAGGATTATCGTGATTTTAAACGCTTGGAAGTAAATAAAAATATTGCTTTTGCCGAGGCTAATCCGCAACTGGATATGGTAACGATTGATGAATATATTCGTTTGGGTAATCCGCAAGCAGATGAAAAGAAAGTGGAAGAAATCAAAAAGATGCTGGAGATTGTTGCGGAAGAGCCGGAGATTGGCAAAGACGGACAGCCTACCGGCAAAATGCAACCGCGGCGATTGGATACCAACAGTTCGGATTCCGCCGGAGAAAAAGCGCGCCTAAGTATTGCTCAAGCCCTTATTAAAGATTCGCCGATTATGATTTTTGACGAACCGACATCGCTTTTGGATAAGCGGATGACCGATATTGTGTTAAATCATTTCAAAAAGCTCGGCGAGCAGGGAAAAACCATTATATTTACCACACATAAGCCGGAAGATATTGAAATCTTAAAACCATATCAGGCGGTGGATATCGGCTTGCATATCAAAGGACAAAAGGGTAATGACATTAAAAAATTTGATTTAACCACTCCGCGTAATTTGGAAAACTTTGTTGATTTCTTTAAAAAACGCCAAGTTATGGAAAAGCGGGCGCAAGAGGATAAAGTCAAAAGTAACGTTGTTACCCACTTGGATCATGCCCGCAATCTGGTTAGAAAACGTATGAATGAAGGTACCAACGAAACAACAGGAGGCATCAGTGCCGAAGACTTGATGACTTATAAAAAAATCAGAGGGAAATCAGCGCAGGATGCGGCCAAAGAAACCTCTGAATTGTTTGTTAAAATTGGTCGCAATGTGGGCGGTAAAGAAGCCTGATTTATTTGCTACTTTGTATTTTGGCGTTTTCTTTTTCCAAATCGGCGGTGATTTGTTTTAAGTCTTCCAAAAACCAATCAATGTCATCATCATCGTCTTCGTGCAATATTTTATAAAAACGCTCGCGATACGCCAACAAAAAGCTGGTTTCCGTTATTTTTAAATCACGCACCTGAATTTTATCATCGTTTTTAACCAACGAGAAAATAACGTGAATTCCGCCCTTGGATGCATCGTCAACATTTTTCTCAATCGCTTTGACATACACCGTGCAATACACGTTTTGCAGTTGTTTATCGGCTAATACCTTATCAATGGCATAGGTTACGGCACCCTTTTCAATATCAAGCGGGTAGCTTTTATATAAAGCCGCGGTATATTTTTTGAAAATATCCATATATTCCGTGCGTTGTTTTTCCGTCATCTGCTTCCAATATTTGCCGATAACGAAGCGGGCGGCATGGTCAATATCAATGTCGTTTTGCAAAATTTCATCGAGTTTTTGGTATTTCTCCGCCGAATTTTCCGAAGTGAGAATATTCAGAACTTCGCGGCCTTTACTGTCTGCCCAAGTGCGGGCTTCTTCAGACGTAAAATTTTCCGCGGCAAATGCGACTGTCGGCAACAATAAAGCGCCAAGCAAAAAAAACATCAAATATAAACAGTGTTTTAACTTCATTTTAAAACCTCTGAGGTTATCATTACATAAAACCATTTTAGCATACTGGAAAAAAAATGAAAGTGTTTTTTAGTTTATTTATCATTTTGGCCGGATTTACCGGATTTGAGGCTCAGGCACAAAAAGTTTTGGACGGGGCACAGGTTATACCGATAGTACAACCGGCAGTTCATCCGGAAAACAAAGAGAAACAGGCAGAGCGGCAAGAGTTGATTGCCATTCAAAAAGCGCAGCGGGAGGCACAAGGTATATCTACTTTGCGGCGAGTAAAGCAACGCGACAGAATCCGTTGCGGTACAAACCTGCAACTCAAATGTTTTGCCTATCGCGAAGACGAAATGTGGCGGGGAATTGATGCCGATTTCTGCAAAGCGATTGCGTTGGCAGTGGTGGGAGATGCTGACCATATTGAAATGGTGAATGTGGAGGCCAGTGAGGTTTCACGTGCACTCAATTCCGGCAGAATAGACGTTATGCTCAGCGGTGCGCCGGTGTCCGCCAAGTCGGAAATCAGTAAAAACATAATGCCGGTCGGTGTGCTTTATTATGAGCCGCAAATGCTGATGATGTCGGAGAAAGACGGGGATAAAAACGAAGATTTTATCGGCAAAAAAATCTGTGTGGCCGAGGGAACCGATTATTCGCGTAACTTTGAGGCATTCAATAATGAGCATAATTTGGAAGCAAAAACTTTAATGTTTCCAACGGTAAAAGCGATGCGCGAGGGATTTTTGCTCAAACGTTGCGATATGGCAACCGCCGGCGCGGTTTATCTCAGCGGAATGAAACAGGTAATGGCAAAAAGTAATTTCAAAATCTTTCCGGAGCCGATTTCGGTGGCGCCGGTGATGGCGTCGGTAGCACGTGGCAATAATGATTTCGGCTTGGCCGTAAAATGGGTGATTAACGGCTTGCAACTGGCGGAACAATATGGAATGAACGCCAAAAATTTGAACTTTTTCCGCGGACATAACAATCCGGAGATACGGAATTTGATGGGCGATAATCCGCAACTGTGGAACGGCTTGGGGCTTTTTCCGAAATGGTTGGATCAAGCGGTGGCAATTGTCGGCAATTACGGCGCGATTTTTGAGCGCAACGTCGGCGCCGAATCCGATTATAAAATCAAGCGCGAACAGGGTAAATTGATGAAAGACGGCGGTGCCGTTTATCCGGAGCCGTTTTTGTAAAGCTTATTCGGGCAGAATGTATGCAGGTGTTTAAAGAGCGAGCTTCAAAGGTTTGCTCTTTGAGCTTGTCAGATTGAAAAAAATGAGTAACAAAAATACACAAAAATAATAAATGTGCGGATTATGAAAAAAGTTCTTGATTTGCGCGCAGAAATGTTTTATAAGCGTTTCAGTTTCATAGGGGTATAGCTCAGTTGGTAGAGCATTGGTCTCCAAAACCAAGTGTCGAGCGTTCGAATCGTTCTGCCCCTGCCAAAAACGACAAGCCGCCCGTTTGGGCGGTTTTGGTGTTTTTGAGTGAGGCAGAGTGATGAGAACGCGGGAAGAGCGTTCGACGCCAAACGAAAGGCGAGCGGAAGCGCGCCGGTCGCGAAGCGATGAGAGCGAAGGAGGAGCGGAGCGAAACAATCGTTCTGCCCCTGCCAAAAACGACAAGCCGCCCGTTTGGGCGGTTTTGGTGTTTGAAATCAGTATTAGAATCAATATGTTATGAATTTTGTAATCTTATCATTTAAATCAGATTGATTTTGCAACGTATCGTATACATGCGAGCAATTGTGCAAGATATAAAATTCTTTTTTACAGTTTAAGCATTTATAAAAGCGCTCATTGTCTTCTCGTGCCGAGGCAATATCTTGATCTCCGGTAACAATCAATACTGGCATATTCAAATTTTGAATGTTTGCATAAAAATTATAATTTTGCAAATCTTGTAAATAGGTGCTGTCTAAGTAGCAATCTATATTATTTCTGCGGCGAATAATTCCACCATTCTGAAGCTGTTGAAAAAATTTCGGAGAGTTTTCTTGTGTATTTTGAGATAGTTCATTTCCGTCAAAGATGGAGGATAATAATATTAAACCTTCTACTTTATTGGGATTTTGTTCTGCAAAATTTAATATAACCGAACCACCTAAAGAATGACCAGCCAATAAAAAAGGTTCTATATAGAAATTTTTTGTTTTCAGCCAATTTATTACAGTTTGTATATCGTCATACATTGATGAAAGTGTCGCACATGAGTGGTTATTAAAGCTTTCACCGCGGGAATTACGACAATCAAAAGTAACAACATAATAACCGCAATTATTTAACGTTTTTACAGTTTGTAAAATAACATCTTGTTCTTTATAGCCGGTTATCCCATGACAAATTATTGCCATTTTGGATCGCGAAATATTTATAATAGGTTCAGAGATTTGAACGCATATATCCTCATTTTTTGAATTTTTAATAAAGTGTTTCATTTTTTCCTCTTTTTTCTTGTTACAAAAACTTTATTAATAAATCAATAATCAGTTCACAAACTGTAAGCCCTCTAGCCAAAAACGACAAGCCGCCCGTTTGGGCGGTTTTGGTGTTTTTGAGTGAGGCAGTGGATTTGCGGCAAAAAATAAATATCTGTTGACATGACTTTTTTTTGTGGGTACAATCCCGCAGAATTATAAATAAGTGAGGCACTTAATGAATTTTCAGGAATTAAAACGTAAATTGCAGGATTTTTGGCTGGAACAGGGGTGTACCATCGGCGAACCTTATGATGTGGAAAAGGGCGCCGGTACCATGAATCCGCTGACTTTTTTCGGCGCTCTCGGCGAAAAACCGGTGGCGCGCGCTTATGTTGAACCGTCACGTCGTCCGGCCGACGGCAGATACGGCGATAATCCTAACCGTTTGTATCAACACCATCAGTTTCAGGTGATTATTAAACCGTCGCCGATTGATATTGTGGATATATATATCAAAAGTTTGGAATATATCGGTTTTAACAAAAAAGAGCACGATATTCGCTTTGTGGAAGACAACTGGGAATCTCCGACTTTGGGGGCTTTCGGTAAAGGTTGGGAAGTGTGGCTTGACGGTATGGAAATTACGCAATTTACCTTTTTTCAGGAAATCGGCGGTATGACCTGTAAGCCGATTACGGCGGAAATTACCTATGGATTGGAGCGCATAGCAATGTATTTGCAAAATGTGGAAAACGTGTATGATTTGCAATACAGTCCGGCCGAAAAATACGGCGATATTTATCATCATCGCGAATATGACCATTCAAAATATTGTTTTGAGTTGTGCAACGAAAAGCAGCTGTTTATCGACTTTGATAATTATGAAGCGGAATCCAAGCGTTTGACTTCGCTCGGAAATATCTATACCGCGTATGATTTTGCGCTGAAGTGTTCGCACACGTTTAATGTGTTGGATGCTAAAGGGGCAATCAGCGTTACCGAGCGTGCTAACTACATTGCTCGCATTCGTAACCTGATGAAAGAAATAGCCAAGTCGTATTTGTCGCAAGAGTGCTAAAGGAGTTTTTCAAATGACAGCAAGTGAAAAGTTTTTACTGGAAATCGGAATAGAAGAAATTCCGGCTCAATATGTCAAAAGAATGGCCGAAAGTCTGCGCGACAACACGCAAAAGGCTTTGTCCGAGAATTTGATTGAATTTGACGGACTGAAAGTGTTTTATACACCACGCCGCTTGGTTTTATATATCGAAAACGTTGCTTTGCAGGTGGCCGGTCAGGAAGTGGAAGTCAAAGGTCCGGCGCAAAAGAGTGCGTATGATGAAAACGGCAAACCGACCAAGGCGTTGGAAGGCTTTTTGGCCGGTCGCAAACTGACTTTGGATGATACTTTCGTTAAGGATATCAAGGGCGTTGAATATATTTTTGCCGTTCAGAAAACGGCGGCAAAAGATACCGGCGAAATTTTGGAAAAGATTCTGCCGGATTTGATTATGTCGGTATATCAGCCGAATCCGATGCGTTGGAATGTGTTTGTCGGCAAATATATTCGCCCGATACGCTGGCTGCTCTCGTTTTTGGGATCACGGCGGTTGGATTTTGCGCTGGAATTTTTGAACGCGGCTGACTTTACGCAAGGTCACAGAATGTTGGCGGATAAAAAATATACGATTACATCGGTTGACGACTACTTTGCTAAGGTTAAAGAAGCTTTTGTGATTGTGAACCAAGATGAGCGCAAGAAGTTGATTTTACAGCAAATTCATGATTTGGAACAAAAGAACGACATTCAAGTGCCGATAGATGAGAGTTTACTTGATGAAATCGTAAATTTGGTGGAATATCCGACGGCGGCGCTCGGGCGGTTTGATGAGGCATTTTTGGCGATGCCGGACCCGATTGTGATTACGCCGATGAAAGACCATCAGCGCTATTTTCCGGCATATCGCAACGGTAAATTGGCAAATTGTTTTGTGTTTGTGCGCAACGGCGATGATTATGGTATTGACGGTGTTACCAAGGGAAATCAGCGTGTGTTGACGGCGCGTTTGAAAGACGGCGAATTTTTCTATCACGAAGATAAAAAGACCACGTTGGCGGATAAAGCGAAGAAATTGCCGCAAGTGGTGTTTCAGACCAAGTTGGGAAGTTATGCCGAAAAAATGAAACGCGTTGCCGCGTTGGCGCATTTGTTGGCACAAAAATCGGCGCTCGGTGCGGATAAGCAAATTGATACGGTGGCGGCGATTATGAAAGCCGATTTGGTTTCAACCGTGGTGGGTGAATTTTCCGAGCTTCAGGGGATTATGGGCAGTATTTATGCTGCCGAAGAAGGCTATGAACAAAGTGTTTCCAAAGCTATTGAAGAACAATATTTGCCGCGTTTTGCCGGCGATAGATTGCCGGAAACCGAACTCGGTGCCGTTATGGCAATTGCCGATAAGTTGGATTCCGTATTGGGCTTATGCGCGGTTAATTTGAAACCGACCGGCTCGCAAGACCCGTTTGCGTTGCGCCGCCAGACAATCGGTATTTTGCTGATTATCCGTAAATTCGGCTTTAATATCGCATTGGCTGATTTTGTGGCCGAAGTTGCTGATTTGTATGAAGGCTATTATAAGGCTGAAAATATGAGCAAAGCTGACTTTGTTGATTATGTAATCGGCTTTATCAAACAGCGTTTATCGGTGATGTTGAACGAAGATTTGCATTATTCGATCACCGACGTCATCAATCGGATTGATTTGGCGACGATTAATGTGGCGGAAATAGAATCCAAAGCACAGGTTATCAGCACTTTGCTGGAGGCTGAGCCGTTTAAGTTGTTTGCGCAAACTCTGCAACGTATCGATAATTTGATGAAAGAGAAGAAGCAGACCGAATTTGATATGGCTCTGGTCAATAACGCAGATGAAAAACGTGCGGCTGAAGCATTTGCTGCAGCTAAAGCGGTGGCGGAGCAATATCTGGCGCAAAAGGATTATGCCGATTTTGTGAAGGTTATGAGTAATGTTTGCGCGCCGATTAATACTTTCTTTGATAACAATATGGTGCTCTCGGATGACTTGCGCGAACGCCAAAATCGCATAGCGTTGCTGGCTGATATTTCGACACTGATGCACAGATTTATTCTGTAATGTCGGTATTGAATTTTTATTTGAAAATAACCGCCCGTTCGGGCGGTTATTGCTTGAATTACGGCTTTATGGTTATCGGTGTGCCGTCTTTAACCAAGTTGTAAATCTCCTCAATTTCGGTATTTGTCACGGCAATACAGCCGGCAGTCCAGTCTTTGAACTTATGGAACAAATTAAAAACTGCGGTCGGAACTTTGTTGGGAAAACCGTGAATCATAATATCGCCGCCGGTAGAATAGTTGCCTTCTTCGGCAGCTTTGATTTGTGCGCTGTTCGGGTAAGAAATCCGCAGGGACAGATGGAACTTGCTGTGCGGATTATGGCTGACAATATAATATGCCCCTTCGGGAGTTTTATTATCGCCGGATTTGACCTTGGCACCGACAGGATTTCGACCTAAAGATATTTTATAGGTTTTGACGATATTTTTGCCCTGACGCAGATATAATTTGCGATGAGCTTTTTCTACCAGAATATTATCAATGTTCGCCTTATTCTCGGTGGATTCGTTTGTATTTTCGGGCGAACACGATAACAGAAGCAATAGCGATAAAAACAGTTGAAGCGGGCGCATATCAATATCTCCTTAAAATCAATTTTCAATAAAAAATAACACGGATTATTTTTTAAACGGTTAATTATGCTTTCAAAAATACGCACAACGGGCTCATTTGCGTTTGACAGTGTTGGTCGGATGCAATATGCTCTTTGTATGTTTGGTATTACTAACGACGGAGTGTAAAATGCGTCAGAAAGTATTGTTATTTTCGATTATTGCGGCTCTTCTTTTGGCCGGATACGCAGCTTATTTGTTCAAAACACATCATAAAAGTGTGGAAAATGAGCTATTGGACAGCGTGGACAGTGCGACGGCTGATGAACACAAACGACCGATAAATTCGGAATACGGCGAAATTATCAATATGGCGAGTTGGCACTATAATGAGGCGGATAATGTTTATTATCAGTTGGGTATTTTGTATGCACAACGTCCGGAAGATGAGAAATACGAAAGAATGGCGTTGTTTGTGCCGGCAGAATTTATGAAGTGTCGTGCCAACGGACCGCAAACCTACGGTTGCGAACCGAACGAAAGTGCCGAAATCGGTGATTATACAATTAAAACCGCGCCGATTGTCATACCGATTGAAACTTCGGAATATGAGGCAAATCCGGCATTGACGGAGTACAAAAATGTCAGTGCACATACTAAAGCCGGTCATATATACGTACACGTCGGTTTCAGAGGTAAAGAACACGGAGCACCGGCAAGTTTGGTAGATATTAAAGCAGCAATACGTTATTTGCGGCATAATCGGGAATATATACCGGCTAATACCGATTGTATCTTCGTGTTTGGTGCTGAGGCCGGCGGAGGATTGGCTTCTCTGGTGGGGACAACTGCCGACAGCCCGCTGTTTCGTCCGTATTTTAAGGATATCGGGGCATTGGAGCGTGGAAACGAGCGCATATACGGAGTTATGGCTTGGTCGCCGTTGACTAATTTTGATGCGGCCAATGAAGCTTATGAGTGGAATATGGGGGCAACGCGTGCGGATTTAAGCGAAAGTCAGCAGAAACTTTCGCAGAAAATGGCACGTGAGTATGCAACATACGTTAATAATGCAGGTTTCCGCGATATGCACGGAAAACCGCTGTTGTTGCAATATTCGGAACGCGGTATATATCAAGAAGGCGGTTACTATCAGTTTATTAAAGAATTGATTGAAGATTCTTTGAATGAGTTTTTGCAAACCAGCAAATATCCGCTGCAGATTGATGAAAATACGGTGCCGTCGTTTATGAAAAATTATACCGGCTTTTATTTAGATAAAGAGCGGTATTTGCGTCGGTTAAACGATGAATTGAGTTGGATAAAATATGACATCTCAAACAATCGGTATGTTATTCGCAGTGTTGAAGATTTTGTACGGCTGATGAAACAAGCAACAAAGCCGTTGGGAGCATTTGATGCGCCGGATCGTTCGCGCTCGGAGAATATTCTGTTCGGCGATGGTAACGGCAAAGGAAATCACTTTGATAAATATATGGCAAAAATTTTTAAAGACAGCTCACTCGGTCGGGAATATGCCATCGATTTGAAAAAACAGGATGCACTGGGAAATTCGGTACAAGACAGGTTGAATATGTATACGCCGCTGTATTTTATTATGCCGTCATTTGAAGGTTATCGTACCGCCAAAACCGCTCCTTATTGGCGTATTCGTTCCGGTATAAATCGTACGGATACGGCGTTGACGACCGAAATAAATCTGGCGCTGGCACTAGCTAATTATCCGACGGTATCTAAGGTTGATTTTAAAGTTTTGTGGAACAACCGGCAGGCAAAGGCCGAGGAAAATTTTCAAGACAGCGAAACGGCATTTATTCGGTGGGTTGATGCGGTAATGAAAAAAAGTGATGACTTTGATTTAGAGCAATAAAAACAATTATTTATACAATATCGCATTTTTTTATTTACTTTTTGTCAAAAAATGTTATAATCAGCGCAAACAAGTATTATTGCGTATGAAAAAAGTATTATTCTTCTTGGCTGTCTTAACGGTGTTATGTGTAGCCTGTGAGCCCGAGCCGTGGTACGATGAGGAGAGATATGAGTGGGAACACCATCATCACCATCCGACCAAACCGGACGAGACCAAACCCGACGGTAATAAGCCCGATGACAACGACAACAACGGGAACAACAACGACAACAACGGAAATTCCGGCAACAACGGCAACAACGGCAATCAGAGCGATCCGGATGTAACCAACAATCCATCTTTGCTGACGATTACCAGATTGTATTCGGTTGTTATGCGCCGCGAGATTCCGTGGCCTTTCAAGGCCTATGTGATGCAGGTCAGCGATGGAAATTATTTCTATATGTTGCGTCTGCGTTACAACAAGGAATTACACGTCGGCGACCAAATCTCCTTCGGTGTATTCTCGTTCTGTCCTCACGAAATTGCGAGGATTAACGGAGTTGATGTCGGTGATGTAGCCGAAACTCCCGAATACAACGAACACGTTGATATCGGGCAGTATTTGGTAGCCTCGGATCCGATTGAGGGCACGGTAAAGCACCTCTTTTCCATGGAAATCAGATACAGTATCACTATCTGGCCGATAGATACTTTGTTCTTGGAGCTGGAAAACGGTGACCTGATTTTTGTGAAAAAGAGTAAGTTGGATAGTTCCATCAATATCGGTGACAGAGTCGTGTATAGCGTATACACTCTGTTCCCGAATGAGGTGGTGGCTATTAAAAAGCTCTGAACAAAAGAAAAGGAATCTGCTTTAAGCGGCAGGTTCCTTTTTTTATTTTTTATATTGCGTTGAATTTTGGGATTCGGAGCTTATTTGCTAAATTAAGGGGATAAAAAATGGAAATTTATGTTTTGGCAGTACTTGTGCTTGTTTATATCGGTTCCGCCGTTGTCGGTAATCGGGAGACAGTGCGTAAAATTTGGACATTTGCTTTTATATGCGCCGGATTTTTGACGGCGGGAGCTTTATTTGCTTTGAGGATAAAACAACAGGAAGTCATGCTGACTGCCGACAATTTTAATTGGTATTTTTTTCTGTATGTTTTCGGGGCGTTGGCGTTTGCACTCGGAATTATAAATTTGTGGATTTACCGTCGTCCGCTGTGGAATATGTTGCGTTTTTCCGCCGATGATACGGCAAAAGAATAGTTGCGTATTTGTTTTTTTGCGGCTATGATGCGGATGTTTGAGAGGGAAAATGTTACGCATCAATAATATTAAAATGCCGCTGACGGCAACAGATGACGATTTAAAGAAATCTGCGGCGGAAAAATTGCATTGTCGGGTTGAAGAAATCCGCGATTTTACCGTTTCCAAAAAATCGGTTGATGCGCGTAACAAGCATAACGTGCACTTTGTTTACAGCGTGGATTGCAATTTTGCGAACAGAAAACCGGCGGATAAAGATATAGAGGTTCTGCCGCCGGAAGAAAAGTTGACTTTCAAGATAAAAAGTGACGGAGTGCGTCCGGTTGTGGTCGGGAGCGGTCCGGCCGGAATGTTTGCCGGTTTGGCATTGGCAGAGGCCGGTTTATGCCCGATTATTTTGGAGCGTGGTGCCGATGTGGATACGCGTCGGCAAAAGGTGGAAACTTTTTGGCAGACCGGCAGCTTGGATACGGAAACCAATGTGCAATTCGGCGAAGGCGGTGCCGGTACTTTTTCCGACGGCAAGTTGATGAGTGGGATTAAAAAAGATAAGTTTACCGCCAAAGTAATGCACGAATTATACGAAGCCGGTGCACCCGCCGAAATTTTGTACTTGGCCAAACCGCATATCGGTACGGATAATTTACGGATTGTGGTACGCAATATTCGTCGCAAAATTGAAGAACTCGGCGGAGAATATCGTTTTTGCAGTAAGTTGGAAGATTTGATAATTAAGGACTCGCGGCTGACGGCAATAAAAATCAGGCACGGCGGGGAAGTTTATGAATTACCGACATCGCGGCTCTTTCTGGCAATCGGCCACAGTGCACGCGATACGTTTGAAATGTTGCACCGTTGTGGTGTTTATATGACGCAAAAACCGTTTTCGGTAGGGGCGCGAATCGAGCATAAACAAGCGATGATTAATACGGCGCAATACGGAGCGGCGGCGCAAAGCCCGTATTTGGGTGCGGCCGATTATAAATTAGCGGTACATTTGCCGAACGGGCATTCGGTATATACATTTTGTATGTGTCCGGGCGGTACGGTGGTGGCGGCGTCGTCGGAGGAAGGGCGCGTGGTTACCAACGGTATGAGCGAATTTGCCCGCGATAAGGAAAATGCCAATGCCGCGCTGTTGGTCGGAGTGGGCGAGACCGATTTCGGCAGTAAGCATCCGCTGGCCGGTATGTATTTTCAGCGCAAGTTGGAAGAACGGGCGTTTGTTTTGGGCGGAAAAAATTATCATGCGCCGGCACAAACGGTCGGGGATTTTTTGCAAGAAAAAGCGAGTAAGCGCGGCGGAGAAGTGCGGCCGAGTTATGCGCCGGAAGTAGCGTGGTGCGATTTTGGGGCACTTTATCCGGCAGAGATTGCGGAGGCCATGCGCTCGGGAATTGTCGAGATGGCAAAAAAGTTGCGCGGATTTGATACTCATGATGCGGTGCTGACCGGTGTGGAAACCCGCAGTTCGTCGCCGGTGCGGATTGTGCGCGACGACACCATGCAGTGCAATATTCGCGGTATATTTCCGTGCGGCGAGGGGGCGGGATATGCCGGAGGAATAACCTCATCCGCCGCCGATGCACTGAAAGTTGTATTTTCTCTTTGTGATTAGAAATCAGCAATAAAGCGCTGTGCCGATGATTTAAGTTGGACTTGACTTTTGCAAAAATTTTATTTATTTTGGCAATTAACAATCAAATTATGAAGATATAATTGGAAATCGGTTCTTTGTTTGAAACAAAGAATACATATATCAGTAATCATTTAATTTTAAAATATAAACATTTAACAGACAGCTTGCCTGCGGTAAAAGCCCGTGCAATTACATTATGGGAAAGGTTAAAGATTTCTTCAGTAAATGGTTTGATGAGGTAGTTGTGTGGGGTATTCTGCTCTTCCTCGGAGTTGCCGCGGTCATAACCGGTGTGCAGAGCCTAATCTTTTGGATTAGCGGACTGTTTTCGTCGGCTGAAGACTGTGGTATGATGACCGATACTATTCTCGGTATGTTATTGGTTCTTCCCCCGTTTATCGCGGCCGGATTGACCGAGCATAAAGGAAATGGCAATATTTTCGTGGGTATGCTGGCAATTATGGGACTTTATGTCAGTGTTGTCTGGTATTTCCACGCGGGTATCTTAGTCGGCTGTTTAGTCCTGCTTTTTTCGGCCATGTGGAGATTGCACAAGCTCGGTGTTGATACATTTTGGCTTGCTATCGGAGTATATGCTTATCTGTTCTACTGCATCGGCGCATACTTTGCGATGATTTTCAACGGTCTTGAACCGGCGATTAACCTCTATGGTATTACCGCCCTTATCATCGCGGCGATCTGTGTTTTGTATTATGGCGGCTACTAAGTAAACGTTAAACATTAAAACATAAATGCATATGATAACTGACAGAAAAAAGGCTTTGTTGCATTTAGTGCAAATACAGCAAGGCAATTGGGTAGATGCCCAATCTCTGATTGATTCCGAATTGCTGCAACAGTTCTACAACTTGGGCTTTATTCGGCACGTTGATGACAAATGGCAAATCACTTCTATCGGGATTAAGCAGTCGCTGTTCTATCGCGACCCTACTCCCGAGGAAGCAGAACAAGGTCGCCAAATGTATAAATTAGATTTGCGTTAAACGTCTTGGTCTATGAAACAAATTGGTGTGACTGAGGTTCGGAAGATTTTGCTGGAAGTGCTCAGCGATTATTCCGGACTTTGTGAAGGTATTGCAAGTATGCCCGATGAGAAGTTGCTGAAGACAAATCTTCGCGATGAGTTCGGGATGGACTCGTTGGATTTTGAAGATATGTTTGATGAGCTGTATAATCAATGCGGTATAGTCGTTGACATACATAATCCGCTGATGGAATACCCATTCAACAAAGAGCAGACCGTGCAGAGCTTTATTGATACGGTCAACTATCATCTGAGTATTAATGCGTAAGTGCTTATGACAAAGAAAAAAGTTGAAGAAGTTCCCGAGCATATCCGAAGATTTAAGGAAATCTACAATCGGTATCAGCGAAACTACACTATTATAGTGTTGCTCGGACTTGCGGCGGTGTTTGCCGTGTGGTATTTTACCTGTCCTTTTTATGGGGCAACAACGTTGGCTTTCGGCCTTTGGAGTTGGTTTGCATATGATGAAGGCGCATCTGAAAACTGCATCGATGAATATGAGTTTGCCTATCCCAAAGACGGCTTTCGCCGTATGGTCAAAAGTTGGCCGTGGTTCTTCGGTTTGGCTCTCATTGCTTTCTTCTTTTGCAATGCCTATATGCCGTGGCTGTTCTGATTACGATGTATAAACTTTAAAAATCCCCCGTTGCTTAACCGCCACGAGGGATTTTTTATTGTTCGTCTCGGAAAGCTTTATTCAAAGCGATGCGGCATTTCCGATTCTTTTTGCATTTGTTTGATAAAGTCGGCAAGCGACATGGTTTCTTGCTTTTCACTGCCCAAGCGGCGAATCGTCACGCTGTGGTTTTCTTTTTCTTTGGCGCCGACAACCACGATTACCGGAATTTTGGAGAGCGAGTGTTCGCGCACTTTATAATTGATTTTTTCGTTGCGCAAGTCGGATTGTGCCTTAATTCCCACCTTATCCAATTCAGCCACGATTTCTTCGGCATAACCGTCAAATTCACTGACAATCGGCGCTACCACAATCGGCAACGGTGACAGCCACAGCGGCAATTTGCCGGCGTGATGTTCAATCAAAATACCCAAAAAGCGTTCGATTGAGCCGAATAAAGCGCGGTGCAACATCACCGGACGATGTTTTTCACCATCTTCGCCGATATAGGAAATATCAAAGCGTTCCGGCAAGTTCATATCCACCTGAATAGTGCCGCATTGCCATTCACGACCGATGGCATCTTTCAAAATAAATTCGAGTTTCGGACCATAGAAGGCGCCTTCGCCCGGATTGATTTCATAAGCATAACCGTGTTTTTCGAGAGCGTGTGCCAACGAGTTTTCACACAAATCCCAAATTTCGTCACTGCCGATACGATAAATGCTGTCCGGACGGGTTGAAAGATAAATCTTTACGCTGTCAAAACCAAAGTCTTTATATATATCAAAAATCAGCTTCATGGTGTTGATGCATTCTTCTTCCATTTGTTCCGGTGTGCAGAAAATATGAGCATCATCTTGCGTAAATTCACGCACGCGCATCAAGCCCATCAAAGCGCCGGAAGCCTCATAGCGGTTAACCTTGCCGAACTCGGCCATACGAAGCGGCAGGTCGCGATAAGATTTAACGCCCTGTTTATAAACAAGCAATCCGCCAGGGCAGTTCATCGGTTTGACGCAGAACATACTGCCGTCTTCCATTTCGCCGGAATAGTTGTGTGCGCCGTATTTATCCCAGTGACCGGAAGTTTCCCACAAAACGCGGTTCATAACACGCGGGGTTTCAATTTCAATATAGCCGTTGTGCTCTTGGCGGTTGCGCATATATTCAATCAATTTGCGATAAATGCGGAAACCTTTGTCGTGCCAGAACACGGCACCCGGCGCATATTCCGGTTCAAAGTGGAACAAATCCATTTCTTTGCCGAGCTTGCGGTGATCACGTTTGGCGGCTTCTTCCATCATTGTGATGTAGGCATCCAAGTCTTTTTTGTTGGCCCAAGCGGTAGCATACAAGCGTTGCAGCATTTCGTTATTGGAATCGCCGCGCCAATAAGCACCGGCAACCTTCATCAGTTTGAAGGCATCGCCGATTTTGGCGGTTGACGGAACGTGCGGACCGCGGCACAAATCGGTATAATTGCCCTGACGATAAAGGGTTATGATTTCATCTTCAGGTAAATCTTCAATAATTTCTACCTTATAATGTTCACCTTTATCTTTGAAGAATTTAATTGCGTCGTTGCGCGGCATTACGATACGTTCGATTTTTTCGTCGCGTTTAACGATTTCGTGCATTTTCGCCTCAATTAAGGCAAAATCCTCGGTGGTAAACGGTTCTTTGCGGGCAAAGTCGTAATAGAATCCGTTTTCGATGGCCGGACCGATGGTGACCTGTGTATCAGGCCAGATTTCCTGTACGGCTTCTGCCATAACGTGGGCGCAAGAGTGTCTTAAAATGTGTAAACCGTCCTTATCTTTAGCGGTGATAATAGTGAGTGTAGAATCGGTAGTTATAGGGGTGTTTAAATCTTGTAATTTGTCGTCAATTTTGACTGCCAATGCGGCTTTTGCCAAGCCGGAACTGATTTTTTGCGCTATTTCCAATCCGGAAATACCGTCTTTTTCTTCTAATATACTGCCATCAGGCAATTTAATTTTAACCATTGTTTTCTACCTTTTCACTATTAAAATTTCTACTTTTGATTCATGAGTTCTTCATAAACCTTGATTGTTTTATCACACATAATTTGTTTTGTAAAATGTTCTTTTACATTTTTTATCGCCGCAGCGCCGATTTTTTCACGTTCGGCGGTAGAAAGCGATAATCCCCATTTAATGGCGGCGGCCAAATCATCGGCATTTTCACTGGCAAAAAGCTTGCCGGTAACGCCGTCAATAACCGTTTCTTTGGAGCCGCCGATGTTGGATGCAATCACTATGCGTCCCATGGCTTGCCCTTCAATGGCTATGCGACCGAAAGCTTCCGGCTCAATCGAGGTGGATAGTACGATATCCGATACCATCATCGCCGCCGGAACGTCGGAAACATGGCGGATAAATGCAAACCGGTCGGCCATATCGTATTTTTCTATCATCTCATGCAACTCATCGGTATATTTGGTGCGTCCTTGGTCGTCGCCGATTAACAGGCAGAAAAAGTCTTCGTCCTTGATTTTGTTCAAAGCTTCAATCAAAAGTTTTTGGCCTTTCCAGTTGGTAAGACGACCGATGAGGGTGATGAGCGGCTTGTCGGAAGGAATCTGATTTTCTTCCAAAAATTTAATCATACGCTCGGCAGAGGTGTTTTCCACATCAAAGTTTTCCATATTCACACAACGGGAAATCAGGCGGATTTTGTTCTCATCGGTGCCGTAGTTTTTGATGATGTGCTCTTTGATGTGATTGGAAATGGCAATAACGCGCTCGCCGTAGGTCATAATGCGGTTATAGAATTTTTTGATGCCGCGTGGGCCCAAACCGTAGGTGCCGTGGAAGGTGGTCATAAAATGTACGCCGCAGTTTTGGGCTGCCCAATAAGCACTCCAAGCCGGTGCGCGCGAACGGGCGTGCACGATGGTAATGCCGTTTTCTTTGATGATTTTTTCGAGCTTTTTGGTGTTAAGCCACATTTTGAAAATATTTTTGGTTTTGAGCGGCAGGGTAAAGTGTTTGACTTTCAGATGCTCCAATTGCGGCAACATCCGTCCGCCCGCCGAAGCCACAAAATTTTTGATACCGCGCTTTTGTAACTCGGAAGCGATTTCTATGGTGCCGAGTTCGACTCCGCCCTGATTGAGCTCGGGCAGGACTTGCAAAACTACCGGTTTGTTATTTTCTTTTGGTGCCATATTTCCCTCTGTTTCTATTGCGAATCGGGAGTATTTTAACAATACGATTGATTTTTTCAAAGAATTACGGCAGTTTATGCACATTATATGCAAAAGAAAAAGCGCCTGTGTGACGAGCACAGACGCTTTTTCTTTATTTTTCTTCATCGTCGTTTCTTTCCGGTTCCCAAAGTCCGGTAATCATCTTCCGAACCTCGGAAAAAGAAACAACCATCCACACTATCAGGATAAGCCCGATAATATAGATGATAAATGATGTGCTTCCCAGGGTAGACGTTATGGCAAGACCTATAAAAAGGTTTATTGCCGATATGTACTTATCATTGGCCGCTGCTGCAGCTGTAGCGCAAATCACGGCAATAAATGACATACCCCAGCCCATACCTTCCTCGCCGAGGATGTTACGGTTATCAGCAAACACTACCATCAGGAACATCACAGTCAGGCACAGCCCGACGAAAGCAATTTTTTTCATCATATATTTTTTTTGGTTCGACACTCTTGGAGTTATTATGCACTGAATGTCGTCCCTTCAAAATGAAAAGATGAACAACATAATTATATGCAAATAACTTAAAAACATAATCAGTATAGCAGTTTTGACAAAAATGTCAAGACAATATTTTTAAATTATACATACCTAAACGGATGTTTTTTATATTTACATTTGATTTTTTTTGCCGCATGATAGGGATATATATAAGAAAGGGAGTTTTGCCATGAAAAAAATATTTGCGATAATGATTTGTCTGGGATTGAGCGGATGCTATGTTCCGGCAGACTATTACTACGAAGATTCGTATGTGGTTTCCGACGGATATGCGCCGGCGTATTCAACAACGTATGTTTCGAGCGCTCCGACGGTGGTGTATGAGCAACCGGCGGTAATTTATTATGACAGCCCTATTTATCCGCGTTACCATTACTATCATTCGCGGCCGCATCACTATAATCCGCCGCACCATCATCATCCGGCACCGCACCACGGCGGCGGACATAAACCGCAACCGGCACCGCATCACGGCGGCGGAGGACATCATAGCGGCGGTTCGCACCACGGTGGCGGGCATTCCGCACCTTCGCACGGGCATCATAAATAAAAATGTTATAATTTGTCTAAAAATAGCTTGACAAAAATAATAAAGCAAGCTACTATGGTCTCGTACCAAAAATTATTGGGATATGAATAGGTTGTCATTTTGTAATTGCACAATCGCGGCAAGTGAGCGTGTAATTTCCTCTACAAAAGCTGCCAGACGGCTTTTTGTGAAGGATGGATTTAGAGGCACGGTTGAGCTGTGCCGAGTGATTAACTCAGAAGGTAAGGAAATGGCCTGCTGGGTGTGTAAACATGGAGAACGTGTTGTGCGCATCATGCCGGTCATTCGCAGAGAACCTCCTTTGCCTGTCGGCCAGCGCTACGGTCTGCAAAAGATGACGGGCAATGAGCTGTTTGGCTATCAGGATACCTACTTCAGAACGTTTATCAACAGCGTGGGGGAGCTTGGTATCAGGGCAGTTCTTCTGTTCAACAACGAGGAGCTGGTGAGAGCTGCGTGCCAGTCCAAGGGATACAATGTGGTTACGGTAACACCGGTTAGGGTGCTGGATGCCGAAACACGAGAGTATCTTTCTGCCGCATGGTGTGTACGTTGCATGGATTGCGATACGGACTTCGCCATCACCTTTATGGACCTGCGCGACGGGCTGAGGCTGGAGGGTTTCGATTTGCTGAACGATGCCGTCTACAAGAATTTGGAAGTCGGTGAGAACTTCAGCGCCTTCGGAAAGTATTATCAGGTAAAGCGAACGCATACCACTAACGAGTGGTATCTGGACTATAGTCCGTTACAGGTTGCAAGTCGTAGTTAAAAGAAGAGGGGCATAGTGCTCCTCTTTTTTTTGTGCGATTTAATATTTTTTGTTGACAAAAACGTAAATAGGTGTATGCTGTTTATAAACAAAATTTTTTATATATATGGAGATGGATTTGTTTAGGGCCTCAATTCAGGCCGACGCACTTTGTATGGTATATTGCAAAGCGCAAGCCGATTTGTATCTGGAAGCGGATACGGCGGTTTTGGTTCGTATGAAAACAGCTCAAGATCAAGAACACATCGTGTGGATGGATCCTTCCGCGCTGCAATCGGGAGTGGTGTCAATCGTGCGGGCGTTCTTTGAAGTTGAGAGTGATTTTGAAGATGATATCGGTGATATCAGAACAATAGAAGTGATTAAACCCGACAGCGATATTTTTTGCTATAACGGGGAAAGTTACTATCTGTACAAGGCAAAAACCGGAAATCATACCATCAGGCGCTTGCGGGCGTATGCCACGCAGGCTGTGGTGGAAGAAGTCGAACGGCAGACATATAAGGAGAAAGGTATAGAAAATATTTTCTTATCCAATCTTTATCTGCTTGAAGAAAACAAACGTACTTATGCCCTGACGTGTTGGGGAATAGTTTATGATGACGGTTGCAGTTATTTACCGGTATTTTCGGAAGATCAGCATTATGTGGAAGAGTATGATTTGAACGCGTTTGTTCGCGAAGAAGTTCCGGTGGGCGGAATTTTCAAAAACAACGGCTACTACTACAAGCTGATGCAGGACGACGACGGCAAGTTGTATTTGGATTATAACAAGATGGTGTTTGCTTTAAATAAGGATTCGCCGTCTCAAAAAACAAAATTCGAATCGACGCCGAAGTCGAAGTCGGCAAAAATCATTTGTGCAAATTTCAAAAAATGACGAATTATGGAAAAAGAGCAGAGCGTGCTGCCGCTCAGAAAAAAAGAATGGATACCGACACCGCTTCCGGTTGTGTATTTGGGTTCAAAAGGAGAAATGGTGAGATTGCCTTTTCTCGACACGACCAAAATCACCAAAGTATTCGGTGTGGCGGTGGAAAATGAGTGTTATTGTGCAAAGGTAATGCGTGACGGCAGTAAACCGGCATCAATTTACGACCACGGTTTCATCGCTGTCGAAACAGAGCTGAAAGCAATGCGCGAAAAGTATTATCCCGCTGCAAAAAATACGGTTGGCCGCATTTTTACGGCAGAAAGCGTTTATGCTCGCGGTTTTGTGGTGCCGACGCTTGACATTTTGCAAGAGGCATATGTGCAGAGAAAAGCATTTGATGCTACGTTGCGGATATTACAAGAGAACGGCATTGATGTCGATTTGTGGGCGGACGGAGATTTTATTTGCCAGAACAGTAATTCCCCGTCGATAAGGTTCGATAATGTTGTCGATTTCGGCGCCGGTATTGTAAAGAAATACGCCGGCCCCGAGCAGAATAACGGCAAGATTATGCAGGCAAGATCTGCCGCGCTTATCAATGACTACGATCCGCCATATCCGGTGGAAGACGGTGTTTTCAACTGGATTTCTTACAGGGTATGTGATGAATCTTTAGGTTAAATAAAAACCTCTCTGCGTAGTTGCAGAGAGGTTTTTATTTTGTAATCCGTCGGAATGCTATAGGGAACAAGTGTCGCCGGTGTTTTATTTTCTTTAATCATAAAAATACTTTGTTGTATGTGTTACAAATTTGTTAAATTTTCGGCGTTTGACGAAAAAAACTTGATTAATGGTAAAAAATATGTTAAGATACAAAGCGGATGGCCTAAATAAGGAGTGCGTGATATGGGAATAGCAATTAAAAACAGAACGGTGGAAACTTTGGAAAGCGGGACGGTAATCGGTCGTACCGCCACTGACGGCAGAGTGATATACGCTCGGACCCAAAACGGAACTACGGTGAATTATGAAGATTCTCAGATAACTTCAATGGTTACGAAAGATAACACTTATGCCAAATACAAAGAAGGAAAAATTGAACATATTGAAAGTGATGACGGAACGTATGTACAATATGTTGACGGCAAAATAGATTATTTCCGTGATGCACAGGGTAACGAAGTGCATTATAAAGACGGCAAAATTTCTTCGGTTATCGATGCCGACGGCAATACGATAAGTTACGACGATAAAGGTAATGTTTCGACAATTACGGATCAGAGTATGCGTCGCGCCAAGTTCGGCAAAGACGGCAATATTGAAGTGTCGGAGCCGGTTTTTGACGATAAAGATTCCATCAAAAAAATTATGATGAAAAACGCACTCAGCGCACAACGGGCGCAAGAAGTCGCCAAGGCCAGAATGTTGGGAATTGCTACCAATGCCGACTGGCTCAAACGCTCGTTGGATAAAAAGGCTCATAATCTGAACCTGATGATGAACATAGCGGACAGAGGGCGTTAATTTATTGCAACGATAATATACATTCGGGACGGTGTCGGAATAATTCCGGCGCCGTTTTTTTCGGCATTTTGTTAAGGATAAAAGCAAACAGTCGCGAATAGTTGTTTACTTTTGCAAATTTTTTCCTATAATGAGGCCAAACGTGAAAGAAAATGATGATTAAGAAACTTTTTGCAAAATTTGCGAATACCAATTTTATTCGCGACTATCGACAGATGTGGCCATACGTTCGTCCGTATTGGGGATGGGCTCTGGCCGCGGTGTTGATTACGATTCCGGTGGGCGCACTCGATGCGGTGATTGCGTGGGCATTAAAACCGTATATGGATGTGATGATGATTGAGAAAAATACCAACACGCTGTGGATACCGTTGGTGATCATCGGATTCAGCGCTTTGCAAGGGATTTTGACATTTACCGCCATGTATTTGAACACATGGGTAGGACAGCGTATTGCCAGCGATGTCAAAATCAGTTTGTTCGGCAAGTTGTTGCGCTTTGATGCCGGTTATTTTGATACCAACACTTCCGGCAACGTGGTAATGCGTTTTAATAATGACGTAGAGGCGGCGTGTAGCGGATTGCTTGCCAATTTAAAACAGTTTTGCACGCGTTTTTTCTCGTCGATTTCTTTGGTTGCCGTGTTGTTTTATAATTCGTGGCAGTTGGCACTCATTGCGGTGGCAGTGCTGTTTTGTGCGTTGTTTCCGCTGACAAAAGTGCGCAAACGGATTAAGGATATCAACCAGAAAACAGTTTATACCAACGCCGAAGTGGTGACGCATTACAATGAGGCTTTCGGCGGAAATAGGGTAATTTGTTCGTATAATTTATTCGACTATGAAAATACGCGCTTTGATGACGCGTTGCGGCGGGTGTTTAAGCTCAATATGAAAATGATTCAACGTACAGGTATGCTTTCGCCGTTGATGCATTTTATTGTTTCGCTCGGTATTGCCGCGGTGATTTGGGTGGGCAGTTATTTGATTTTGTCGCACCAAATTACGGCCGGTAATTTTGTATCGTTTATTGCGGCACTGATTTTGTTGTATAACCCGATTAAAGGTATCGGCAACAGCTTCAATAATGTACAGATTGCATTGATGGCGATGGAACGGGTGTTTGATTTGTTGCAGGCGGAAACGCTGGTTCACAATGCCGAAGACGCGACAGAGCTGAACGATATTAAACAAATTGAGTATAAAAACGTATGTTTTGAATATGTTAAGGGTAAACCGGTATTGCAAAACATTAACTTAAACATAAAACACGGAGAGACGGTGGCGCTGGTGGGTAATTCCGGCGGCGGAAAGTCTACGTTTGCCAGCTTGTTGCCGCGTTTTTATGATGTAACTTCAGGTAATATTTTGATTAACGGACGCGATATTCGCTCATATACGCTGGAATCGCTCAGAGACAATATTTCCGTGGTATTTCAGGATAATTTTCTGTTTTCCGGCACTATTCGCCATAACATAATGCTGGGCAAAGAAAACGCTACCGAAGAAGAATTGCAAAGAGCCGTGGAAATGGCTTATTTGAACGATTTTGTACCGAAGTTGACTAAAGGGTTGGATACGGATATTGGCGAGCGCGGCGTGTTGCTTTCCGGCGGGCAAAAACAGCGGATTGCGATTGCACGGGCATTTTTGAAAAATGCGCCGATTGTGATTTTGGATGAGGCCACATCGGCACTGGATAACAAGTCGGAAGCGGTGGTGCAAAAGGCCATAGAAAATTTGATGAAAGACCGGACGGTTATCGTGATTGCGCATCGGCTTTCGACGGTGCGTCATGCCGATAAAATCGTGGTCATTAATTACGGCAAAATCGTGGAAAGCGGTTCGCACGAAGAATTGTTAAACAATCCGGACAGTATTTACGGCGCACTGTATAAAGCGCAACTGAAATAAAACAGTTTTAGAATACAGCACTATGCAAAGATGTTATGTCATCCCTCGAAGTGCGCGGTGCGTCACTTCGTCAAGGGATATTATCTTTGCGTAGCGCAATATAATGTGATCAGATCGCTGGACGGTCTGACGCACAGCGCAGACCGAGCGATGACAACAATTTAAATGCGCCGTGCGAGGTATGACAATATTGGTTTTGAAACAAGGCGATGTAATGAGATTACCACGCCCTGACGGGCTCGTAATGACGTGACTTTTTTCGGTTTAAAGAAAATAAAATTATAAAATCAAGTAAAAACAAAATGTTAATGGTGTGTTTGTACTAAAATATATATTATGTCAAAGAATAATGTTTGACTTTTGGTGAAATTGTGGATAAAATGCGGTAAATGTTATATTTTAAATAATATTGTAGCGTAATTATTTGGAGGAGACGTGCTATGAAGTATACGAGAACTGCCATTGGGCTTTTAACAGCGCAATATCGCAGTGTGCTGAAAAAATGTTGGCTTATCAATGTCGGTTTGTTTGCTTTAGGGGCAGCAATTATACCAAGTGAAGCAGTGGCCGGTGATTCTTGGGAAGAGGGTGCCAACTTGGAATGGAGTCGGGAACACGGACGTTCCGGCTCATACGGGTGGATAGCAGATTCATCGTATATGGTTGACGGTTATCTGCTTGGAAGTAACATGGACGGCCAATATAGTGACATGGCATGGACAGGTAACACTACCGGTGTTTATGTTCACGAAAAGCCAGATGGAAGCACGGGTGAAGCAACTGTCTATGATTCAAGTGATCCTAGCTCGACCAGTAATAACGACTACTTCATTGTCGGTAACTTTATTGCCGATGTACACTACTCCTTGAACTATTTAAAAGATACAGCTATACCTCAAGCTAAGACAGATGTGCAAAATTGGGTGCTTAATAAACATTATATAACCGCAAATGATGTTACTCCAGCTAATGATGCTAAAATTACCATTAAATTTGCCGATCAAGGCGAGACAAAAAGCTTTACTTTGAATCAGTCTGATCCGGTTACTTTGACATTTGATACGATTGCATCGCACCAATATGTTTTGGATAGAAGAAAGGAACTTACAAACGGTACTGAAAATTTCACAAAATTGCTTCTCGGTAACGAAACGTTGGACAGTGTTGATGAAAATGGCGTATATACCACCGCAAGTAGCGGAAGTACGCAAAAAGTTGCCACAACAAGTACGGTTGCGGCGTCTGTGGCGGCAGAAGCAAGCGCTCGCGCTACGGCTGTTTCCAACGAAACAACAGCACGCTCCACTGCCGATACCAACATTTTGAACGGTACTTCCAATCACTCTTCCATTAAAATCGGCAATAATACTGCTAATGCAATTGATCAAGGAGGAACGTTTATTGCTACAGGTACGGGCAATACTACCACATTTGCCACCACGAGAACGGTCGGTAATTCTATCGGCGCGCTGTTGGCTGCCAATAATACATGGAGCGGTACTACCAATACTTTTACCAATAATGTCGTGGTTAACGGTAACACTACGCTCGGTAATAGTGCGTCCCAAGACTCGTTGACGGTTAATGCTATATCTTCTTTCAAAAATAATGTCGGGGTTACCGGTACTGTTACGGCCAGCAGTAACATCATTTCTTCCGGTGGCAATATTTCGGCAACTACCGGTAATGTGACGGCCGGAAACAATATCATTGCAACAAACGATATTTCGGCAGGCAAAAATCTCACGGTTACGGGTACGGCTGCCATTGGCGGTAATACTACAGTCGGTGGTAATGCTACAATTACTGGTAACAGCACCGTTAAAGGAAATACTACCATTGGTGATAATGTCAGTGATACGTTGACGGTTAATGCAACGTCAACATATAAGGGCAACATCACGGTTAAAAACGGCAGTGATGCAAATAGGGTTACAATTAACTCTGGTACCGGCGATATCTGGACTTACGGTAATTTAAATGTTGACGGCAATACTACGCTCGGTAATAACGCGGCAACGGATACATTGACGGTTAATGCCATATCTTCTTTCAAAAATAATGTCGGTGTTACCGGTACTGTTACGGCCAGCAGCAACATCATTTCTTCCAACGGCAATATTTCGGCAACTACCGGTAATGTGACGGCCGGAAACAATATCAGTGCAACAAACGATATTTTGGCAGGTAGGAATCTCTCGGTTGCGGGTACGGCTGCCATTGGCGGTAATACTACCATAAAAGGCAATTTGTACGTCAATAACGGTGATACCACCAACTTTAGCGTGGATAAGGCCACAGGTAATGTTTCAACCAACGGGACTTTGAACGTTAAGGGCAATACCACCCTCGGCGATACGGCGGCAACGGATACATTGACGGTTAATGCCAAATCAAATTTCAATAATGATGTTGCGGTTGCCGGCAATATTTCGGCTACCAAAAACATCAGTGCCACCGGTAATATTACGGCAGACGGCAATGCTACCATCAACGGCGATACCACACTCGGTAATGCGGCCAGTGATAAGTTGTTGGTTAATGCTGCTTCAACCTTTAAGAACAGTATTACGGTGAAAAACGGCGATGCTAACCGGATAACAATGGCCTATGATACCGGCGATATCTGGACTTACGGTAATTTAAAGGTTGACGGCAATACGACGCTCGGTAATGCTGAAGGCACCGATACACTGACGGTTAACGCCAAAACCTATATCAACGGTGATGATATTGCTCTTGGTAATGCGGCTACCGACCAGTTGACGGTTAATGCAAATTCTATTTTCAAAAACAATATCCGTGTTGATGATGCCAAAACCTTTACAATGTATGCCGGAACCAATGCCACTCCGCAAATTAAGTTGGATGGCAGTAAAGGCGATATAGTTGTGTATAATCGCGGCGGTAATGCACCGGTGGCGGTTATGAATCGTCCGAACGACACCAACGGACAGATAACGCTTTCCCGTTATAACAGCGGTACCAGCGCAACTCCGATGGTCAATATGCAAAGTACGGCTGACGGCAGTCAGTTATATTTAAACAACAGTTTCGGTAAATCCGGTATAACAATGGTTAATTCCGGCGATACCACTCCTCAAGGTGCTTTATCAATGTACGCCGGTGGCAGTGCCACCACCGATCCGACTTTGATGGCAGAGTTGAAATCAACAACTTCCGGTGGTACGTTTAAGCTGACCGACGGTACTAACTTGAGAAACGAACAGACCAAGAACTCAATTACGCTCACCAACGGCAGTAATAAGCAGGCTGTCAATATTTTGACCGAATCCGACGGAACCGGTACGATTATCGTTAAAAATGCGAGCGGCACGGCAGTAAATACTCTTAATAAAGACGGCATTACCATTGCCAACGGCAAAAAGCTGTATATGGGTACGACCGATTATAATTTGGATGCGGATGCCAGCAAGCGTAATACAATCCAATTTAACGGTCGGATTATGGATACATTTTCCGGCAGTGATAACTTATATGATAACAACAGCCATTACGGCGATGAAAATACCATTGCTTCCACCAGAACGGTGGCAAATGCTTTGGGGACGCTGAACGGTACAAACTATCTGTTTGATACACAGTTCGGCCGTAACAATAATACAGTGGCAGAAAATCTGAAACGAATCGATTCCAAGATTGATACATGGCAGGTTCGTTTCGGCAATATTACCACAAGTACGCCTGTATCAGACAGCGGGGACGGTGCCGGCAGTTTTGATGCGGTTCCGACCATCGGCGATACATTTGAAGCAATCGACCAGGCAATCGGTAAGGTTGCCAGCGGTAACTATGTCGGTCCGTATAACGGTAATACCAGTACCAATATTGCCGCCAACATCAACAAACTCGATGTGCAGTTGGCTACCACCTATTCGGGTATGTTGACCAACCGTAATAACCTTAATACTTTGCGCAGTGAAGTAGGGTATCGCAGCCAAATTGATACGGCAAACAAAAACCTGACTTACGGCAGTTCCGGTAGCCCGTCAAATATTGTGCAAGCACTTAATAATATGTCTTACACGACCGGTTTGATTCACGGTTTAGCCAACAGTAACGGTACCGTAAATTCAACAGATACTGTTTCTACGGTCGGTAATCGTACAAACTTGAACTATCTTTCCAAAACCGTTTCCGGTCAGTTAGTGGCATTGGATAACGCCATTGATAAGGCTAAAACTCGTATCGGTAATACCGAAACGGCAATCGGCAATATTGCCAATTTGGGCACCGGCAATTACGTTTATGGGGCCGGAGATTTGACAACCGCCGTGCTGACTTTGGACGGACAGATTAAAACCAACGAAACCCATATCGGTAATTTGAATAATTTAACGGGAAGTGCCTCCGGTAAGAGTAACTTGGTGGCGGCAGTCAATGCGGTTGATAATGCTCTGACCAAAGAAGTGAATCGAGCCAAAACAGCCGAAACAACTTTAAATACGGCAATTACCAACGAAAATACTCGTGCGGTTACGGAAGAAGGTAAACTGCGTACGGCTATTAATAATGAAGTGACGCGCGCCAAAAAAGTTGAGGGTGACTTAAACTATTTGCAGGTAACAATTGATGAAGGTTTGGATGTAAATCTGGTTAACGCCATTAACTCATTGAAGAGCACGGTGGATGGTTTGGATGCGGAAATTCAAACTACCGGAACTGATATCGGTGATTTGAGCGATTTGAGACATAACGCCATCAGTGATAAAACAAAAGTAACCAAAGCGGTTAACTCACTCGCCACAAACGTGGCAAACGGTATGGGCGGTACGTTTAATAACAGAGGTACATGGTCCGGAACCGCTTCAACCTACTTAGGTAATAAAACAGTTTATAATTTATTGGGTGCGGTACAACATGTCAGCGATGCCATCGGCACAGTGGAAGATTTTGGCTCAGCACCTGCCAACGGTTTGAGTGTAAGTAACACGGTCAATAAAAATTTGACGGCGTTGAGTAATTCGTTAACGGCGGAAAACAGACGTGCTACCCGCGCAGAAGCGGCATTGAGCGGTGACATTACGCATGAAACGGAACGCGCAACCGCTGCCGAAGGACAACTTGATACTAAGATTGATAACGAAGTAACACGTGCCAGAGGTGTTGAAGGTGTGTTGGCTAATTTGAGAGGTCATGCAACCGGTGCCGGTAATTTGGTGGCGGCAATTAATGCCGTGGATCAGGCAACATACGACGAAAATACGCGTGCGCTTGATGCCGAAGCCACTTTGCGAACGGCTATTACCGCAGAAACATCGCGTGCCCAGTCGGCCGAAGAAACCAATGCGGCCAATATTGCCGGCGAAATTTCGCGTGCAACACAAGTTGAAAATAACTTGACCAATAATTTGAACACATTAACCACGACCGTTGGTAATTTGGGTAATATAACCTCCAATGCCGTCAGCAGCAGATCGTCGGTTACCAATGCGATTAACTCGCTTGCCGGCAACGTTTCTGCCGGTATGGGCGGTTCGTTTAACGGTGACGGTGTATGGTCGGGCAATGTTCAGACTTATAAAGATACGAATCCGCTTACCGTATATAAAATTACCGACGCAATCGACCATATCAGCAACACTATCGGTTCGGTGGCCGATTTGGGTTATACCGGAACATCAACTCCGAAAAACGGTTTAAGCAAGAGTAATACGGTTAATGCCAACCTTGCCGCTCTCAATAAAGCTATGGGTGATGTAAGCATATTTAAATCCAACAGCTATAACAATTTGGCGAAAAATGCTACTGATGTGGTTGATGCAATTACCAAGATTGACAGCTATGTCAGCAATATCGGCGATGGCATCGGCGATTTGGGTGCTTTGACTCACCCTGCGATTACCGTCAGCCAAAGAACGAGAATTACCAATGCGGTTAATTCGCTTGCTACAAACGTGGCAAACGGTATGGGCGGTACGTTTACGGAAGGTTCGGGCGTATGGAGCGATTCCATCAGAACTTATAAAGATACGGCCGATGTTCCTGTCAGCAGCGTAATGGAGGCTGTGAAATATGTGGCCGGTGCCAACGTTATCGGTACGGCTGCCGAATTGGGACAAACAGCTACAACCACGCCGATTAACGGTGTGAGTGCCAGCAAAACAATCAATGCCAATATCGGGGCTATTAACAGCAAACTCGGCAATGTCGGTACGTTTATTGCCGACAGTTATGTCGGTGCGGCGAAAAACAGCACGACGGCAGTTGATGCCATTAAGGCCGTGGATCAGGCATTGAGTTCCGAAATCAATCGCGCAACAGGTGCCGAAGCTGATTTGCAGACAGCAATCAACACGGTTGACGGCAGAGTTACGACAGTTAATACCAATGTCACAAACCTGACCAACAAAGTTAATAACATCGGTGCGGGTATGGGCGGTTCTTTGACAGAAGGCGGCGTATGGTCCGGCAGTATAAGAACCTATAAGGACGCAAGTGATGTTCAGGTAAGTAATTTGCTGGAGGCTATAAGACACGTTGCCGGTGCCAATGTTATCGGTACGGCGGCCGAACTCGGTGCGGCGACCAACGGTGTAAGTGCCAACAATACAATTAATAAGAATATCGGTGCTTTGAACAGTGCGCTGACCGGTGAAATCAATCGTGCCACCAACAGAGAAACGCAGATAAATACGGCGTTGGAACAGGAAATTACGCGCGCAACCGAAAAAGAAACAGAGTTGAGCGGCTCCATCAACACGGTTAAGACCAGTGTTACCAACCTTACCAACAACGTAAACAATATCTCGACCAGAGTTAACAAAATCGGTACCGGTATGGGTGGTTCGTTTGATGATAGCGGCGATTGGTCGGGTACGGTACAGACTTATAAAGACAGTGCGGCGGTACCTGTCAGCACGGTTATGGGTGCAGTTGACCACGTTGTCGGTGTTATCGGTACGGCGGCCGAACTCGGTACGGCTAACGGCGTAAGTGCCAACAATACGATTAATGCCAATATCGGTGCTTTGAGTGAGGCGTTGACAAACGAAATTGATCGCGCCACCGGCAAAGAAAACACGTTGCAGACCAATATCAATACAATTGGCGGACGTGTAACCACTTTGAATACAAGTGTAGAGAATTTAAATGCCAAAGTTACCAATATCGGCAACGGATTGGGCGGTGATATGACTTCTTCCGGCGTATGGTCGGGCAGTATGAAGACATACAAAGATTCCGAAGCACTTGTATATGATAATATATTTGATACGGTGTTGAAACTTAACAGCAATATCGGTACGGCAGCAGACCTCGGTACGGCCAACGGCGTGAGTGCCAACAATACGGTGAATAAGAATATCGGTGTTTTAAGCAACGCCTTGACAACGGCGAAAAACGAATCGGTTGCCAGAGACGAACAACTGCAAACCAATATCACAAACCTCGGTGACACGGTAACCACGTTGGGCGGTACGGTAAATGACTTGAGCACTAACGTAAGCACATTGGATACTGCGGTGACGAATATGGGCGACACCGTCAACACCTTGAATACGAATGTAACCAACTTGGGCAACTGGGTAGGTTCCGGTCCGTTTACGCACAATGCTATCAGCGATAAGAGCAACATTACGGTTGCGGTCGATTCTTTGGCTGCCAACGTTGAAAGAGGTATGGGCGGTATGTTTGATGCCACCGGTACTTGGAAGGCGACGATTTTGGATAACAGTCCGATTAAGTATGGTCAGATTAACGGTGCAACCGCGATTACAGGTGTGTTGTCGCAGGTTGTGAGCAACATCGGCACCAGAGCCGATTTGGGCTATGCCGGCGAGGTGGCTCCGAAGAACGGTTTAAGCGACAGCAATTCGGTTAATGCCAACTTGGCGGCATTGAACAGCGCTATCGGTAATGTCGGCAGATTTTCGGAACCGGATTATCGCGATACGGTGGTTAAAGGTTCTACCAATGTGGTGGCGGCAATCGAAAGCCTTGACTCGTATGTGAAAGATATTGTTATTACGGGTATCAGCGGCGATGTTGATGAATTACTCACGAGACTGAATAATGAAATTACCCGTTCTACCACCGTTGATAATAATATGCAGATTGAAATCAACGGTTTGGGCGATGGCGATAGAATCGGTACTTGGCCGACACCGCGCAACAACGCGATTACCGATGTAACATCCGTGACCAATGCGGTTGAATCTTTGGCCGATAATATTGAAGCGGCAACCGGCGGTACTTTCCAAGAAAACGGTTCGTGGAAAGGTTCGGTGACGGCCTATAAAGTTGCACAGGAATCTGATGCACCGGCCCCGAAAGACTTTACAACCATTATGGGAGCAATCAATTATGTATCCGATGTTATCGGCGATGCCGAAGACTTGGGTTATGACAGCTCCGATCCGACGGTAACTCCGGCCAACGGCGTGAGCAAGACAAAGACGGTTAACGAAAACATTGCCGCTTTGAATAACGCGTTGACGGGTGTACAAGAGGGTTATGCCACCAAGGCAGAAGTTCACGGTGTTGACGGCGAAACCGGCGATACGGTAAAGAAGTTCACGGTGTTGACGGCGAAACCGGCGATACGGTAAATCTCGGCGAATTGGCGGATAAGACCAATATCGGTACGGCAACGACGGGAATCAAAATTGATACGACCAATGACGGTAAAAAGATTGAAGTTATTGCCGATACGATTAAGCTCGGTGACAAAGTGACGGTCAACAATACCAATGGTGCCACCACATTCAGCAATGCGGGTGAAACCGTTAAGATTCAGAACGGTACGATTGAAACTTCGGGCACCGTAAAGACGGCCGGTTTGATTTTGAGCGACAACGCGACAACTCCGGTGTCTAAAGTTGACGGCGGTGCGGCACCGATAACGAGCGGTGCGGCCGATACCATGGCTACCACGGCAACGGTTTACGCAACGGTAGGCAATGCGGTTGCTTTGGACAGCGGTAACTTTGCCGGCAGCGGTGATACGGTTGCAGATAAACTTGCCGCTTTAAATAATAAAGTGGGCAACGTATCAAACATCAACGTTGAAATGGATCAGGGTGTTACCAAAAATGTAGTGAATGCCATCAACAAAATTAACAACCTGACTACAGCGGCCGGTACGGATATTACGCATATCAAGGCGGCGCTGGGCAACACGTTTGATGCGAACACCGGTGTATGGAGCGATTCTGTTCAAACATATAAGGACGCGAATCCGGTTGAAGTAACCGATGTTATGGCGGCAGTTAAGCATATTGCCGGTGCCAATGTCATCGGTACGGCGGCCGAACTCGGCACAGCCAACGGTGTGAGCGCCAACAAGACGATTAATGCCAATATCGGTGCTTTGAGCGGTGCGTTGACAGAAGTAAAACAAGACTTAACCGATAAATATGTGCTCATTCCAGTACGGTAGATACGGTTAAAATCGGCGATAAAGCGGATAAGACCGAAATCGGCACAGCAACAACCGGTATTAAGATGGATGATACTCCGTCGGGCAAGAAAATTGAGGTTGTTGCCGAAACAATTAAACTCGGTGACCAGATTACGATTACCGAGGGCGACGATACGACGGCAATCAACGGCAACGTGACCGTGGGCGGTAAGACGACTTTGAGCAGCGATGCAACCACCGGCGGTTTAAGTTTTGGCGATGAATCAACAGTAGTTACCAGTATAGTTAATAGTATCGGCGAAGGTTCGGCCAACGCTTTGGCAACCTCGCAGGCGGTTAAGAACTATGTCGGTACGGGTGATTTGAAGCTGACGATTAACGATGTGGAACACACGTTTAATGCCAATTCCGCCGATGATGTGGCGATTGATCTCGGTGACTTTGTAACTCAAAGTGCGGCAACTCCGGCGGCGGAAATCAAGACTAACAATAATGTCACGATTATTGAAGCAAATGCCAATGTCGGCGATAATCTGACCAAGATGGCCGGCGTGGTAAAGACCAATGCCGATACGATTGCCAATGCGGTGGCGACGGTTGAACAGATTAATCTGATTACCGACGGCGTTTATGTCAATGACGGCAATCTGATTACGAGCGGCGCGGTACGCAACTATGTTGAGGGTATCGATGACACCGTTGTTCATAAGACAGGTCCGGAAGATATTACCGGTACCAAGACTTTCAAGGTGGCACAAAACTTTGAAAAGACCAGCGGCGCCAATACTTACACCACGGTTGTTGACGGTAAGGCGCTGACCATGAAGAACGGCAGCGACACTAAAGTTGCGTTGGATGCTCAAACAGGTAATGCCGATTTCCAAGGCACTCTGAATGTGGCCGGTTTGGCTACATTGGGCGGCGGTGCGACAATTGCCAACGGTCAGGCACTGAATGTCGGTAACGGTGCACAGGGCAGCACGGCAGCAACCTTCAATCTGAACGGTACACAAGCTGTTTCGCAGATTGTAAACGAAGTTACCTCTACCGACGAAGAAGAACTGAAATCGCAGTTGGTTACGGCAAAAGCGGTTAAGAATGTGGTTGACAGTATTGCGGTGGCGGACGGCGACAGAGTTATCGTTTCCAACAGCCAGAAGAAGATGGTGTCATCAAATGTTACCACCACAGAGCTCAATCAGTTGAGCGGTATCAATACCGACAAGACGATTCAGGCTCAGTTGGACGACAAGATGAATACCGGCGATTGGACCACAACCGTAAGCAATGTTAAGTATATCCGCGGTGACAAGATTGCAGAGAAGTCAATTGACAGTACACAGCTCAATGATGATGCCGTGACCACGGATAAGATTCTTAATGAGAATGTAACCTTGGCTAAATTGGAACAAGGTGTACAGACTTCTTTGGGTAAGGCGGATACCGCGTTGCAAAACGTAAAGATAAACGGTACGGCTTTGGATAAGGTTGATAATGCGGTTAATCTCGCCGTGGTTATGGATGCCGATGACATTGAAGTACCGGGAGTTCCGAGCGGATATGCCAACGACGGTAAACTGATTTCCAGCGGTGCGGTACGTGAATATGTTACCAATGCCGCTTCAAACAAGGTCAGCAAGACCGGCGATACCATGAGCGGTGCTCTGACTATCAATAACGGTGCGGCAACCGATGTAAGTTTGACTACATCCGGCTACATTGCGGCAACCGGCGGTGTGAAGTTTGATTCCGAAGACCGCATTATGAAGGGCACATATACCGGCAGTTTGGATTTGGGTACGGCCGGCGACGGCGGCAACGACTATACGTTGGTTACCACCAAAGCTTTGGCTTCTACGGTTTATGACAATTCCAAGAACGGTCAATATAAGTTCGGTACTGCTGATAATCAGTATATCAACAGCGATACCGATACAACCATCGGTGCGGCAATTACCCGTTTGAACCAAGGGTTATACACGGTTAATAACAGTGCTTTGACATCGGTTATGGTTAACGGTGAAGCGTTGCAACCTACCAACAATGCAGTTGATATTTTAATCGGCGAAAGCACTACGAGCGGTAACATCAGCGTCAACGGTCACAATGTGGCGGTTAAAGGTGTTGTAACCACAGACGGAACACAAGATATTACCGCCACCAAGACCTTTAAGGCTCAGCAGAAGTTTACCAAGACTGAACAGCAAATAATTGAGGAACAACCGGTTACCGTTACTTATGAAACGGATATTGACGGTAAGACGCTCACAATCGGCAAAGTCGGTGATGCGGCGATTACGCTCAACGGTGATGACGGTTCGTCGGTATTTGACGGCCAGATGCAGGTTGACGGCGGTATCAGAACCACTACACTCAATACATCAGGTGCAATTACGTCAGAGGGATTGATTACGGCAAATGCCGGAGTTAATACCACAACTTTGACGGCTTCCGGTCTGATTACGGCCAATAAGGGCGTAACCATTAAAGACGGTGAAAAGTTAACCTTCAATAATGCGGAATTGACTAAGGTATTGACTGGTACGGCGGCCTTGACCGACGATGATGATACCATCGCCAGCAGCCGCGTTATTAAGAATGCGATTACCGAAGCAACCGATGATATGGCCAAGAAGACTTGGGTGCTCGGTGATGAGGGTTCACAAAGAGCCAACTTTACGGCAGTAGGTACGGAAACCAGCAATATTTTGGCTGACGGCGTAAGCAGAAAAATCGGCGATGCCATTAATTACTTGGGTCAGCAAACCTACACGATTAAGAATAAGTTCGGTACGGATGAGGATTTGGGATATGATCCGGATGATGCTACCATAATTCCGGCCAACAATGTTCGCAAAGAAAATTCGGTCAATGCCAATATTGCCGCTTTGAATGATGCCATCGGTGATGTGAATGACTTGAATGTTACTTTGGAGAGCGGTGTGGAAAAGAATGTGGTTAACGCCATCAACAAGGTTAACTACGATTTGCAAAACGCTTCGGGTTATATGTCCGGTTATGCAACCAAGCTGGAAGTTCACGGTGATGAAGATACAACCGGTGACCACGTGGTTCTGGGTGAGCTTGCCGATACGGCAACCATCGGTACGACGACGACCGGTATTAAAGTTGATATGACCGAAGCGAAAAACAGCGTTGAAGTTAAAGCCGGTACGATTAAGCTCGGCGATAAGGTGGCAATCAATAACGAAAGCGGTTTGACCACGATCGGAACGGGTAACAACACCGTTAAGATTCAGAATGGTGCATTGGAGGCCGCAGGCAACGTAACAACGGCCGGTTTGGTTATCAAAAACGGTGCTGATGAGCAAGCATATACTTCGCAGACGATTACACGGATTGATGCCAATAGTACGAATCCGCTGACCGAAGGTTCGGCAACAACTTTGGCAACTACGCAAACCGTGGCCAGAACAGTGGGTAACGTTGCAAGCTTGAATACCGGCAACTTCCAAGGTACGGGCGGCACGGTAGCCGATAAACTTTTCAAGTTGGATGATGTAATCGGTTCGTTCAGCGCTTTGGGCAACGATTCCTCCAAGGGTATCAGTTCCAGAAACAAACTGACAAACGCTATTGCCTCGTTGGCAGATAATGTTGCCGGTGGCATGGGTGGTTCGTTTAATGCCGGAACCGGTGCGTGGTCTGGTCAGATTCAAACTTATAAGGATCAGAATCAAGTTACGATTAACAGTCTTTTGGATGGTATAACCCACGTTTCTGATGTTATCGGTACGGCTGCGGATTTGGGCTATATGCCTAATCCGGATGATCCGGATAATCCGATTGCTCCGAAAAACGGATTGCTGAAGAGCAATACGGTTAATGCCAACCTTGCCGTACTGAATACGGTTATCGGCGATAAGAGTATCTTCAACTCAACGTCAGGTTATACCGGAAATGCCAAGAATGCCGTAGATTTGGTACACGCAATAGAGGCTGTCGATACTGCGGTAGTTCAAGAAGTTACACGAGCTCAGAAAGTTGAAGGAGATATCGACAATCTGGACAGTGATTTAGGTTTGGTCGGCGATAACAAGAATCTTGTAAATGCCATCAACAAAGTAAACGAAACGGTTAAAGCCATCGACGGCGATTATGTGACTAAGGCAGAAGTATTCGGTAGAGACGGTGAAACCGGCGATGTTGTTAAAATCGGCCAGTTTGCCGACAAGACCGAAATCGGTACGGAAACCACAGGTATTAAGATTGATGATACCGCAACCGGTAAAAAGATTGATGTTGTTGCCGATAAGATTAATCTCGGTGATAAAGTGGCGATTGATAATGAAACAGGTCTGACCACATTCGGTAGCGGCAGCAACACTGTTAAGGTTCAAAACGGCGCAATTGAAGCTGCCGGTACCGTAAAGACGACCGGTTTGGTTTTGACCAACAATACGACACCTGTTTCCAAGGTTGATGCGGGTACGGCACCGATAACGAGCGGTGCGACTGATACCATGGCTACCACGGCTACGGTTTATGCCACAGTCGGCAATGTGGCCGGTTTGACAACGGGTAACTTTGACGGCAGCGGTGACACGGTTGAAGCTAAGTTGAGCGCTTTGGATACGGCTGTGGGCAATGTATCAGGTCTGACAACCGGTAATTTTGAAGGTAGCGGCGATCACGTTGTGAATAAACTGAGTGCTTTGGACAGTGCCATCGGCGATAAGAGTGCTCTCGGCAGTGATGCTTCCAACGGTATCAAAGACAAGAGCGACGTAACGCATGCCATTGCCTCGTTGGCGGATAATGTCAAAGATGGTTTGGGCGGAGAATTTAACGCCACCACCGGTAAATGGGGCAGCAATATTCAGACTTATAAAGATCTGACGGCGGTTCCGGTTACTTCGGTGATGGGAGCGGTAAATCACGTTGTTGATGTTATCGGTACGGTTGCCGATTTGGGTTACGACAACAGTGATCCGAGCAACCCGAAAGAGCCGAAGAACGGCGTAGATAAGAGCAATACGGTTAATGCCAATATTGCAGCGTTGAACACGGCTATCGGCGATACCGATACTTTAGCCGGAACTTGGGATCCGAGCGAAGACAAGAATGTGGTGAATGCCATCAATAAGGTTAACACTTTGGTAAATAACACCAGTTCTGATGTTTCTGATGTTAAGGACAGCTTTGGCGGTAACGGATTTGACGGAGATGGTAACTGGTCGGCCAGTGCATCGACTTACAGAAGTACGATAACAGTCAATAAGATGATGGATGCGGTAAATCACGTCAGCAACACCATAGGCAGCATTACCGACTTGGGATATAACACGTCAGACCTGTCAATACTTCCGATTAATAATGTTCGTAAAGAAAACACGGTTAACGCTAACATTACCGCATTAAATACCGCCATCGGCGATACCAGCACTTTGGCCGGAACTTGGGAGTCGGGTGAAGACAAGAATGTGGTTAATGCCATCAACAAGGTTAATACTTTGGTCGGTGAAGCAAATACGGAAATTTCTAACATCAAAGACAGCTTCGGCGGTGACTTTGATACTACCACCGGTGAATGGACGGCGACTGTTTCCACTTATTATAAGACAAAGAACGATGTTCATACGGTTATAGATGCGGTTAATGTGGTCAGCGATACCATCGGCAAAGCCAACCAGCTGACAACAGGTACTCAAACCGAATTGTCGGCAAGCAACACGGTTAACCAGAACCTGCGTGCGTTAAATAATGCTTTGGAAGCTGCAAAACAGTCTATTTCGAGCGATTATGTAACCAAGCCGGAAATTCACGGTGACAACGATGCCGGCACCATTGATACGGTAGCAATCGGCGATCAGGCCGCAAAAACGGTTATCGGTACATCCACTACCGGTGTGATAGTTGATACCACAAACGGTGGCAGCGGTACTCGTGTTGATATCACGGGTGACAGAGTCAATATCGGTACAACCGTTGAGGTTAATAATCAGACCGGTACGGTAACGTTCAGAGGTGACAACAACAGTGTTGAAATCAGTGACGGTAATATTACGGCGGCAGGTCTTTCTCTCGGCGGTAATCCAGTTGATAGTATTGATACGGGAACGGCAGTTACACCGTCTACCGCAAGCGCGACTACTTTGGCGACAACCGCTACCGTGGCGGCGACAGTATCATCGGCCATGGGCGGTGAAATTGATCCGGATACCGGTAAGTGGTCGGCACGCGTATCGACATATCTCTCGACGATTGAGGCAGAGAGTTTCTTACAGGCAATCAATCACGTGAGCAACACTATCGGTACTGCTGAACAACTCGGTAACAGTATGAACGGTGTGAGCAGATCCAACACGGTTAATACCAACATTGCCGCGGTTAACAGCACTATCGGTGATTTGAAGGGATTATCCAAAGAGTTGAAAAACCTGACCAACGGCAAAGGCGATGAATATAATCCGCAGAGTGTGGTCGAAGTTCTCAACAATATCGACAGCACCATGGGCAGAATTCACGGTTTGGCTAATGCCGACGGTACGGTGAACAGCACACGTGTTGTATCTACGGTCGGTAATAATACCAACTTGGCCAGAGGTACGACGATTGAGGACTATTTGGTTTCGTTGGATAATGCTATCGGTAACAGAAGCTACACCAGCACCAATGTTGTCAGCCAAAACAGCAGTACAGCTGCGGCAATCAGCGCGTTGGATAAGAGTATCGGTTCAGCTGCCGATTTGGGTAAAAACCCGATTAACGGGGTTAAGGCCGGTAACAGCGTTAATGCCAATATTGCAGCAGTTAACAATGCGTTGGGCGATGTTTCTCAACTTAAGAATACATATCTGCTGTCTGATGCGGTATCTATGACTGACGCGGTTCAGAGATTGGATGCTCAAATATATGGTATGAGCAGCGCGGTCAATCAGGTTGCACATCAGTTGAGTGATATGCGTAAAGAGATGCGTGGCGGCTTTGCTTCGGCAGCAGCTTTGTCGGCACTTGTTCCGAATGCTCGTTCGGATGGTAAGACATCGCTTTCTCTCGGTCTCGGTGGATATAAAGGAACTCAAGGCGTTGCCATCGGCGGTTTCCACTATCTTACGGATCATCTCCTGTTGAACGCAGGTGCTTCGTTAGGTCAGGATAGCGATGCAATGTATCGTGTGGGTGTAACTTATACATTCTGATAATACAAACAATAAAGTATAGGGAGAGACAATTCTCCCTATACTTTTGAGTGTTTATAAATGAGGTTTGAAGAAATGGCAGAGAAGACTGAGCAAAATAAAAATTCTGAGAAAAATAAAAAAGGTATTCGAGTGTCGCGTATGGTGGCGGGAGCGGCCTGTTTGGCTTTGCTCGGGTTGGTGTTTTTTACTTATTCTTTGGAGCAAAGAATTGCCAAAGTTGAGGAAAATACATCGCAAATAGAAGATAAATTGGCCAAGCGTGTTGATGATAATCGCAAGATCTATGTTTATAATATGGAAGAAACTCTGCTTGCGGCCGGAATACCTGCCAGCAGCCGGCAATTCGAATCCGATATCGCCTCGCTTGAACAGGAAGTAGCCGATGCACAGGAAAAAATAAAAACTTTGAAAGAGGCTCAGGTAAAGGAGGAGTTTTCCGATATGTATTTGCGCTCGCTGAAAATGCGTCGCGATGAGCTGATTAACAAGTATTCCGAATCGATGCAGGTGGTGCTGGATGCTATAAATAAGGCATTGGAAGAAGTGGCGCGCGAGAATAACGTGCATACCATCTTCTTATCGAGTGCCATTGCCATCAGTACTGAATATGTGGTGGATGTGACGCCGCAGGTTATCGAAAAGATGAAACAAGCATCAGGTGCCAAAAAACAAGGCACTTCGGTGCAATAGTCTTTTTATGAATAATATATCATATTTAACAAAAGGAATAATTCTGCAATGAAAAAATATATTAAATATTTGTTGTTGTCTGTTTGTGTTATGACTTCTACGGTAGCGTACGCAGCTGATTCCGAAACGCTGATTCAAACAGATGTTCATTGGAATAATCAGGCAATTAAACCGATTCATATAGAGAATCCACAAATAACGATGTTGCGGATTACTATTCCTGTCGGGGAAAAACTGGCAATGCACAAGCATCCTGTATTGAATATCGGGTATCTGACTAAAGGAGAATTGACAGTGCACTCGGAAAGTGGGGATGTGTTGGTTTTGAAACCGGGAGATCCGATTGTGGAATTGGTAGATATTTGGCACTATGGTGAAAGCACATGGTGAAAGCACCGGCTCCGAAGATGCAGAAATCGTGGTTACCTATGTCGGCGATAAAAAGGATAGCCTAAGCATCATTAAGGAATAAACGGTTATCTAATTATAACTTGTCTTATACCAAAAAACCACCCCGAAGGGTGGTTTTTCTATTGGTACGCGCTTTAGGATTACTTCGCTGCGCTATGTTCTTCTCATTCGCTCGCTGTTGCTCACCGGCGTTCTTTCGCCCGCCTCTCATTCGTCGTCGAACCCTTTATTCCAGTGTTCGAACCCCACAACGCGAAGATAATAAAATAAAGCACCACTTGTGTGGTGCTTTATTTTATTATCTGGTACGCGCGCAGGGATTCGAACCCTGGACCCACTGATTAAGAGTCAGTTGCTCTAGCCAACTGAGCTACGCACGCATAATCCGTAAACACCACCTGTATAATGCATTATATTTTATTTTGCAACATATTTTTTCAAAAAATAAGTTTTTTATGGAAATTTTAGTAATACGGTTATAACATACCCTTATTCATAACATTTCAAAGGAGAAAAAATATGGCAGAAAAAGAAAATCAGCCGAAGAAAAAATCCAAATGGCTGAGAAAAACATTTAAATGGCTTATCGGCGCAATCGTATTGTTGCTGGTATTGATTATCGGCGGTGCTTATTGGGCTTATAATTATTTTGACTGGCACTCCAAAGTGCGCCAAATGGTACACATTTACGGCTCGCAGGTGGTGGGTACCGACGTCAACATCGGGCGGATTGATGTTTCGCTCAAAGACGGCCGCGGTTCGGTCAGCGACATCACGGTCGGCAATCCGAACGGTTACAGCAAAGATTTAATCATCAATCTCGGTACGGCCGCGGTTAAAGTTGATGTGGAATCGGTGAAAAAAGCGCTGATGGAAACCGCCAAGAAAACCGGTCCGAAAGTGAAAACCATTGTTATCGATGAAGTAAGAATCAGTAAACCGGAGGTAACTTATGAGTTGATGAATCTCAACCGTAACAACGCTAACGACGTTATGGCTAACATTAAGAAAAATACAGCATCTTCGGCTAAAAAAGAAGAACCGAAACCGGCCGATAAAGATGCGGTGCAATATAATGTCGCAATTAAAAAAGTGGTAGTGGAAGACGGAACCGCTACTGTTGCGGCCGGATTGCTCGGTGTTTCCAAGTCTTTGAGCGTGCCTTTGCCGACGGTTACCATCAATAATGTAGGTACTGAAAAGCAGGGTATAACCATCGGTGACGGTCTGGCTCGTGTGTTTCAAGAAATTTTGAAAACCACGGTCAGCGCTGTTTCCAAAGTCGACCTGAGTGAACTGCTCGGCGGAGTTGGCGATTTGGCTAACGGCGCCGTTAATGCCGCTACCGACGCTGCCAAAGGTGCAGCCGGTGCCGCTACCGATGTTGCAGGCAAAGCGGCGCAAGGTGCCAGCGATGCAGTTTCCGGCGGAGTAAAGAGTGTGTCTGACGGTATAGGCAACCTCTTTAAATAAAAATTTATATAATGGTCATCTACTTGAAGGATTTTTTCTTGTGTACTTTTTTGTACACGGCGAAAAAATCCTTCTTCGTATCTGACTCATTCTCTAAATTTTTAG
>CADBEI010000011.1 GCA_902793695.1 uncultured Pseudomonadota bacterium | reverse complement strand
AGTACCGCAGCTGATGATGATTGACATTTCCCACCAGATATACGGACCGAATTGCGCTTGCGGCAACATCAGATAAGAAGCGCCGAAAGTTACGGCAATGGAAATCAGCGATGTAATCCAAATCAGACTGGTCAACGGCTTTTCAAAGTCAAATTCTTTGGACTTACCGTAAATCAGTTTAGAGAAGAAACCGTTAACGGCGTAAGAGAATACCGAAGTGATAATCATCAAAATGCGCATTACGAAAATCCAAGTAATCAAACGAGCTTGTAATTGTTGAGCATTGATGTCGGCAGCCAAAGAACCGTCGGCCGTAAAGAAGTGGCCGGCAGCCAAAACGATAAAGCTGATTAAAGCAACACCGGTAACACCGTAGGTTTCAAAACCATCGGCGGTCGGGCCACAAGAATCGCCGGCATTGTCGCCGGTGCAGTCGGCAATAACACCAGGGTTACGCGCATCGTCTTCGTCAATTTTGAAAATAATTTTCATCAAATCGGCACCGATGTCGGCAATCTTGGTAAAGATACCGCCGCAAATACGCAAAGCCGAAGCCCCCAATGATTCGCCGATGGCAAAACCGATGAAGCAAGCACCGGCAGTTTCACGCGGAATAAATACCAAAATAAACATCATCATAATCAATTCAACGCAAATCAGCAGTACACCGATGGACATACCGGAGCGAAGCGGCAAGTGCATAACCGGATAAGCATTACCTTTGAGCGAAGCAAAGGAAGTACGAGAATTGGCGTATGTATTGATACGCATACCGAACCAAGCAACCGTAAACGAACCCAAAATACCCAAAATCGACCATAACAAAATAATGGCAACCTGCGGCAACGGAGTAGCGTTTAAACCTGCAAAATAGTAAACGATGCACGCACCGATAAACAGTTCCAAAACAAACAACAATTTAGCCTGTTGTTTCATATATGTTGTACAAGTGGCATAAATGGTTTCCGATACTTTGAGCATTGCTTCGTGAGCCGGCATTCTTTTAATGCTTAAAAATTCCCACAAGCCGAAAATCATACCCAAAAGGCAGATACCCATACCGATTAAAAGCAATAAATTGCCGGTAATTGGATAGCCGAAAATCGTATTATGACCGAAAATGCTGTAAGTTGCATCGCCTAAATTAGGAATAACCAAATCCAATTCAGAAGCAGAGGCAACGTTTACGGCAGAAAACAGTACAGTCAAGGCTGATAACACAACCTTACAAATCTTTGCTTTGCTAAACATTTTTCCTTCCTTTTTAAAATTAAACTTTGGCCAAAGTAATAATTTCACCCTGACCGGTTGTGTGTATACTAAAGCATAAAAAAATACTTTTCACTATCTTTATGATAAAATTTTACATATCGTGGATAATTTCTTCGGGTTGCAAGTCTTTTTTCTCGGCTTCGATGTATGTTTTACCGTTGACGTCGGTATGATAAACGTCGGCACCGGCGGCAATAAGTTGCATAGAAATGTCGGAATTTCCGTAAGCCTCGGCATAAAACAAAGCAGTACGTCCGTTTTGGTCTTCTTGATTCACATCAGCACCGGCCTCGAGCAAAATAGCCACGATTTCGCTGTTCCACGCGTTGGTGGCGGCCTTCATCAACGGAGTGCCGAGTGGCGTTTCCTGATTAATATCCGCCCCCAAATCTATTAGTAAACGCACGGTTTCTATGGCGTATTTCAGCTCTTTGGCTGCGGCTTTTTTAAAGTCATCTGCCATTTTTTCACGCTTTTGCGGTGATAATTCGCCAACAAAAACTCTTTCCGCCTCGGCTTGTATCCGATCGGCCGCAGAAACAGCGTACACCAGCGGAGTTTCACCGCTTGCAGGTATCGGAGCATTTAAGTCCGCACCGTTATCGGCCAAAAAGCGTAGCACCTGTGCCGAATGTGTGTTTGCAAGTGTAAAATACACCAACGAATTGCCGTGAGAATCGCGCATATTGACATCCATCCCGTCCGCTTTCATTTTTTCCAATGCGGCAATATCTCTTTTCTTTATGGCAATTTCAACATCGGATGCAGTCGGGGCGGCAATGCCGATTGACATCGGCCATAAGAATAAACAAAGTAAAATTACGGTTATATGTTTCATTTGCTTTGTTTCCTTTTGGTTTTCGGCGCAGAAGCGGTTGTTGATTTACGCTGATTCTTTTTCTTTTTGGCCGCTTTGGCTGTCAGATTGGCAGGAGTTTCCGTCTCAGCCGGAATTTCATCCACCGATTTTGCTTTATTTTCAGCCGCGACTGCCGCTCGGCGCAATTCTTCGGTTTCTTCTATGCGGATATATTGTGCACACGCAAACAAGAAAAAGACCGTCACAATCACCAATTTAAGCAAGTTATCGGTAAATTCAGTCGCCAAAGCCGTCGTAAAACCGCTGTATTCCAGCGAAATACGGCTGAAAAAGCCATAAGCATTCATGTTCAAAACCAACAACATTATAGTAAACAACAAAAACATCATCACACTGATATACGAGCGTCCGCTTGTGTTGTTATACACTTTGCCGAACACAAAAGCGCCGGTATTCATATAATATGCAAAACAGGCCGCGCAACGTATCATCATCAGCGGTATCATCAGCAATACAAATACTATGAGAAAATATCCGAACTCAGTTTCAAAATTCGGATTTGCCGGTTGTTGAATGATGTAATAAGCAACAACCAAAGAAATTGTCGCAATCAAGAATAATCCGGCCGATATCGCTGTTGTTTTGAGTTTTTGTCTGCTTACAACAAATACATTCCGAGATTTAAATACACTGTTTTTAAAAAGGGCGTTATGCAAATCCGTTACAAATGCGCAAAGCAAATATGTAAATAAGAGATAAAATATGCACATGGCGACAATGACAACGTATTTATTGTTTGGCAAAGAAACGCACCAGAAATCGGGTTCTATACCACGACAAGAATAGGACCAATTCCCGAAAACAGCATCAATCACCGTGATTACGGCAGCATAGACTCCGAAAATACGCCATTGCCGACAAGCAGCGATCACCAGTTGCGACCAAGTTTTCAAAACTCCGAAAAATGTATATTTATTTTGATGCATTTTACAATTCCTTTACCAATGTTACGCCGGAAACAGAGCGCAAAGTCGTCATCAGTTTGCCGTTATCCAGCGCATAGCTGTTTTTCAGTTGGATTCTGATATCCCAATCCGGCAATTCCGGCTCTATATATATTTTGTACGGTCCGTAATCTTCATGCGACAACATTTCTCTGATCGGACGCACCGCCGCCACATCGGATATACCGATTACCAAACCTTTGGAGTTGTAGGTAATCTGTTCATCAAGCGTGCGCACGATATCAAAAATTATACGCGGCGGAGTATCATCATCTTTTTTCTCAATCCGCGCTCCCAAAAATAGTGGAACTCCCTGTGCGACCGCCTCTTTTGCCGCCGGCAGCGAATCACCGAAAACAAAACCGTCAAACGCAGATGTAGTGTCGCTTACCCGCAATATCCCGTATTCTTTACCGGTTTTACCGATGCGTTTTTGCAGCCCCTGCACACAACCGGCTAAATTTACCAATACTTTATCGCCGTTTTTGATACCTTTTACGGCGTCCATATATTTTTTGATACCCAATCTTTCAACACTGTCCTTATAAACATCCAAAGGATGCGCCGACAAATAGAAGCCGATTGCCTCCGCTTCATACTGCAATTTTTCCAAGTCCGACCAACCGCCGGCATTTTCCAGTTTGACTTCCGCCACCAATTCCTGGTTGCCGAACAGCGAAGTCTGCGCGCTGTTTTTGGTTTCGCACGCCGCAGCAATATGGCGTAAAACCGTATCGATATTATTATATAATTTTGCCCTGTTTTGTTCCAGCCCGTCAAAGGCACCGGCCTTTATCAGTTGCTCCATCTGCCGGCGATTGATTTGTTTGATATCAACCCGATGAATAAAATCCGACAGATTTTTAAATACACCGTTCTTTTCACGTTCTTCAACGATTGCATTCATATTGGCCTCGCCCACGTTTTTGATTCCGGCAAGGGCAAAACGAATATTACCGTCTTCCACTTTGAACAATGCATCGGAGCGATTTATATCCGGCGGCAAAACTTTAAATCCCATCTTCCGCACTTCGTCGGTATAAAACGCGATTTTATCGGTATTGGTAATATCAAAATCCATTACCGCGCACATAAATTCCACCGGATAATGAGCTTTTAAATACGCTGTTTGGTAAGATATCAGTGAATAAGCAGCGGCGTGAGATTTATTAAAACCGTACTCGGCAAACTTGGCCATCTGGTCAAAAATCGCGCCGGAAATTTTAGGATCTATACCTTTTTTAGTGGCACCCTCGGTAAACATTTCGCGTTGATGCGGAATCTCCGCCACCATTTTTTTACCCATAACCTTACGCAATTTATCGGCACCTCCGAGGGTGTATCCGCCCAACACTTGGGCAATTTTCATAACTTGTTCCTGATAAACCATAATCCCGTAAGTTTCATCAAGAATCGGCGCCAAATCAGGGTGCAAATACTCTATTTTCTCAATACCGTGCTTACGATTGATAAATGTCGGAATATTAGCCATCGGCCCCGGACGATACAACGAAATAACCGCAATTAAATCTTCAAAACGGTCAGGTTTGATTTGTTTCATTACATCGCGCATACCGGCGGATTCAAATTGAAAGACGGCACTGGTATTACCTTCCTGCAAAATTTTATAGGTTTCTACATCATCAAGCGGCACTTCGGCCATTTTCAGCTCAATTCCGTGAATTTTCTTAACCCATTCGACGGCACGCTCAATAACTGTCAGTGTCTTCAGCCCCAAAAAATCAAACTTAATAAGACCTGTTTCTTCCACAAACTTCATATCATATTGCGTTACCGGCATATCGGCACGCGGATCCTTATATAAAGGCACCAATTCATCAAGCGGACGGTCGCCGATAACCACTCCGGCGGCATGCATACCTGAGTTGCGATATAATCCCTCAAGTTTGATGGCTATTTCAAACAGTTTATTGATTTGCGGGTCGGTATCACGCATTTCGCGCAGTTCAGGCACCATTTCCAAAGACTGCGGCAGTGTCGGATTTTTTCCGCCCGAGCCCGGAGGTATCATTTTCGAAATTTTATCAGCCTGACTGTACGGCATTTGCAACACGCGCGCCACATCACGAATCACCGCTTTTGATTGTAGTTTACCGTAAGTGATAATCTGCGCCACTTTTTCGTGACCATATTTTTCCTGCACATATTCAATGGTTTTGTGGCGATTCTCCTGACACAAGTCCACATCGAAATCCGGCATATTTACGCGTTCCGGATTCAAAAAACGCTCAAACAACAAATCCAACCGAATCGGATCCAAGTCCGTAATTTTGAGTGACCACGCCACAATAGAACCGGCACCGGAGCCGCGCCCAGGCCCGATTGGCACCCCGTGAGTTTTAGACCAGCGAATAAAGTCCGACACGATGAGAAAATATCCGGGAAAGCCCATTTTCTTAATCACGCTGAGCTCATATTCCAAGCGCGCGTAATATTCTTCATCAATTGCCAATCGCTCTTCCGGCGTTGTTTCCGGCGTATAAACCTGCGCTTCCATGCGCTCGTGCAGGCCTTTATACGCCTCCTCGGTAATAAACTCATCCTGCGTTTTTCCGTCAGGACAAATAAATATCGGCAGCAAAGGCTCGACTTTTTTAGATAAATAATTGCATCTTTCAGCAATTTTTACCGTATTTTCAACAGCTTCCGGAATATCAGCAAAAAGTTCGACCATTTCCTGCTCGCTACGCCAACGATTTGTCGGCAAGTATCTTCGGCGATTTTCTTCTTCGACATATTCTCCGGCAGCAATACATACCAACGCATCATGTGCCTCATACATATCCTCGTCAAAGAAAAACACATCATTGGTTGCCACCAGAGGAATATTGTGTTTGTAGGCAAGTTCCAAAAACGTCGGTTCGGTCGCCTCTTCTTCATCGTAGCCCACACGCGAAATTTCAACATACAACCGGTCGCCGAAAATATTTTTCAGCTCCAACAATTTTTTTTCGGCATCGGCATTGCGATTTTGTAAAATCAGCTGCCCCAATGGCCCTTCATAACCACCGGTCAAACAAATTAACCCCGCATTATAATTACGCAAATCAGCCATATTTATCTGCGGATAAATACTGCTTTCCATATTATCCAAATAATAGCGATGAAACAGTTTCATCAGCGAAGCATAACCCTGCGCATCTTTTACCAGCAAAATTATGCGTTGCGGTTCAAGTTCCTGCCCTTTGGACAGAGAAAGATTTTCGGAATCATCATTATGTAAACTCAATTCGGCGCCGAGAATCGGTTTAATTCCCGCATCGGAAGCAGCCTTGGAGAAAGCCTTTCCGCCGAACAAATTACCGCGATCGGTTATGGCACAGGCCGGAACATTCAATTCATGCAACCGTTCCGTCAGCTTAGGCACGGGAATCGCGCCAAGTGAAAGAGAATAAGCCGTGTGCACTCTCAAATGTATGAACCGCGGATTACGCATCTGTAAATTCCGAAAATCGATGGATATGGCGTTTATTTATTATCGCCGGAAACCTTTTGATAGCAACGACAGTGGCAAATACCGTCGCGCTCAATATCACTGCGGCACAAATCAGAGATGCAATATCTCTTTTCATTTTGGCCGTCACAAGGGCAACGACGCCACTCGCTCTCGCCAAACATCATATTTTTGGCTTTGGCAATTTTTTCAATATTCTGTGTCGGGTAATAACCGGCTTTTTTGCAGTTTTCCAACATCATTTCCAAGATTGTAGGCATTTTCTTCTCCTTATAAAATCAGCGTTGTTCCAAAATATCCAGAATAGAGCTGAGCTCCGCCGGATTATTGTATTTTAATGTTACACTACCTTTTCCGTTTTTACCAGCATTAATTTTGACTTTTAGGCTTAATTTACGCTCCAAATCGGCAATAATTTGCAACAAATCCTTATCGGTTAATTTTTCCGGTTTAGGTTTATTGTTTTTAAGTCCGGCAATCAGCTTTTCGGTCTGGCGCACATTCAAACCTTTACGAACTACCTCTTTAGCAATTTCCGCTGCATTCGGCAATCCCACCAAAGCACGAGCATGACCGGACGATAAAGTGCCGTCGGAAAGCATTTTCTGCACTTCTTGCGGCAATACCAGAAGTCGCAAACTGTTGGCAATATAACTGCGTGATTTACCGATAACTTTTCCCAAAGTTTCCTGTGTGTATTCATATTCTGCCATCAAGCGATTCAAGCCTTCCGCCTCCTCTATCGGTGAAAGATTTTCGCGTTGTAAATTTTCAATTAATGCAACTTCCAAAGTTTCTTGATCGGAAAAATCTTTGATAATTACCGGAACCGTACGAAGTCCGGCTTTCTGTGCAGCACGCCAGCGTCTTTCACCGGCAATAATTTCATACCGATTGTCTTTTTTGCGAACCAATAGCGGTTGAAGAACCCCTTTTTCTTTTATAGATTCACTCAAAGATATCAGAGAATCTTCATCAAATGTCGAACGCGGTTGGAACACGCACGGACTGATTAAATCCGTTGCCACCTCGTACGGAGTGGTTTTGGAATCTTTAAATACAGTGTTCTGCACAAAATTTTCAACATCATTTTCATCATCAAGCAAAATATCAATATCATCACCCAATAGCGCACCGAGTCCTTTGCCCATCGGATTTCTGCTGTTTGCGTTCATTTACATCTCCTTTTCACGTTTTAAAAATTCTTTTGCCAATTGAATGTAGGCCTGAGCTCCGGTACTTTTAAAGTCATACACCAAAATCGGCTTGCCGAAAGACGGCGCCTCGGCCACCCGCACGCAGCGCGGTATAACCGTACGATAAACTTTGTCGCCGAAATATTTACGCACATCAGCCTCAATCATTTTACTCAAATTGTTCTGGCGACTGAACATTGTCAGAATGATTCCCTGTAATTTCAATTCAGGATTAAAATTGCGCTTTATCGCATTAATATTTTTAATTAAATCCGCCAAACCCTCCAACGCCAGAAACTCACATTGTAACGGCACAATCACCGAGTTTGAACATACCAGAGCATTTATGGTTATCAAGTTCAAAGAAGGCGGACAGTCGATCAATACATAATCATAAATATTCTGCAGTGTTTGCAGGGCTTTTTTCAGCACAAATTCGCGATTCGGTAAATCGACGAGCTCTATTTCCGCAGCAGCTAAGTCCGGAGAAGACGGCATCAAATCAAATTGTTTGATATCCGTGTGCACTATCGCTTCGTGTGCCTTACAGCCTCCGGTCAACACGGTATATGAAGAAAACTGCCCTTTTTTCTTGGCAATTCCCAAAGAAGTCGTAGCGTTTCCCTGCGGATCAAAATCTATTGCCAGCACCCGTTTTCCAACCGCGGACAATGCCGTGGCAATATTGATTGTAGTAGTGGTTTTACCAACTCCGCCTTTGCGATTCGCAATAGATATTATCTTCATTTGAGCTTCCTTAAATTACGTAATTTCATAATTACACCGCCCTCTGCATATTTATTGGGGAACACTTCTGTCTCATAACGCCATTTTTGCTTTGCCATAGCGTCTTCTTGAGCATAACTCCGCCCTTTCAAAAACAACATTTCCGTCTCTTTTCCGCCGATTTTGTAAGCATAACCACACAAGACATCCATAGCGGCAACAGCCCGCGCCGTTATAACATCGACATTTTTAAATACAATGTTTTCCACTCGAGCATTTTCAATTTTTACATTTGTCAGCTTCAATTTTTGACACACATCATTTAAATACACCGTTTTTTTGGTAATACTTTCTACCAACACAATCTGCGCTGCCGGAAACTTTTTTTGCATTGCAACAGCCAATACCACCCCCGGAAATCCGGCACCACTACCGATATCGACCAAAATTTTTGCATTATGTGGCAAATATTCTATCAGTTGCAGAGAGTCCAAAACATGGCGTGACCAGACATCTTCCATAGAATTCTTACTAACCAGATTCATTTTCATATTCCAGTCATGCAGAATTGAAACAAAATCCTTCAATTTTTGGATTGTTTCACGTGAAACATTGTATTTATGCAATTCAAAATCAATATCCATATTACCCTCTGTATGTCAGTATGAAAGATTCTTTTAAATTTGCAACAAAATATATTGGTTATTAAACCATATTTTAAAGATATTTAACAAACCGAGATTTACGATTTCCGTAGATCTTGTTTTTCATATTAAAATTGAGAGAAGGTAATTATTTTGAAAAGCAGATTTATTAATAAAATCCCATTAAGTCGGAATCAAAGTTTCAACCGCTTATTTATACCGGCTTTTTGTAAAGCATTTTCAGCTTTCAGAAAATCCATACCAAGTTCTTCAACACAATGTGCATCATCACTTATAACCGCAGCAATATCCATCTTTCCCGCTTGCTGTAAAATTGAAAAATCCGGATAAAAATCCCCTATCTTGCGTAATCCCTTAGTGCTGATTTCCAATGCCGTGTCAGTATTTTGCAATGCCTTTAACACAGCTTCTTTCTCCGAACGCAGTGTATCGACCCCATAGTCATCGCCGGCAAAGCGCCGCATATAATCCATATGCGCCAAAAACTTAAACATTTTGGAGTTAACAGCCTGCTCCAAAATCTTAAAATGTTGCACATAATATTGTTTATACAACGACACATCATTACATATCCTTAAAAAGAAAGTCATATTGATAATTTGCTCGCAATTTTCGCTGCAAAAAAAGTGATTGCCGCTATGCAAATAATCGTAGTCAAGTTGCGAAATAAACCACCTGAATTCTTCTTCCCAACCGTTGTACGGAAAGTAATCCACTTCAAATCCGACCAATAAACGGAATTTTTCCTGTTGCGATATACGTCTTATGTTCTCGCAATGGCGTCGATATTTATCCAGAATACTCTTAAAATCGTTATTATAGATATATGCGGCGCGCTTTTGCTCCATATCCGGCCAACTCAGGCTCTGTTTCATATTTTTATGAACAATCAGGTGATCGCTGATTCCGAGTTCGGTAAAACCGATTGCCTTTGCTTGACGAACCATAGCAAGCAGTTCGTCATGACCATCGGAAAAGTTTGTGTGACAGTGATAGGTGTATTTTTGTACGTCAGGCATTTTTTATATATCCCAACAAGGCAGTGACTGCGGCCGGTGTAACACCGGTAATTCGCGAAGCTTCACCAATGGTTTTCGGACGCACGGTAGAAAAACGTTGCACCATTTCGGTAGACAACCCCCCTATTTTGGAATAGTCCAAATCATCACGAATCTTTAAATTTTCATCTTTTTTAAACACGGCGATATCCTCATATTCACGTTTTAAATAACCGGAATATTTAGCTTCAATTTCAACTTGCTCATAGACTTTGGGATTAACTTTGGCTATTTCGGCATCTATTTTTTCCATTGTTTCACGTGAAACATTCGGATAACTCATTATGTCTTTCAAAGTCTTTTTACCGTTATGTTTAACGCTTAATCCCTGTTTTTCAATATCAGCAAAAGACACTGTTTTTTCCTCACAATAGGCGTTAAATTTTTCAATTTCAGCTTTTTTTCGTTTAAATACACTGTATCTTTCTTCACTGACGCATCCGATTTCGTGTCCCAACTCGGTCAGCCGTATATCGGCATTATCCGCGCGCAGCAACAAGCGATATTCCGAACGAGAAGTAAACATTCGATACGGCTCATCTACACCTTTTGTTATCAAATCATCAACCATAACACCAAGGTATCCCTGACTGCGGTCAACATAAAATTCCCGTTCGTCACCCTGCGCTTTCAGAGCGGCATTAATTCCGGCCAACAAACCTTGTGCCGCAGCTTCTTCATAACCGGTTGTGCCGTTTATTTGTCCGGCCAAATACAACCCGCCCACCTTTTTGGTTTGTAAACAATGATCGAGCTCTCGCGGGTCAACATAATCATATTCAATGGCGTAGGCATAGCGGAGGATTTCCACACTTTCCAAACCTTTCATTGTATGAATAAAAGCATCTTGTACATCAGCCGGCAATGATGTTGAAATTCCGTTAGGATAGACTACATCAGTATCATAACCCTCCGGCTCCAAAAAGATTTGGTGTGAGGTTCGGTCGGCAAAGCGCACCAGTTTGTCCTCAATACTCGGGCAATAGCGTGGGCCGCGTCCGGTAATCAATCCGGAAAAAAGTGCGCATTTTGAAAAGTTTTCGCGAATAATTTTATGTGTTGATTCATTTGTATAGGTAATACCACACTCAATCTGCGGATTCGTTATTTCGTCGGTCAAAAACGAAAATGCTTGTGGCACTTCATCTCCGGCTTGCCGCTCCAAAATATCCCAATTTATAGTCTTACCGTTAAGGCGTGCCGGAGTACCGGTTTTTAAGCGACCTAAAGTCAATCCGGCCTGTTTTAAATACGGTGTTATACCACGGCAAGACTCGTCTCCGACACGTCCTCCCTCTGTGGTTTGATGGCCGGTAAACATTATGCCGTTCAAAAACGTTCCGGTTGTTAAGACCACAGCAGCGGAGAAAATTTCTTTGCCATCAGCCAAAATTACACCGTTTATGCGTTTGTCGGCTATAATCAACCCTTCCACCGCCGCCTCTAATATCGATAAGTTATTGATTTTGCGCAATTCTTCTAACATAAACTTTTTATAGAGTTTACGGTCGGCTTGTGCCCGCGGACCACGGACCGCCGGCCCTTTCGATAAGTTTAACATTCTGAATTGAATGCCGGCTTTATCAATAACTCTTGCCATTAATCCGTCAAGCGCATCTATTTCACGCACTAAATGTCCCTTGCCAAGACCACCTATAGCCGGATTGCAAGACATTTCGCCGATTTTATCGATTTTATGCGTAATCAGCAGGGTTTTCGCCCCCATACGCGCTGAGGCAGCCGCAGCTTCACAGCCGGCATGACCGCCACCGACAACAATTACATCAAATTCTTTATTCATCATTTACCTCGTTTGCGCCATAATACACATTTAATACAAAAAAGCAAGCGCCGATTTTAGTGTTTTCAGAAACGGACTTCTGAAAATAAAACTTTATCTTTAAATACAGCGTTCAACAAATTGAGTCAAATCAGAATCTTATTGGTTTTTCTTCAAATATTGATTCAATTTATTTAAATACAGTGTTATTTTCCAATACAAAAACTGCTGAAAATTTTATCAAGGATTTCATCGACTTCAACGCGACCGGTTATTTTACCGATGGCGCGGCAAGCCAGACGAATATCTTCTGCTGCCAATTCTACTTCTTTTTGCAAATTAAAACACCGTAAATTTTCCAAACATTCCGACAACGCTTCTTTGTAGCGATGACGCGTCATCAAAGAGGCAGAACTTTGTTGATAAATTGATTCAAAATATGTTGCCAATCTGTTTGTAATTGCGGCAATATTTTCATTATTCTTGGCAGAAATAAGTACACACCCCTTATCCAGCAATTCTTTTTTGCGGTCGGCAGAAAGCTTATCCGACTTATTTGCTGCCAACAAAAAGTTTTCACTGTTTTCGGTGTAGTCAGAAAATATTTCCGGCTCGGTATTTTCGGCATCAAACAAAAAGATATTGAAGTCGGCATTTGCAATTTTTTCACGCGCCAAATTTACGCCTATCCGCTCAATAGCATCTTCCGAATCCCGCAAACCTGCCGTATCGGAAAATATAACCGGAAAACCATTAATGTCAACATAAGCATCAATAACATCACGAGTAGTACCGGCAATGTCGGATACAATGGCTACGTTGCGTTTAACTATGGCGTTAATCAGACTCGATTTACCGGCATTGGTCGGGCCGGAAATAACCACCTGAAAACCGTCACGCAAGCGTTCTTCAATTTTATTATCGTTAATATGCTTGGAAATTGCCTCTATTAATTTAAATACAGTGTTTTCTATTTTAAAAACAGTGTCCTGCGGAATTTCTTCATCCGGAAAATCAATGAATGCCTCCAGATACGCTTGCATTGCCACCAATTCCTCGCGCCACGATTCATAAAGATTGAACAGTGTTCCGCCCATTTGACGTAACGCTGTTTTTTGCTGTATTTTGGTTTCGGCATCAATTAAATCGGCCAAGCCGTCAGCCTCGGTTAGATCCATCTTGCCATTATAGAAAGCGCGGCGTGAAAACTCTCCGGCTTCAGCCAAACGAAAGTCGGGGAGGGCAGATAGCGCCTCAAGTATGCTACGGATTACTGCCTTGGAGCCGTGGCAATTAATTTCAACCGTATCTTCACCGGTAAACGAGTTAGGCGCCTTAAAGCCGGCAATCAAACAATCATCCAATGTTTCATGTGAAACACTGTTGAAAATTTGCACATGATGCATTTTGCGGTCAGCCACGTCGGATGCCGGTAAACGCGTCATTTTATCAAAAACGGAAAAAGCCACTTTCCCGGAAACGCGAATTACTGCAATCCCGGATTTTCCGAACAGCGTTGACAAAGCATATATTGTTTTATTATCCATACTGCACCTCTAAACTTACAATCAAAAATAAGGCCAATTTTTTGACTCTACGGCGGTTTTTACAATTTTTAAGCACCGTAACTCATTTTTTGTAAAATTGCAACCTCCTTGCTCATTTATTGAGGTCGTTTTTCAGCGGATGTTTTGTTGTATTTTTGATTTTGCGAGTAACGCACTTGCAGATTGTTGTCGTGTAGCAGATTCATCCGCAGGCAAATTTTGCCGCTCCTGTTGCCGACGGGTAGAACCGCTTTGCATCCGGTAGTGAAATTTATTCATCTCCGCCGCCGAAATTCCACGCAACCGGTCGATACCGGATAAATCAGTCGGCACGGCACCGCGCATGGTGCGACCGTTATTGACGCATGCCACATACAGCATAAGCGCCTGTTCGTGGCTCAGGGTATCCAAAAATTCGACCGGTGCGTCGTGATTGCTCGGTTCGCGCAACAATTTGACATACAATTCATAATCGGCATTCGGGCTGACCTGCACGTCTTTTTTGGAAGTATAGCGTACTGTGGCTTCGTTAATTTTAAATTTGTATTCGCTATCGGTCTTGGCAATTTCGCGATATCCCTCAACACCTTGCCAATATGTCTGCAAATTGTTGCTCCAATCGGCGTGGGAATTCGGTGTCGGAGTAGGGGTTGGAGCAGGGGCATTTTGTTCAGCCTCATACAATGTTGCAATGCGGAAATTATCGATTTCATTTATAAAGGCGCTACTGCAAGCTCCGCCGCGCATTATGGATTTTGCCGGTTCAATCAACATCGGATTTATCTCGCCGCGGGCTTTTTGCGCCGCAAATTCTTGTAAGCGGGCATTTAAACGCGCTTGTTGCGGGCTGATAATCTCGTCGCGAATGCGATTGTCGATGTTTACTTCAAGCGCCGGCGTGATATATTGTGCCAGATTTACCGTTTCCATACGATGCGTAGCCGGATTGTAAATCCGGTAATTATAAAACAGCGAGCGCAACTTTCTGAACTCCGAGCCGTCGACGTCTTCCGGCGCATTCAGCGGAGCCTGCTTTACATATGATTTTGTGGTTTGCAAAAACTGCCGCAACTTATTATCGCCGTCGGCGTCATTATCCTGTTCTTGCGGTCTGACATTATCCGGCAAATAATCATACGTATGGCGATGATGCTCCTCAAAATCTTGCATTTTATCCGCCACCAACTGCGGCCAATTCTGCACATAAGCCAAACGCTCGGCCGGTGTTCTTAATCTTTTCAGTGCGGTAACAACTTCGTGGTTATTTACATAAAACATTGAAAAATCATCATAATCTCCGCGTTGCAGATAAGTGTTGATGTTTTGCACCAATTCTTCCAAATAAGCACTGCGCTCGTCTTCCACAGCCACACGATAGTAATTATCGACACTCAGTCGCTTATTGTTTGCCTTAAGGGTTAGACCGGCGTCAAACACGGCATTTTTAACGTGTTTCAATTCGTGCGCAATAGTGGTGGAGAGATTGTCGACGTTTTCTTTTTTCTGCGCATAAAAACCGAAGAGGGCGCGGTCACGCCGCTCACTTAAACTATTGCGAGCAAAATCATATTCGGTAAGCCGCGGATTGCCGGCTTTGGCACGAGCAAAATCCGCTTGTAACTGTTGCAAGCGAAGATAATCATTCGGGGCAAAGCGAAAATGATTACGCACGATTTCCAGCTCCCTTTTGCCGGAATTAATCGTAGCGGTAGTCTTTACAAAATTCTGCGCCTCAAATTGTCCGGTTGCCTCATTGTAATGCATATCATAGACTTTATCATTCGGCATAATTTTGAAGCCGAGATTTTTGATAACTTCCGGAAAGAACGCGTCATCCATCTGATAGGAGAGGGAAAGGGTATTTGCCTGCGCCGGCGGATTATCGCGCATTCCGTTAGCAAAATGCGCCCGATCTTTGGTATAATGATAACCGGAGATTTCCCTATGCAAAAAATTGGTATTATCCGCATCAAACGTTATTGCCGACGAACGCAACATATTGCTGTTAAAGTCCCTGTAATTCAGGTTTTGACACAGATTTTCGCATTCGTGCTTCAAGCGACGTTTTTCCGCCTCATTACCGAAAGTAATGGTAAATGCAATAACGCAATTATCTCTGGTTCTGGTTAATAAAGTCTCGGTTGCCATAAGTTGTTCTCCTCTAAATTGAGTCCATTATAGCATTATTTGACAAAAAAGCAACAGAAATTACATGCGTTGGTTAACAGTTGTGTTTTGATATTGTTCGCGTTTGATTTCGAGCTGATGATCTTTGAAATGTTCATCAAGTTCGCGACGGAAATTGCGCAACAAATTCTCGTCTTTCGGTACGCGGTCAATAGCTTCAATCAATTTATCTCCGTTGCGTCCGTTCAAAATTGACATCATCATATTGCGCTCGGTAGCGTCAAGCACCATATACAGATTGATGATTAAATTTTTCAAAAAAGTATTACCTTCGAGCGGCGGACGAGCGCCGTATTTATCTTCCAAAAAAGCAGCGAATTTTTTGCGCACACCTTCTTCTTCGCGCTTTTTGCCGAGTTCGATTTCGTTATATTTCAGAATTGCTTTCTGCCATATTTGCTCGCGGTCGTCAACAGAAAGACCGAGTGCCTTATACGAACTCTTACGCTGGTCCGGATTTTTACATTCTTCGCATTTCAGAGACAGCCCGTGAGTCAGCTGCAACGGACGGCGAAACAACTCGCAAAACGTGTTGTTAGCTTTCAAAAACGGACAATACTCCGGACACTTTTTATATTTATCATCTTCTGCCATACTTTTTCCTTTGGTTTTTGTTGTATAACACAATAATATTTAATATGCAACCAATAATAAAAAAGCGGGGATAAATCCACCCCGCCAGAAATATTGTCATCCCTCAAAGTGCGCTGTGCGTCACTTTGTCAAGGGAACTTATCTTTGCGCAGCGCTAATTTTTAATCGGAAGTGGCACTATGTGCCAAAAGGCCAGATACCTTGACTCGCAGACGCGCCGCGCTGCGAGAGGTATGACGTTGCCTAAAATAAAAAAGCGGGGATAAATCCACCCCGCTTTTTTGTTTTAATAATCTAGTGCCTTAAGGACACCACTCCTTCTTTGTGGTAGTCTCCGTGTAGGTTCCGTCAGAATTCTTGATCACTCTGTAGCAAGGACATTTATACGGATTACTGTCTGTTTTTTGTCCCCTACAGATGTAAAATTCCGTATCCGTTATTTTGCAATAACCATCACTGGTACATTGTGAGCATTCACCCCCATTTGTGCAGAAGAAACGCCGTTTGTAGCCATCTTTAATTTCTTGCAATGTATAGGTATCACCGGCGTAACGAATGTTTCCGGAGCTTGTTTCACTGGCCAAGGTTAATTGGCTGACATTGCCATACTTTGCTCTGAATCTGCTATCATCATCGGCAAGTGCTTCACAAGTGTCGTATTTATCGCACTCCAAGCATTTGCCTTCGAAGCAATACAACGGGAAGTCTCCGCTTTCAAAGCAATCATTATCGTTGCGGCATACCTCACCATACCATCCGTCACCTACCGAATCTACGCTCGAAGCTAAGAGGCACTCACCGCTCGCCGTACATTCGGCAGCCTCGGCACCGTCATACGCATCAGTACACTGATAGAATACATAAGGGTCATCCTTAGAATCGTGAGTTACGTCAGGATATTGGGTACCTGTACATGCTGATGTTTGATGCGGATCTTTCTTCATGCAGTTATCACCAATCATCTTGTCGCAAGATTCACCGGAGTTGGCTCTGATGTAATACCAATCAAAGGCCTTGGCATCACGTCTTGCTTTATCCTTACAATCGTATAACGTACTATTTGCCCAATCATCATGGCCGCACTCTTTACATTCGCCGCAACCATATTCGTCTTTGTTTACACAGATTAACGAGTAATCGGAAGACGATTGGCAATCCGTATCCTCTAGGCACTTTGAACCCCACAAACCAGGGATATCGTAGACCGCGTTGGAACCGACTTCACAGCACGGTTTACAATAGTAGCATTGTGTGCCGAACGGAGTCTTATCGCCGTTTGAAGCGACACCGCAAGAACAGCTCTTCTCCTGTCCGCTCGGACAATCATCGGATTTCTTCTTGCAGCAAAGGCTGCCGAAATCAGTACGTGCTTCATCATAGTGGCCGTCTGTCGGACAACTGCCGTTTAAGCCCTTATTGGTGTATCCCCCCGGACAATCATCCGGTTTCGCTTTATAGCAGGTAGAGCCGAATTCGGTTGGTGTGGTATAGTATGCTCCTCCATCAGATGGTACCACCTTGGTATAATCAAGCGGACAATCATCCGGTTTTGGTTCACAACAGGTGCTGCCATATTCGGTGGTTTTGACTGTGTAGTTACCTCTTCCTTGCGACATACTGGTCTGGCAATCGGTTTTAGGCGAAATGTTGGTAAATCCGCTGTCGCAGGTATCATTATAACATTTATAACATTTTTCACCGGTTACCGACGTAGCGTCGTTCTTAGCCTTCCAGCCGGCCGGACAAGCATCCGTAAACTGCGGAGCATTTTCCGGACAGGTGTCGTGCTCAACGCTTACATTGATGTAAAGCTCTTTAATCGTAGCTTCGTCACCCCAAGTCTGCGTCAGCTTAATTCTGTAATTTAAGTCGGTGGTCTGGCTCTTGTTTATCGGACCGTCTATTTTTAAAGTATTACCGTTATTCATTTGTCCTACACCCAATTTGCCGTCACCCAAGATAACCGTCTCCGTATACGGCCAATCTTCGCAACCTTCTCCGCAACGTTGAGAGATTACACTCACAAGTTTGGATTGACCGTTCGCCGCCAATACTACATTGCTCTCACTCGGGTTTCTCAATCTAAACTCGTATGTGTAGTTATAGCATTTGCACATCTTTTTACCGTTGATAGTTGTTTCGGTTTTATACTGGTCAGCACCACAGTCTATCTCTTCCGGAAAATAACATACGGTAGAATCGGCCGCCGGTTTGGTAGAAAACTCAAAACACGTATTGTCATATTGTGCATCTCTTTGAGCTGCCGTTACCCAACCTGTAGCCATGGAGTGACATTTGTAGCAAACGCGTCCGTCGCCCAAATCGACAACAGTTGCACACTCATAACAACCGACCGGAGGTGTCATAACCGTATTCTCCGGACATACTTTCTGTCGACATTCACCGCAGGCATCATCACCTTGTTTACCATAGTCCGGAACGGCTACCCACTCGTATCCTTCGGCACAATTGGCATCATTTTTGATAATACCTCTGCCACAGTAAAATTTCGGTGTACATATCCATCTGTATTTGCCACCTTCGGAACACCAGAAACAATCCCAGTTTTCCGAAGTATATCCAGATGGCCATTCATTTTTACTATTGGTAGGACCGAGTTTATAACCGCGTTCCTCGCATGACAGTGCCGTACATTCATAGCAACCGTCAATATGGGTTAAAGAACAGTTCATATTAGGCTGTTCACTATCATAGTAAATACCCTCTCTGACATATTCCGCACACGTCTTTTCTTGGGCCTCTTTCATTTGTGCTCCCTGTTCGCATATACCGGTCGGTAAAAAGCAGATATCCGCTTTTGCCGGTAATACCAACGAGAAACACCAAAGTGCCGCCGTCACGATGCCCAATATGTATCGGGGCATATTTTTGTTAATGCGCATTGTTTTTCTCCTTTTAAACGTATATATACATTTTGCATTATAGCATATTTTTATATGTTTTGTATGAATTTTTTGTTACATTTTCCGTTTTTTACATATTTTTTTTGCGAATCTGTTTTAATGGGCATCGTTCCAATTATCGCCGAAACCGACTTCCGCCACCATTTTAACGGCCGTATCTACCGCATTTTCCATCACATTTTGCAAAATTTCGGCAACTTGCGGTACAATATCTTCCCGTGCTTCTACCACCAATTCATCGTGAACTTGCAACAAAATTCTGGCATCCAATCCGCGTTCTTTTAAAATGCGCGCTATCCGTTGCATTGCCAATTTAACAATATCGGCGGCTCCACCCTGAATCGGCGCGTTTATTGCCGCACGCTCGGCAAATGAAGATATGCGATGATTTTGGTCGTTTATACCAGCCACCGCACATTTGCGGCCGAACGGCGTTTCCACATAGCCGTGACGACGAGCAAAAGCTATGGTTTTATCCATAAAATCCTTAATTTCCGGCATAATTGCAAAATACGAATCTATGTATTGTTTTGCCATATCGTGCGAAACATTGATTTGTTTGGCCAGTCCGAACTGCGATATGCCGTAAATTATACCAAAATTAATGGCTTTGGCACGGCTGCGATGCTCGCGGTCCACTTTATCCGGTGCCAATCCGAAAACCCGTGCTGCCGTTGCCGCATGAATATCCATGCCGGCGGCAAATGCCTCTTTTAAGGCTTTTACATCGGCCACCGAAGCCATCAATCGCAATTCCATTTGGCTGTAATCGGCCGCCACAAGTTTATAACCTTTTTTAGCCACAAAACAAGCGCGAATCTTGCGTCCGATATCGGTGCGATTCGGGATATTCTGCAAATTGGGATTGGACGACGCCAGCCGGCCGGTATTAACTACCGTTTGCGCAAATGTCGTGTGCACACGGTTTTGCGAATCGCGCGCTTCCAATAACGAGGTGGTATACGTTGATTTCAACTTGGCATAAGTGCGCCACTTCAAAATCTTGGCGGCAATCTCATATTCTTCTGCCAGTTGTTCCAACACTTCAGCGCCGGTATTATAGCGTCCGGTTGCGGTTTTTTTGCCTTTCAGCCCCATTTTTTCAAACAAAATATGCCCGATTTGCACCGGCGAATTAATATTAAATTCTTCTCCCGCCAAGACATAAATCTCTTTTTCAATCGCCGCCATCTGCATTTCAAACTCAACATCCAAATCGTGCAGCGCCGCACCGTTTATCGTTATTCCGGCTTCTTCCATATCAAGCAAAACCGCGGCCAAACTACGGTCAAGATTTTCATAAACGTAGCTTTTCTTTTCAGTAAAAATTCGCCCTTTCAGCAACGGGTAAAGTCGCGCAATACAGTCAGATGCGACAAACACATAATCCCCGTATTCCGGCGACATAAAATCAATTTTATCACGCGCAGAGGCAGCTTTCGGCGTCGGGAGCGGCTTATCCAAAAACATTTCGGAAAGTACCGGCAACGTGTGTTCGTGTGTCGAGCTGTCCAAATCATACGACATAATCGCCAAGTCATCATACGGCCACAGGTCAAGCCTTTCTCCGCAAAAAGTATTCATGAAATGCCATTGAGTTTTGATATCAACCGCAATTTTTAAAATATCTTTATCATTCATAATCGTCCGCAAAAATTTGCAAACGGTAGCAAAATCAATATCAGGCTGTCGCGCTGCTTCAAATGCAAACAAATCACCACCGGAAAACTGTTGCGGTATCGGTAAATAATATGCCGCATAAGCTTCGGGACTGAGACTGATTCCAACCACGTCTTTGCCGTCATACATAATTTGAAACGCAACTTGTCCGGCGTTTTTGATTTTTTTATACAGGTCTTCGAGTTGTGAACGGTTTTCTGTTTTTTCATAGTGCGTTTGCCGAATCGGTGTTTGCTTCACGGGTTCGGCAATATTCCCCGTTGTCGCACAGCGCTCCTCAACCCACTTTTCAATTTTCGGGCGAATACTCTTAAAACCGTATTTATCTATAAAAGCCATTAAATCATCATTTTTCGGGGCTTTGCATTTAAATTCTTCCAACCCATGTTCTACCGGCACATCATTTTTCAGCGTGACCAATTTAAGCGAAACTTCGGCATCGTCACGATGAGAAATCAGCAATTCGCGGCGTTTTTGCTGCTTGATTTTATCGGCATTGTCAAGCACTCCTTGCAGTGAGCCGTATTCATTTACCAATTCGGCAGCGGTTTTCGGACCGATTCCCGGCACCCCCGGAATATTATCGATTTTATCGCCGGAAAGTGCTTGTACATCAACCACTTTGTCGGGATAAACCCCGAATTTTTCCTTAACATCCTCGGGCGTAAAAAACTTATCTTTCATTCCGTCATAATACGACACGCCGTCTTTAATCAGCTGCATCAAATCCTTATCCGCCGAAACCACCACAGCTTCTTTGCCCGAATCGAGTGCCTGCTTGGCATAGGTCGCGATTAAATCATCGGCTTCATAACCTTCTTGTGCAACATAAGGCAATCCCATCAATTCCACCGCCTGATGAATCAAGTCAAATTGCGGAATCAAAAGTTCGGGGATTTCGGCGCGGTTCGCCTTATAATCGGCAAAATAATCGTTGCGAAAATTCTGCCGTTTAGCATCAAACAACACCACACAATAGTCGCACGGAATATTTTTCAAAAGCCGCATAAACATTGTAACAAAACCATAAACGGCATTTACGGGCGTACCATCCGGCGCCGTCATAGTCGGCAAGGCATAGAATGCTCTGAAAATATATCCCGAGCCGTCGATAAGGCAAACTTTACTCATATTTTTTCTCCCTTGGCAAGAATATAATCCCGTTTTATACGCGGCGCAAAGTATTTTAAATTTTACCCCAAAATTTATGATTTCTTTAACTTCTGAAGCGCATAATGTCCGATAATCAACAACGAGGATAAAATGGCTGTAACTACCGTAAAAAATAATAAAAATAAAACCGTTTCCGGCAAAACAAAACGCGAAAATCCCGGACGGCAAAACACTGCTTTGCGCAAGCAATCAGCTGCCAAGTCAAAGAAAAAAGTCGGCACCAAAAAACATCGCTCTTCGTGGAAATGGCGGTTGTTCAAATTTGCCTTTTGGAGCGGATTGACGCTATTTTTGTTGCTATGTGGCTATATTTTTTATTGCTATATCACCATGCCGGATATTCAAAAAGCCGTGGCGCGCACTCGTCAGCCGTCTACCGTGATTATGGCGGAAAACGGTAACGATATCGCCAAATTCGGCAATATTTATGCGCAGGTTATTTATCCGGACAATCTGCCGAAAAATCTGACCAATGCCGTTATTGCCATTGAAGACCACCGCTTTTATAAACACTTCGGTTTTGACGCATTCGGTTTTGCTCGTGCCGCCTTTACCAATGTTTTTCACAAACGCTATGCGCAAGGTGCCTCAACGGTGACGCAACAGGTGGCAAAAAACATTTTCTTAACTCCGAATAAGACCGTACGACGCAAGGTGCAGGAACTTTTGTTGGCATTATGGCTTGAAAAAAAGATGAGCAAAGAACAGATTATGGCGCTGTATCTGAATCGCGTATATTTCGGCTCCGGTAATTACGGCGCCGACGCAGCCGCCAACTGGTATTTCAATAAAAGCGTATACGATTTGAATCTGCACGAAGCAGCCATCTTGGCCGGTATGTTGAAAGCACCGAATCGCTATAATCCGATTTTGCAGCGAAAAAAGGCATTGGAACGTGCCGCCGTAGTGCTGAAAAATATGCAAAAGTATAAGCTGATTACCGATAAAGAATACAGGCAGGCACTGGATATGCCTATCGGCAACGGGCAAGAATACCGTGTCGGCGGCGGTAAACATTTTGCACAATATGTGTATGATAAAATCAATGAGTTTATCGGCGAGCGCACCGAAGATATTGTCGTAATGACTTCGCTTGACCAGAAATTGCAGGAAACCGCCGAAAAAATCTTGAGGCAAAAAATAGCGGCGGCCAAAGATAAAAATGTCAGCGAAGGAGCCGTTGTGATATTGGATAAAACCGGCGCCATCAAAGCCATGGTCGGCGGAGTTGATTATAACCGCAGTCAGTTTAACCGCGTAACTCAGGCGCGGCGTCAGGCCGGCTCGTCCTTTAAGCCGTTTGTATATCTGACCGCATTGCAAGTCGGGTTTACACCGTCAAGCATTATTTCCGATGCCCCGATTACGGTTGGCAAATGGAAACCTGAAAACTACACCAAGCGCTATTACGGCGATGTTTCTCTGACTTATGCCTTGGCGCAATCACTTAATGTTGCCACCGTGCGGCTGTCTACAGAATTATATCTTAAGGATATTGCCGCCAACGCGCACAAAATGGGTATCACCACCGATTTATCGCTGACACCGTCAATGGTTTTGGGCACAAACACGGTTAAGGTTATTGATATGGCAGCAGCCTATGCGTCGCTGGCTAACGGCGGGTATGAAGTTTGGCCGCACGCCATCAATGAAGTTGCCACTCATGACGGACGACAGATTTATTTGCGCCAAGAGGAAAAACCGGCACGAATTTTGGATGCCGCCGATGTGCTCAATCTGACAAAAATGCTGGAGGCCGTAATCAATCATGGAACCGGACATAATGCGCGCCTGCCGATATTTGCCGCCGGTAAAACCGGTACCACCCAAAACTATCGCGACGCATGGTTTATCGGCTGGACCAACAAATATATTGCCGCCGTATGGGTGGGAAATGATAATGAAAAACCGATGAATAAAATAGGGGGAGGGAGTTTGCCGGCAGAAATATGGCACGATATTATGCTGACAACGCTCAAAGATACGCCGGCCGGCGCACCGCAATACGCTCCGTTTGTCACACCGGCAAAAAATATAGGAGAATTGATTGACGGTACCGGCGATGACAAAGAAGAAGACGCTATCGGCGCTTTGATTGACAGTACAAACTAGGATATAATACTGTTTATTTATTAGGGTAAATTGTTTCCAATTTTTCTATCAGTTGTTCGCGGATATTTTCTTTGGTATAAAAGAATGAATCATAGATTTCGCGCGTGCGCTCGTCAATTTTGAAATTGTTTTCGCAATATTCAATCACACGATTTACAACCGTATCTTCGTTAAAGAACACATCAGGAAGAATATATTGTTTATAATCAAATCCGGCTAAATCCTTACGTTCATATTCAGGAAGTGATGAATCTTCTCTATC